>CAUZJY010000010.1:0-29181 GCA_963580305.1 Gemmatimonadales bacterium UBA6960
CACTTTCACGCGGAAATGTGTGCCTAAGGAGAAAGCAATGGCCGTGAACGGCAAGGTCCGGGAGATCACTGACGCGAACTTCGTAGAGGAGGTCCGCGATCAAGGAGGGCTCTCTATGGTCGATTTCTGGGCGACATGGTGCGGTCCCTGCCGGACCATCGCCCCGATCGTCGAGAAGCTGGCGGAGGAGTACGCCGAACAGGGGCTGCGGGTGGGCAAGCTGGACGTGGACACCAACCCGCAGACGGCGAGTCAGTTCGGGGTGCGCTCCATCCCGACCGTGCTGTTCTTCAAGAACGGCGAGGTGGTGGACAAGGTGATCGGCGCCGTGCCGCACACCCAGCTCGAGGACAAGATCAGAAAGCACCTGGCCGCTTGAGGCGGCACCCGGGAACGCCGTGGCGACGGCCCGGAGGCGGAGCCTCCGGGCCGTCTTGCGTCAGGGGCTCGCGTGCCTCTGGTGCCCGCGCCATGTTGGTGGGGTTTCCTCCCGCCTCCCGCCGTGCGCCGAGCCGAGTCTGGGCATCCTCTACTTGGTCGCGACCCCGATCGGCAACCTCGAGGACGTGACCCGGCGCGCAGTGCGCGTGCTCGGGGATGTCGACCGGGTGCTCGCCGAAGACACCCGCCGCACGCGCGTGCTGCTGGATCACCTGGGGATCTCCGTGCCGGTCATCTCCCTGCACGAGCACAACGAGGCGGGCCGCACGGATCTGGTGCTGGAGTGGCTCGCCGCGGGGGATGGGGTGGCGCTCGTGTCGGACGCGGGGACACCGCTGGTGAGCGACCCGGGCGCCCTGGTGGTCCGCGCCGCGGCGGCCGCGGGGCACCGAGTGGTCCCGATCCCGGGACCGTCGGCGGTGCTGGCGGCGCTGGTCGCGTCCGCCCTCCCCACCGATCGGTTCACGTTCCTGGGCTTCGTGCCGCGCAAGGGGGAAGAGCGTACCCGCTTCCTGGAGCGGATCGCCGGGTCGGAAGAGACGGTCGTGCTGTTCGAGTCGGCGGAGCGTCTTGGCACGCTCCTCGCGGAGCTCGCAGAGGCGTGCGGGGGGGAGCGGAGGGTGGCCGTGGGGCGCGAGCTTACCAAGATGCACGAGGAGTTCACGCGGGGAACCCTCTCGGAAGCGCTCCGATACTACCAGGAGCACGCGCCGCGAGGTGAGGTGACGGTCGTGGTGGAACGCGCGGCAATGCCCCCCCGGGCGGACGCCGCGGATCGCATCGCGGCCCGCTCGCTCGCCCACGCCCTGATCGAGGAAGGGTTCTCGCCGAGCCGCACGGCGCGCGAGGTGGCGCGGCGCCTGGGGCTGCCCCGCAATTTGGTGTACGAGATGGTTCAGGCGCTGGAGCCTGCGCCGGACCGCGCGCCCCGACGGGCGGATGGAGGCGGGGATCGATGATCTTGATTGCGAGCGCGGCGGCGGCACTGTCGATGGCGGCATGGGCAGACACCACTGTCACCATCGCGCGGCTCCGCTACGAGGGAGGCGGTGACTGGTATGCCAATCCCTCCTCGCTCCCCAACCTGCTCGCCGCCATCCGGGACCGGACCGACCTCGAGGTGCCCGCCCGCGAGGCGACGGTGAGCCTGCTCGACCCGCGGCTGAGCGACTACCCTTTTCTCTACATGACCGGGCACGGGAACGTCTCCTGGTCGGCGGCGGAACGGCAGGCGCTGCGCGCCCACCTGCTCGCCGGGGGCTTCCTGCACGCGGACGACAACTACGGGATGGACGAGTCCTTCCGCCGCGAGATCCGCGAGGTGTTCCCCGACCAGGAGCTCGTGGAGCTTCCCCCCGATCATCCGGTCTTCCACGCCTTCTACGAGTTCCCGGAGGGGTTGCCAAAGATCCACGAGCATGACGGCAAGCCACCGCAAGCGCTCGGTATCTTCCACGATGGCCGCCTCGTCGTGATCTATACATACGAGACGGATCTGGGGGACGGCTGGGAGGATCCCCAGGTACACCAGGATCCTCCGGAGGAGCGCGAGACGGCGCTCCGCATGGGGGTGAACATCTTTCTGCACGCCCTGCGGCAGGAGGTGCGGTGATGCCCTTCGGCACGAGTGCTCCGGGAGCCGATGATCGGGCTCACCTGGGTGCGGTCGTGGCCCGCGTGCGCACGCACCTGCGGCGGCGGGCCGCGTTGGCGGTCGTGCTCTGGGCGGCAGCCGCATTTGGCGCCGCGCTGGCCGCCGCCTGGCTGCTGGCTGGTGCGGACGGCTGGGGGCATGGGAGTCCAGGGCCGCTCCTGCTCGACCTCGCGCTGGTCGCGCTCGCGGTCGCGCTCGCGGGCTGGCTCCTCCGGGGGGAGCGGAGCTGGCTCAAAGAAGAGCGGATCGCGCGCGCGATGGAGGTGCCGGCGGGGCTGGCGGCCGGCGCGGTCGAGGGGGCGCTCCAGCTCGCCCGCCGCCTCCCTCCCGGGGTCTCGGCCAGCCTGGCCTCGGCGGCGCAGCGCTCGGTCGCCGGGCGCCTTGGCCTCCCGCCGGAGCGTCTCGCCGGCACGCTCGGCGCGCGCACGGCCGGGTGGATCCGCCGGGGTGGAGCCGCGCTGGCGCTGCTCGCGCCCGTGGTCATGCTGCTCGCGGTCGCCACCCCGGACCGCTCGCTCGAGGCGTGGTCCGGGCTCGGCCGGCCACTCCGGACCCTCTCCCGCACCGCGCTGCCCGCGCTCGGGGTCTCCCCCGGCGACGCCGAGGTGCTCAGGGGGGCGCCGGTCATGGTGACCGTGCAGGCTCCCGGCCGCGCAGAGGTCACCCTGCGGTGGCAGGCGGAGGGGGACGTCGCCCACTCCGAGACCCTCGTGGCCGAGGACGGGGAGGTGCGCTTCCGGTTCGAGGAGGTGAGCGCTGCGATCGAATACGCCGCGGCCGCCCCGGACGGCGCGGCGAGCCCGACCTTCCGGCTCCTGCCCATCGATCCGCTGCTGGTGAGCGACGTCGAACTCGAGCTGGCCTTCCCCCCGCACACCGGCCGTGCGCCCGAGTCCTACGAGGGCGACGTTCCTCCGCTCGTGGTGCCCGCCGGCACGCGCATCAGGGTCAGGGGTCGGGCCACGAGCCCGCTGGCGGAAGCGGCGCTCGAGCGGGAGGAGGACGGGCTGCGGGTGCTGCTCGAGGCTGACGGGACGGGCTTCGTGGGCGGCTGGACGCCGCGCGGTAGCGGCCGGTACGCGTGGCGCTTCCGCGATGCGCAGGGGCTCGCCGCGGAGTTGGTGCCGGCTGCGCTCGACCTGACCGTCGTCGCCGACTCCGCGCCCTCCATCCGGGTTGCCTTCCCGGAGGGCGACACGGTGCTGCCGCTGACGCTCCAGCAGCCGCTCGTGATCGAGCTGCGCGACGACTACGGCGTCGGCGCGCTCGAGCTGGTCGCGTATCGCGTGACCTCCGGCGGCGAGCGGCTGCCGGCCGTGGTTCAGCGCACCGAGCTGGGCGGAACGCGGGCTGCGCTGGCGCGACCGGTCATGGACCTGAGCGACTGGGGGCTCATGCCCGGAGACACGGTTCGCTACTTCGCGCGCGCGCTCGACAACGCTCCCGATCCCTCGTCCGCGCAGACCCGCGAGTACGTGCTGCGTGTGCCGGTCGTGGCGGAGCTGCGGCGGGGCGCGCAGCAGGAGCTGGAGGAGATCGCGGATCGGCTTCAGGAGCTGGCCGAGCGGGCCCGCCGCGCGAGCGAGGACTCGCAGGACCTCGAGCGAGAGGCGCGCGCGCGCGCGCAGCAGTCGGCCGGGCCCGATCCCCGCGCGCAGGCGGGCCGGCGTCCCGATCCGAGCCTAGCCGGGTTCGAGCAGCGCGAGCAGCTGCGCCAGGCGCTCGAGCGGCAGCAGGCGATGACCGACGAGGCGCGGCAGGCACGCGACGAGTTGGAGGCGATCGCCGAGGCACTCCGGTCGGCCGGCGCTTCCGACCCCGAGTTCCAGAGCGATCTCCTGGAGCTCCAGGAGCTGCTCCAGGAGATCGCCTCACCCGAGCTGCGCGAGCGGCTCGAGCAGATGGCGGCCGCGCTCGATCAAACCGACGCGCGCGAGGCGCGCCGTACGATCGAGGAGCTGGCTCGCGAGCAGGAGCGCTTCCGCGAGCAGCTCGAGAACTTGCTCGAACAGCTGCGGCGCGCCGCGGTCGAGCAGGACTTCAGGGCCATGGTCGCGGACGTCCGCGAGCTTGGCCAGCGGGAGCAGGCGCTCGCGGATGCGCTGCGCGAGGGGGGCGACCCCGAGCTGCGCAAGGAGCAGCAGACGGAGCTGCGCGACCAGGCGCAGGAGCTCTTGGAGCAGCTCGATGAGCTCGAGCAGCGCCTGGCCGTGCTCGAGGAGGAGGCGGCCCGAGCTGGGGTAGAGGAGGCCGGGCGGGAGGCGGTGCAGGGGCAGCAGAGCATGGAGCAGGCGCTCCGGGCGCTCGCGGAGCAAACGCGGGCCGGCGAACGGTCCACCCAGACGCAGCGGCCGAACCCCGAAGCCGCGGAGCGCGCCCGTGCGGCCGCCGAGGCGATGCAGGAGGCCGCCGGTCGGCTCGAGCAGGCGCGCCGGCAGATGTCGACCGAACGGCAGGCCGCCCTCCAGCAGCTGCTCGTGCAGGTGAGCCAGGAGGCACTCTCGCTCGCGCGCCGGCAGGCGGAGCTGGGGCGCGAGATGCAGAGCGCGCGAAACGAGCAGATCGCCGACCTGCGGGGCGCCGAAGCGGCGCTCCTCCAGGGCCTCCGCTCGATGGCGGAGAACATCGCCGTCCAGGCGCAGGGGCAGGCGTCCCAGGTGCGCGACGCAGTCACAGGCATCGGGATGGCAATGGGCGCGGTCGAGCGCACGGTACAAGCGCTCGAGGCCAGACGGGGCACGGTGCCCAGCCCGGAGAACTCCGCCGAGGAGGCCGTGGCCGCGCTCAACCGGCTCGCGATCGCGACCATGATGGCCGGCCAGCCGAGCGGAGAGTGGAGCGACCCCGGGCAGGGAGACGTGCAGCAGCGGCTCGAGCAGCTCGCCCAGCAGCAGGGCGAGCTGAACAACCGTGCGAGCCAGATCCTGCCGATGCAGCTCGGCCAGCAGGCCATGGCCCAGCAGGCCCAGCAGTTGGCGCGCGGGCAGGAGGAGGTGGCCGGCGAGCTCGAGAATCTCTCGCAGCAGCCCGGCGCGGAGGGGGAGACGCTCGGGAGTCTGGAGGCGCTCGCCGAGGAAGCGCGGCAGCTCGCGGAGGCGCTGGCGGGCGGCCGGCTAGACGCGGAGTCCCGCGCGCGTCAGGAGCGGCTCTTCCACCGGCTCCTGGACGCCGGCCGCACGCTCGAGAACGATGACGTCTCCGACGAGCGCCAATCCCGGACGGCGACCGCGTTCGAGCGCGGCGACGTGCTGCCCCTCGGTCCCGAGGCGCTCGGCATGCTGCGCTTCGGTCTGCCTCCGGCCGAGCAGCTCCAGCGGCTCTCTCCTGCCGAACGGGAGCTGGTGCTGCGCTACTTCGATCGCTTGAACCGAGCTGCGCCGCCCGCGGCCTCCCCGGAAATGGGAGCTCCGCGATGAGGCGGGCGGCGCTCGTGGCCACGGTGCTCGCCGCGCTCGCCCATCCGGCGGGCGCGCAGCAGCCGGATCGCATCGCCGAGACCGAGGCGCTGCGCGAGGTGAGCGCGCTCGAGGCGCGCGGCCACGAGCGCGCGGCGGTGATCGTGCTGGAGCGACTGCTCTCGACCCATCCCACTGCGCTCGGTGCGCTGTTCGCCCTCGATCGGCTGCTGGACGCGCAGGGCCGCTCCGCCGATCTGCTTCCGCTCACGAGCCGGTTCCTCGCGGCGGACCCGAACGTGCCCGCGGTCCGCTACCTCAGACTGCGGCTGCTTGCCGAGGCGGGTTCGAACGACGCGCTAAAGCGCGAGACCGCAGAATGGATCCACGCGGCACCAACGGACGTCGACCGCTACCGGCAGGTGGCTCCGTTCTGGGAGCGCGCGTTCGGGATCGAGACCACCCTCGAGCTGCTCCGGAAGGGACGGGCGGCGAGCGGAAGGGTGGATGGGCTCGCGGCGGAGATCGGAGACCTGCTGCTCAAGAGCGACCGCGTCGAAGACGCGGCGGTGGAATGGGCGCGGGCGGTCGCCGCGGCGAGCGAGAGCGTGTCCGAGGTGATCCGGCGCATCCGGCTCCTGCACCCGGACGTCCGAGGAGGGTTCGTGGACGTGATCGTAGGCGCGCTCGATGCGCCCGGCGCCGGGGTCGAGCAGCGGATGGCGGCGGTCCAGCTCGCGCTCGCGGGGGACCGCCCGGAGCGGGCGCTCAGAGTCGCCCAGGCGGTGGCGCCTGAGCTCGACCGTTCCTCCCGCGCGGCCTTCATGCAGGAGCTCGCGCGCTGGGGGCAGGATGCACGCGCTCCGCAGGTCGCGATCTGGGCGCTCTCGACTCTGCGTGACGCCATGGATGGCGGCGTCGAGATCCGCGCCCTCGACCAGCGCATCTCCGAGCTCGCGATGGCCTCGGGCGATACGGCCGCGGCCGTGCAGGCGGGCGGCCGTCTCGCGGCGGCGGCACCGCCCGGCTCCCCCGCCCGCCGGCGCCTGCTTGCCAGCCAGCTCCGGATCGAGGTCCAGTCGGCGGACCCGACCGAGCTGCAGGAGCGCTTCTCCCGGTTCCGGCGGGAGTTCCCGGATGCGCCCGAGCTGGACGAGCTGGCCGCGGCCGTCTCGCTCGCGCTCCAGCGGAGGGACCGGGTGGAGGCGGCCGAGCGCGTCATCTCCGACGTGCAGGGTCCGCGCACCTCATACGAGCGGGCCTACCTCGCACTCGAGCGCGGAGAGCTGCAACTGGCGAGCGCGGCACTCGTGCAGGCGGTGGACGGGCTCCTCCCGGCACGAGCGACCGAGGCGATCCAGCTCACCACGCTGCTCGGCCGCCTGAGCGAGCCCAGCGCGCATGCGGTCGCGCGCTCGGCGGTGGCCGCCCATCGCGGGAGCGCGCGCCCCGCCGCGCTCGAGCTGGAGCATGCGTCGACGGAGCTTCCGGAGGCGGACCGCCCGGCCGTGCTCGCGCACGCCGCGCGCCTCGCGGACGGGGGGCAGGCGCCCGACCAGGCCGCCCGGATGCGGGGCGTGCTCGTCGAGCGGTGGCCGGACGCGATCGAGTCCGCCGAGGCCGCGCTCGTGCTCGCCCGCTGGCACGCGCGCACGTCTGCCGGCGTGCCGACCGCGGTGCGTCTGCTCGAGGAGCTGATCCTCAGGAGCCCGGGGAGCGCGGTGGTGCCCGAGGCCCGCAGGGATCTCCGGCGGCTGCGGGGCTCCGCATGAAGCGGCGGGCCGCGGCAGGGCGGCGCGGCTTCGGCGTCGCCCGGTGTACGGCGCTCGCGCTGCTCGCGGTGCTTGCGACCCTCCCGGCTCCGGTGGGCGCGCAGCAGCTCCTGATCCCGATGGATGGCGCCCAGAACAATCACCTGAAGGCGTACGGGATCACCTTCCGGGTGCTCCAGCGCGGTGCGCAGGGCGAGTGGCTGCTGAACTACCGCGCCGGATCCTTCCTCCTCCCCGATACTGAGGAGCTCCGCCGCGAGGCGGCGCTCGAGGGGGTGACGGTGGTGCCGGTGGGCGGCGCGCAGGTCGCCTCGATTCGCGCCGAGATCGCGAACGCGAACATGGAATCCGTTCCGCTCGAGAAGGCGCCCAAGATCGCGGTCTACACCACCCCAAACGCGACTCCGTGGGACGACGCGGTCACGATGGCGCTCGAGTACGCCGGCATCGCGTACGACAAGATCTGGGACCGCGAGGTGATCGAGGGAAAGCTGGCCGACTACGAGTGGCTTCACTTGCACCACGAGGACTTCACCGGCCAGTACTCCAAGTTCTACATTACCTACGTGGGCTCGGAGTGGCTTCAGGAAGAGGTCGAGCGGAACACCGAGATGGCGGACCAGCTCGGATTCGGGAGCGTCCCCGAGCTGAAGAAGGAGGTCGCGCGCCGGATCCGTCAGTACGTGGAGGGGGGTGGCTTTCTGTTCGCGATGTGCTCGGCCACCGAGACGCTCGAGCTGGCGCTCGCCGCCCACGATGTGGATATCGTTGTCGCCTACGCGGACGGTACGCCCGCCGACCAGGACGCCTCGGAGCGCATGGACTGGGAGGTCGCGATGGCCTTCCAGGACGCGCAGGTGCAGACCGCGCCTTCGGTGAACTCCTTCAGCGACATCGACGGACATCAGGTGAACACTTCGTGGCGCGAGGCGCTGGGCGTGTTCACGCTCTTCGAATTCTCGGCCAAGTTCGATCCGGTGCCGGCGATGCTCACCCAGAACCACGAGTCGGTGCTGCCCGACTTCTACGGACTGACCACCTCCTTCCGGATCGACCGGGTGAAACCGGCTACCCTCGTGCTCGCGCGTGACGGCAACTTCGCCAAGTACGTGCACGGGACGGTGGGAAGGGGCACGTTCACCTACTTCGGCGGGCACGATCCGGCCGATCCCGAGCATAAGATCGGCGACATGCCCACCGACCTCGACCTTCACCCGCACTCTCCCGGGTACCGCCTGATCCTCAACAACGTCCTCTTCCCGGCCGCCAAGAAGAAGACGCTGAAGACGTGAGTTGCGCCCGCCGCCTTCGGTGGCTCGCGCCAGGCTACGCCTGTCGCGCGAACTCGCTCCGTCCGGCGTGGGGCGCTCAGCCTCGTCCGTCACGCAGGCGCCGGCCGTGAGCGCTCGCCGCACGTGGCGCGAGGCTCCGGGCGCGGCCACTCTACCCGCGCTCGCGCTGGCCGGGCTCGACGGCACGGACGAGGACCCCGGCGCGCCCAGGCTCCCCACGGGAGCCTCCCGCGAGCTCCCTCCCCTCCGGCTCGGCGCCCTCGCCGCAGAGCGGATCCGGCAGGAGATCGCGCGCACCGGCGGCCGCGAGGTGTGCTTCCTCGCGCGGGTGGCCTCCGACCGATCGCTGGTGGATCCGCGTCCGGTCGCGCGCGGCAACCGCGAGGCGGTGGTGGCCGCCGCGCGCGCGTGGCGAAGCCAGGACGCGCCCGACGGCTCTGTGATGATCCACAACCACCCCTCCGGCGTGCTCGAGCCGTCACAGGCCGACCTGGCGGTGGCGGCCCGCGTCTGGGAGGAGGGGCTCGGGAGCGCGCTCGTCGACAACGGAGCGAGCCAGCTCTACGTACTGGTCGAGCCGCCGGCGCCCAGGGTCGAGATCCCACTCGACTTGGACGCGCTCGAGCGGGTCCTCGGCCCCGACGGCCCGCTTGCGCAGATGCACCCGGGTTTCGAAGACCGCCCGGGGCAGCGCCGCATGCTCCGGCTGGTCGCCGAGCGCTACAACCAGGGCGGCGTGGCGATCACCGAGGCCGGAACTGGGACCGGCAAATCGCTCGCCTATCTGCTCCCCGCGGCTGTCTGGGCAATCCAGAACGGGGAGCAAACGGTGATCTCCACCGCGACGATCAACCTCCAGGAACAGCTGGTCGGGAAGGATCTTCCTCTGGTGCGGACGCTCGTGGACGAGCTGATCGAAGGCGAGTTGAGCTGGGCCTTGGTGAAGGGGCGCGGCAACTATGTGTCGATCCGGCGCGCGGAGCTGGCGATGGCGGAGGCGCCCTCGCTCTTCGAGCGGGAGCGCGAGGGGGAGCTGACCGGCCTGCTCGAGTGGATCCGCACCACCGAGGACGGCTCACTCGCGGATCTGCCGGCCCCGCCCTCGGAGGAGGTGTGGGAGGAGGTACGGAGCGATCCGGACGTGTGTCTCCGGGCCAGGTGCCCGCATTTTCAGCGCTGCTTCTTCCAGCGCGCGCGCCGGAAGGCACAGTCCGCCCAGCTGCTCGTCGTCAATCACCACCTCCTGTTCACCGATCTCGCGGTCCGCCGCGCCACCCAGAACTGGACGCAGGCCGCCGTGCTGCCGCCCACCAAGCGACTCGTGCTCGACGAGGCGCACAACCTCGAGGATTCGGCGACCTCGCACATGGGCGTGGAGGTTACGCGCCGCGGGCTCGCGCGCACGCTCGCGCGGCTCGAGCGGAACGGACGCGGCATCCTGCCCGCGCTCGAGGGGGAGCTGGGTCCAGGGGACGAGGAGCGCGCGCTCCGGTCGCGCATCGCGGAGCTGGCGAAGCCCGCGCTTGAGCACGCGCAGCGCGCCGCAGTCCGGCTCGCCGACGCGCTGGAGGCGCGCGTGGTGCTCGGCGAGGAGCCCGCCCGGCTGGGCGCTTCCGGGATCGGCGAGCCGGGCGCGGACCCCGAGGTCGCGGATGCGCTCGAGGGCGTCACCTTCACCTTCTCGCGGTTGGCGCGCGAGCTGGCGGAGCTGCGCGAGCGAATCGAGCTGGACCAGGCGCGCGCGGAGCGGCTCGAGGGACGGCTGCTCGACGTGAAGAGCGTCGAGCGCCGGCTGGAGGCCGCGGCGCACGCGCTCCGCCTTGTCCTGGCTCCTGGCGCCGAGGATGTGAACGTGTGGGTTCGCTGGATGGTGGCGCGGGGCTCCGGCGTGCGGCGGACGCTCGCGCTCGCGGCCGCCCCGATCGATCTGGGTGCCGTGCTGCGCGACACGCTGTTCGGGCGCCAGGAGACCGTCACGCTCTCGTCGGCGACGCTCGCCACCCGCCGCAGCTTCACCTTCCTGCGTGGACGGCTGGGGATCGATTCATCGGGAATCCAGCTCATGGAGCGAGCCCCGCAGGTGGTCGAGGAAGTGATCCCCTCGTCCTTCGACTTCGGCCGGCAGGCACTGCTTGCCGTCCCGACCGATCTCCCCGATCCGGGCAGGGCCGATTCCTTCGCGCCCCTCCAGGAGGCGACCGCCCGCATCGTGGAGGACACCGCCCGCCTGAGCGGGGGCGGCCTCTTCGTGCTCTTCACCTCGCACCGTGCGCTGCGCAGGGTCGCGGAGCTGCTCCGCGCACGCCGTGTGGACGCGCGCTGGCCCCTCTTCGTGCACGGCGAGGACGACCGGCACCGGCTGCTCGGGCGCTTCGTCGCCGCCGGGTCCGGAATCATGCTCGGGACCGCGTCGTTCTGGGAGGGAGTGGACGTTCCCGGAGAGCCGCTCCGCGGGCTGGTCATCCAGAAGCTCCCTTTCCGCGTGCCCACCGAGCCCGTCGTCGCCGCGCGGCTCGAGGCGATCGAGCAGTCGGGGGGCGATCCGTTCTACGGCTACCTGCTCCCGCTCGCCGCGCTCCGGCTGAAGCAGGGGTTCGGGCGACTGATCCGCTCGCGCGCCGACCGGGGGGCCGTGCTGCTCCTGGACAACCGCATCGTGCGCCGCCGCTACGGCCGCTACCTGAGAGAGTCGCTGCCCCCGGCACCGCTCGTGCGCGGGCCCTGGGAGCAGATCGCGGGACGGGTCGCACGCTTCTACGGAGCACGCGGGGGCTGACCGTCCGTCCGGATTTCCCCGACCGCGGCCGCGGCTTACATTCGCTTACCTTCCGGCGGCCGCGCCGGCGCTCCGTTCTCTCCAACGGCAATGACATGAGTCGCATCTTCGGATTCGTCGTCGGCATCGTGTGGCTGGTCTTCGCGGTCGTCGCGTTCAGGAACTCGGCGGCCGGATGGAGCGCAGACGCGACCGACCTCGGCTTCTGGTGGTCGGTCATCGGTGTCCTGCTTACGCTGGCTGCCGGCGGCGCCCTGGTCGGCACCTGGCTGCACACGCGGCCACGCCACGACTGATGGCGGTGGCCCGGCGCCCGGGGAAGATCCTCTGCGTCGGGCGCAACTACGCGGCGCACGCCGCCGAGCTGGGCCACGACGTCCCCGCGGAGCCGCTCATCTTCTTCAAGCCGTCCTCCGCGGTGATCGGCGACGGCGACCCGATCGTTCTGCCCGACTGGGCGGGCCGGATCGAGCACGAGGGGGAGATCGGGGTCGTGATCGGCCGTACGGCGCGCAGCGTGCGGACCCGGGACGCCTGGAACCACGTGGCCGCGCTCGTCCCTTTGAATGATGTCACCGCGCGCGAGCTCCAGAAGAAGGACGGGCAGTGGGCGCGCGCGAAGGGGTTCGACGGATTCTGTCCCATCGGAAGTCCGGTCAGCGCGGAGGACAAGGATCCGCGCGCGCTCGAGGTGATCACACGCGTGAACGGGCAGATTCGGCAGCACGGCCGCGCCTCCGACATGGCCTTTCCGATCCCGTACGTGGTCGCGTGGTGCTCGAGCTTTGCCACCCTCGAGGAGGGAGACGTGATCGCGACCGGAACTCCGGAAGGGGTGGGTCCGCTCGTCCCGGGCGACGTCGTAGAGGTGGAGATCCCCGGAGTCGGGAGCATCCGCAACCCGGTGCTCGCGGGCAACGCTCCCGCCCCCGAGTTGCGTCCACTTGGATGAGCGCCGTCCGCCGGGAACGCACCTAGGGGGGTGGGTTAGCAGAAACAATGGGACCCCCTGCTTCCGCGCCCTCCGCCGGGACCCCGCGGATGCCCGGTCGCCCGTTCTCCGAGCGGGTCCGCGCGCGCGATCCACGCGTGGCCACGCTCGCGATCGTCGGCTCGGCCGTCCTGCACGTCGTGCTCCTGGTTTTCCTCCTGCCGGCGTTCGCGCCCGTGGGAGAGCGGCGGCTCTCCGTTCCGGAGTGGCTGATCGAGCTCGCGCGGCCGATCGGGGGTGAGAGGCTCATCCTGCTCGTGGCTCCCGCGCCGCGCCCGGCCGAGCCACCGACCCCGTCGCCCGGACCCCACCCGGTCGAGCTGCCCACCCTGGTCGAGGCTACGCCCGCGCTCCCGGAGCCCGAGCCCGGGGAGGAGCCCGCCCCGAGCGGGTTCGCCGGGGCCGAGGAGCCCGTGCCCGAGACGCTGCCCGCGGCCGAGCCGTCCGGGGCGGGGGCCGCCCCCACGGGAGCGGGCATCGTGATCCCTGCGACCCTGGCGGATCGCCTGCGCCCGGGCGAGAAGGATCCGCGGCTCTGGTTCCTCCCCCCGGATGAGCTCGTCGCGCTCTCCCCGGAGCAGCGCCTGCAGCTCGAACTCGCGCTGGCCATCGCCGCAATGGGCGACTCGGCCGCAGCGATTGTGGAAGCCCAGCGTCGCGGCACCGACTGGACATTTTCGGACTCGCGGGGGCGGCGCTGGGGGATCTCGCCGGGGCAGATCCACCTGGGGGACATCACGATTCCGCTTCCGTTCGGCTTCGTGCCTCCGCCCAACACGTTGGCCGCCCGGCGTGCGCGTGAGGATGCGGAGATCGCGAACCAGGCGGCGCGGCAGGAGGTCAACCAGGTACTCAGCGGCCGCGCCGCTGAGATCCGACGGCGCCGCGACGCGGAGCGCACCCGGGCCCCCGGGGACACGCTCCTGGTGAACGGCCGCTGACGGGAAGCGCGCTCGAAGTTCTTTCCTTCCTGGGAAACATGTGTTTACCTTAGAGCGTTTCTCCCCCCGAGACCCCTAATAGCGCCCGCGAGCGTCGGCACTCCGGGCATCGGACCCAAACGTGGTCGACGTTTCGCTCAACTCCGGCAGGGCCTTCTACGCCGGTCTGCTCGAGGCGCTCATCCAGGTCATGGGGACCGCCAAGGACTACCTGTTCGACCACGGCCCGAGCGTGGGGCACCTCTCCCGGCAGATCGCGACCGAGCTGGGTCTGACCGAGCGCAGCAAGGCCGAGCTGATGTTCGCCGCCGTGCTCGGCGACGTGGGGATGATCGGGCTGGCCGAGGATGCGTGGGAGAATCCGGTCGCCGAGCTCGATCCGGAGACGCGCGCGCGCGTCTAGGTGCACCCCCTCCGCAGCGAGACTGCGGTACTGGCCATCCCGCACCTCGGCGGAGTGGCTCTGCTGGTGTGCTATCACCACGAGTGGTGGGATGGGAGCGGCTACCCGGACGGGCTGTCCGGGCACGAGATCCCGATCGGTGCCCGCGTCCTCCGCCTGGCCGATACCGTGGCCGCGCTCGGCGAGAACCGGCCCAACCGGCCGGCCCGCAGCGCCGAGGAGATCCGGGAGGTGGTGGTCGATGGATACGCGGTGGAGTTCGGCCCCGACGTGACCGACGCCTATCTGGGTCTCGCCGACAGGCGCCGGATCGCCGACTACTACGCTCCGACCTTCTATCGCGGGCTGATGTCCGCTGCCGAGGAGCTGCTTCCTCCAGAGATCTCGCCACTCTCCGGGGACCAGCTGCTCGAGATCCTCTCCGCCCTGATCGACGCCAAGGATCCGTACACAGCGGGTCACTCGCGGCGGGTCGCGATCCTGTCGGTGGCGACGGCGCACCGGATGGGGTTGGACGATGACATGCTCAGGACCGTCTGGGCGGCCGCATACCTGCACGACCTCGGCAAGTTGTCCGTGCCGCTTCGGGTCCTCGCGAAGAACGGTCCGCTGACCGAGGACGATCTCCACGCGGTGCAGCTCCATGCGAGCGTGGGCGTGAGCATCCTCGAGAGTATCCCGAGCGTGCGCCACCTCTCACCGGGCTCGCGCTACCATCATGCTGGGACGGGCGCGGCTACCCTGAGGGGCTCAGGGGCGACCACATCCCGCTGCTCGCGCAGCTGCTCGCGGTGACCGACTGCTACGACGCGATGACCTCGAATCGCGCGTACCGCCCCTCCCTCGATCACGACACCGCGCTGGAGGAGATCGCGCGCGGGACGGACGTCCACTTCGGGCCCCGAGCGGCGGCCACCTTCCTCTCCCTCCCCAATCACCTCTTCCACTCGATCCGGGGGGCGCGCTCGCCTCTCCGCGTCGGGGCCGCCCAGCGCGTGCGGCTGGCCGCCGCGCACCTCCTCCCGGACGACTGCCAGTTCCTGGTCGGATAGACTCGACGACTCGCAGTTCCTCGTCAGGTAGCCCGGAACCCTGTACGGGTCCCCGGCGTAATCCACTAATCGGCTCCGGCGTCCGCAGCCGGAGCCGTCGCTTTGAGAGTCTCATGCCCCTGATGCCTTCCCACACCGCTCCCCGGCCGGAGTGGCCGCTCTGGATTGCCGTGGTGGCCTCGGCGAGCTGGCGAGCTGGCGAGCTGGATCTTCCTGCGCCCGCACGCGGACGGGGAAGGGGCGCCCTTCGGAGTGTCGCAGGCGCTCTCCACCACGCGCGCACGCCGGCACCGAACAGCTCGTGGTGTGCTCGCTCGGAGGCGGAATCCTCGAGCTGGTCGGCAGCGCCACGGATCAGCTCGATCTTCCGGCCGTCCTCGACACGCTCGCGACCGAGCCAGGGGTGAGCGTCGTGGTCAACCGGGTCTGGACGTCCCGCTCGGGCGCACCCTGATGCGGGAGCTCCCCCCGCGGCTGGATCCGCGCGCCATCGAGCCTCCTCTCTACCGCGAGTGGCTCGCGCGGGGCTGGTTCCACGTTCCCGCCTCGGCGGTGCTCGAAGAGGGGCGCGATCCGTACGTGATCGTAATCCCGCCCCCCAACGTGACCGCGGTGCTCCACATGGGGCACGGCCTCAACAACACCATCCAGGACGTGCTCATCCGCTGGCGGCGTATGCAGGGGCGTGCCGCGGAGTGGCTGCCGGGCACGGACCACGCAGGGATCGCGACCCAGAACGTGGTCGAGCGCCAGCTCGCCCAGGAGGGCAGAACGCGCGACGACCTGGGGCGTGACCCGTTCGTCGAGCGCGTCTGGGAGTTCGTGCGTGAGACGGGGGGGACCATTCTCGAGCAGCTCAAGGCGATGGGCTGCTCGTGTGACTGGGAGCGCACCGCGTTCACGCTCGACCCCGGGCTCAGCCGCGCGGTGCGCGAGGTATTCGTGCGCCTCCACGAGGAGGGGCTGATCTATCGCGGCGAGTACATCATCAACTGGTGTCCCCGCTGCCTCACCGCGCTCTCGAACGAGGAGGTCGAGGCCTCGGAGACCGAGGGGCGGCTCTGGAGGATCCGCTACCCGCTGGCCGAGTCCACGTGGAGAGTCGCGGAACACGCGGCTGCCCGCGGCGCCAGCGCGATCGTCCAGCTGTCGAACGGCGGCTGGGCGCTCAGCGTGTCAACCACCCGGCCCGAGACCATGCTCGGCGACACGGGGGTCGCGGTGCATCCGGAGGACGAGCGCTACCGAGGCCTGATCGGCGCGGACGTGCAGCTCCCGCTCACCGGGCGCACGATCCCGGTGGTCGCGGACCCGTTCGTCGATCCGGAGTTCGGTTCGGGAATGGTGAAGGTGACGCCCGCCCACGACCCCAACGACTTCGAGATCGCGGCGCGCACCGGCCTGCCGCCGATGACCGTGATGACGCCCGACGCGCGCATGAACGACGCCGTCCCCGAGCCGTTCCGCGGTATGGATCGGTTCGAGGCACGCACGGCGGTGCTGGCCGCGCTCGAGCGCGAGGGGCTGTTCGCCGGCTCGGACGCGCACACACACGCGGTCCCGCGCTGCTACCGCTGCGACACGGTGGTCGAGCCGCGCCTCTCCAAGCAGTGGTTCGTGCGCATGGGCCCGCTCGCCGAGCCGGCGCTCGCCGCTTCGCGCGACGGCACGGTGAGCTTCACCCCCGAACGGTGGAAGAAGGTGTACGAGCACTGGCTCGAGAACATCCGGGACTGGTGCATCTCGCGGCAGCTGTGGTGGGGGCACCGCATCCCCGTGTGGTACTGCCAGCAGTGCGGGGAGACGATCGTCGCGCGCGAGGATCCCACGTCCTGCCCGACATGCGGCTCGGTCGCGCTCGAGCAGGACCCGGACGTGCTCGATACCTGGTTCAGCTCCTGGCTCTGGCCCTTCTCCACCTTCAGCTGGCCGGAGCAGACCGACGACCTGAGGGTGTTCTATCCCGGTCACACGCTGGTCACCGCGCCCGAAATCCTCTTCTTCTGGGTCGCCCGGATGATCATGTCCGGCCTGCACTTCATGGGGGAGGTGCCGTTCACGCAGGTGTTCCTGACCGGGACCGTGCGCGACATCCAGGGCCGCAAGATGTCGAAGTCGCTGGGCAACGGGATCGATCCGCTCGAGGTGGTCGAGCGGTTCGGCGCGGACGCGATGCGCTTCACCGTGGTGAGCGCGTGCGCGGTCGGCACGGACATCCACCTCGACCACAACGACGTCGAGGGATCGTTCGCCCCCGGGCGTAACTTCGCCAACAAGCTCTGGAACGCGGGGCGCTTCACGCTCATGTCGCTCGGGGAAGGTCCGATTCAGTCACTCAGCGATCTTCGTTTAGCGCTCGAGGATCGCTGGATCCTGAGTCGCCTCCAGGGCACGGCCAAGGAGACCACGCTCGAACTGGAGCGCTTCCGTCTGCACGAGGCCGCCGACCGGCTCTACCACTTCTTCTGGGGCGACCTCGCCGACTGGTACGTCGAGCTGGTGAAACCGCGGCTCAAGGGCGAGGTGGGGGAGACGAGCCGGCAGGCCGCGCGCGCCACGCTGATCGCGGTCTTCGACGGGGTGCTCCGGCTACTCCATCCGATCATGCCGTTCGTCACGGAGGCGCTCTGGCGCGAGCTCCCGTGGCCGGAGGGCGCCGAGCGCCCGGAGGCGCTGATCGTCGCGCCCTGGCCGACCCCGGATCGCTCGCTCTGCGATCCCGCCGCCGAGTCGCGCATGGCGGACTTCCAGGAGCTGGTCGGGGTCGTGCGCAGCCTGCGTAAAGAGTACGGCATCGCGGAAGGGAAGGGGATTCCTCTCGCCCTGTGGGGGGACGGCGACCTGCGTGCGACCGTGGAGGCGCAGCGCGGCGCGCTCGCGCGCCTCGCACGCGTGGAGGAGGTGCGCTGGGAGCGCGCCGGCGCCGGTACGGTCGGGGCGCACGCGGTGCTCAAGGGCGGGGGGATGGAGGTCTTCCTCCCCCTCGATGGGGTGATCGACGTCGGGCGCGAGCGCGCCCGGCTCCAGGAGGAGATCGCGCGCAAGGAAGGACACCTCGGGGCAGGGCAGAAGCGTCTGGCCAACGAGCAGTTCGTCACGCGCGCGCGGCCGGACGTGGTCGAAAAGGAGCGCGAGCGCGCCGCCGGGCTGGCGGAAGAGCTGGCCAAGCTGCGCGAGAAGCTGGCCCTTCTGGAAGGGTGGGGATGAGAGGGAGTGGGCGCATCGCGGCGGCCCTGCTCGCGGGACTGTTCCCGGGGATGGCGCTCGCCTGCGCGCGCCCCGGCGCACCGCGCGGAGGGCCGGAGGACCGACGGCCGCCGGTGGTGGTCGCCGCCGAGCCGGCTCCGCTGTCGCGGGTCCAGGACCCCGACGCGCGCATCCGGCTGCGCTTCAGCGAGCGAATCAGCGAGCGGGCGGCGCGCGGAACGCTCGACGAGGCGGTCCTCGTGTCTCCCCTCACCGGCCCCGTCCGCGTGAATCACGGGGGGGACGCCCTCGACATCTCCGTGGGGGGCGGGCTTCGCCCCGGGCTCGTCTACCGCGTGACCGTGCTGCCGGTGATCACCGACCTGTTCGGGAACCGGATGACGGATCCCTTCGAGCTGGTGTTCACGACCGGTCCGGAGCCGAACGAGAACGCGGTCGCCGGCCAGGTGCTGGACCGGATCACGGGCCGGCCGGTGCAGGACGTGACCCTCGCGCTGCTTCCCACGAACCCCGTCCCCGACACGACACCCTACCTGGCGCGCAGCGGCCAGGACGGGCTCTTCTTCTTCCGCTACGTGCCGGAGGGGCGCCACAACCTGGTCGCCTTCGTCGACCGCAACCGGAACTTCGCGCCCGACCTCACCGAAGCGCGCGGCGAACGGGGAGTGAGATTGTCCGTGGGGGACACGCTCATCACCGACATCACGCTGCTCGGGCCCGACTCGACTCCCGCCCAGCTGGTCCGTACGGAGATCGCCGATTCGACCGCGCTCCGGCTGGTCTTCACCGACTACCTGGAGCCGGAGGAGGTGGGTCAGGCCACGGTGTCGCTCGAAGGGCTCGAGGGGCAGCGAACGCCGGGCGTCGCCCGCGTGCTCCATCCCCAGGCCTGGGCTGCGCTGCGCGATTCGCTCGCGGCCGAGGCGGACAGCGCCGCCCCGGGCGAGCCCGGTCGCGTGAGCCGCGTGCCCCTTCCGGGGAGGACCGTGTCGCCGCCGGGTCAGGAACGCGGGGGGCTGCCGGGCGGACTCCCCTTGCCGAGCCAGGAGCTGATCGCGGTGCTCGCCGGCCCCTTGGAGGTCGGCTCTCCCTATCGGGTCACGGTTGCCAGCGTGGTGAACGTCAACCGCGTTCCGCTCGGGGGTGGGCAAGACTCGATCGTGCGGCCCCCGCCGCCCGCCCCTCCCTCGGATTCCCTGGCAGCACCGGGCGACTCGGTCCCGCCTCCCGGCCTCCAATGAGTGACCCGCGTCGGCGGATCCCCGCGCTCGAGCGACTGCTCGAGGCCGAGCCGCTGCGCGCCCTCGAATCGCGCTTCGGTCGCGAGCGCATGGTTGAGCGGCTGCGCGAGGCAGTGGCGCGCGTTCGCGAGCGCGTCCCCGGCGACGGGACGGATCCGGATCTCGCCGATCCCATGCTGTACGCCCGTGAGGTCGAGACCGCGCTCGCAGAGGAGGAGCGTGGCTCGCTCCGCCCTGTGATCAACGCCACGGGCGTCGTGCTCCACACCAATCTGGGGCGCGCCCCCCTCGCGGAGCCGGCGGTCGCCGCGATGGTGCGCATCGCGTCGGGCTACTCGAACCTGGAATACGACCTGACCGCGGGCGGGCGGGGAAGCCGCTACGACCATTGCGTCGGGCTGCTCCGGCGTCTCACTGGAGCCGAGGACGCGCTGGTCGTGAACAACAACGCCGCCGCACTCGTGCTCGCCATCAACACCGTGGCCCGGGGTGGGCCCGTGCTGGTCTCGCGCGGCGAGCTGGTGGAGATCGGGGGCGGGTTCCGCATCCCGGAGATGCTCGAGCGCGCGGGCGCTGTGTTGGTCGAGGTCGGCACCACCAATCGCACTCGCCTCGCCGACTACCGCCGGGCGGCCGAGGAGCACGGCGCGGTGGCGTTACTCAAGGTCCACCGCTCGAACTTTAGGATCGAAGGCTTCACCGAGGAGGTTTCCCTCGCGGAGCTCGCCAGGCTGGCGCGCGAGCTGGCGGTTCCGGTGGTCCACGACCTCGGATCCGGCCTGCTCGCCGATCCAGCGGCGCTCGGGCTGCCGGCCGAGCCGCGCGCGCAGGAGAGCCTGGCGGCCGGGGCGGATCTGGTGTGCATCTCCGGCGACAAGGCGCTCGGCGGCCCGCAGGCGGGGATCGTGATGGGGCACGCGCCGCTCGTGCAGGCGCTCCGCAAGAACCCGCTCTGCCGCGCGCTCCGGGTGGACAAGGCCACGCTCGCGGCCTTGGAGGTCACCCTGCGCCTGCACCTCGACCCGGAGAGGGCGCGCGCGCAGGTGCCGGCGCTCTCCATGATCGCGACGGGAGCGGAGGCGCTGGAATCGCGCGCGCGGGCGCTGGCCGACGTGCTCGCCGCAGGCGCTCCGGAGGGCCTCCAGATCCGGACGACGCCGGGCAGCTCGGTCGTCGGCGGCGGCACCTTTCCGGGGGTCGAGCTGCCGGGATGGGTCGTGCGCGTCCGCTGCGAGGGGGTCGCCGTCGACGCGCTGGCCGGCGCGCTGCGCTCGGGTGATCCGCCCGCGGTGGCACGGGTGGAGGACGACGAGCTGCTGATCGACCTGCGGACCGTGCGCGAGGAGGACGACGCCACGCTCGCGCGGCTGGTGCACGACGCCCTCGCCCTCGCCTCGCGTCGCTCCGGCGCGTGAGCTGCAGCGGGACCGAAGCATGAGGCCGCGAGGGCGTGCGGCCGTCTTCCTCGACCGGGACGGGACCGTGGTCGAGGACGCGCATTACCTCGCCGACCCGGAGCGCGTCACGCTGATCCCGGGAGCCGCGGCCGCGATCCGGCGGATGAGCGCGGCGGGGCTGCCCGTGGTGCTGGTGACGAACCAGTCCGGGATCGCCCACGGGCTCTACACCGAGGAGCAGTACCGGGCGGTCGCGCGGCGCGTCGACGAGCTGATCCAGGCCGCCGAAGCCCGAGTGGACGCCACCTACTATTGCCCGCACCACCCCGAGTACGGGGGCCCCTGCGACTGCCGGAAGCCGGCCACGGGGCTCTACCGGCTCGCCGCGCGCGAGCACGGTCTGGAGCCGGCGGACTCCTACTTCGTGGGGGACAAGCTCACCGACGTGCTCCCCGCTGCCGCCCTCGGCGGGCAGGGGATTCTGGTGCGGACCGGGTACGGCGCGAGCGCCGAGCCGAGCCTCCCCTCGGGGTTCTGGGCGGCCGACGACCTCGCCGGGGCGGCCGAGCTGATCCTGCGTGAGCAGCGGCTCCGATCCCCCCACCAGGGGTAGCCGTCTCTAGGGCCGTTGACCCCCGGATCTACGGCTTTACCTTGGGTCGGGCCCGCCGCGGGCTCGTGAAAATGGGAACGATCGGGATCCCTTCGGGTAGCAGATTACCGACCCGCCTCGCCTTCGAATCGAGCGCCCTTCGGGGCCTGACGCCCCCGCAGGGCTGGAGCATGGAACGATGCAGATCATCCTGACGCCCACCGCCGTGACCAAGGTGCAGGAGTTCATGTCCGAGCACGGTACCGTCCAGGAGGCCGGGCTGCGCGTGGCGGTCCTCCCCGGGGGCTGCTCCGGATTCCAGTATGGACTCAACATCGAGGATGCCCCGGATGGCGAGGACGAGGTGCTCGACATCGCCGGGGTGAAGGTGTTCGTCGATCCGTTCAGCGTGCAGTACCTCGAAGGTGTGGAGATCGACTACGTCTCCACGATGATGGGGTCGGGTTTCTCCTTCCGTAACCCGTCCGCCGCCGGTGGCTGCGGGTGCGGGAGCTCCTTCACGGTCTGACGCGAGCCGCGCCACGGGCCAATCGGGGGGCTGGCCTCGCGCGCCCGTGGTATGGGCGCGCACGCGATCCGCGAACCCCTCGGCGCCTAGGCCCTCGGTGCACGGGACGATGAGCCTAGTCCTCGACATCCTACCCACTCCGCTCAACTACGCCGAGCTCCCCAAGGGGGAGCTCGCGGAGCGCATCCGTGCGCGCAAGCAGGAGCTGAACGCGGTCATCCTCGGCCACAACTACCAGCGGGTCGAGATCCAGGACGTGAGCGATTTCCTGGGCGACTCGCTGGGTCTCTCGCAGGAGGCCGCGGGCACCGCCGCCGACGTGATCGTCTTCTGCGGCGTGCACTTCATGGCTGAGACCGCCAAGGTTCTCTCGCCGAGGAAGCGCGTCCTGATGCCCGATCCGAAGGCCGGCTGCCCGATGGCGGATTTCGTCACGGTTGACGCGCTCCGTCTACTCAAGGCGCAGCACCCAGACGCCGCGGTGGTGGCGTACGTGAACTCGACGGCCGAGGTGAAAGCCGAATCGGACGTGTGCTGCACGTCGTCCAACGCCGTGCAGGTGGTCGAGTCGATCCCGCGCGAGCAGCCGATCATCTTCGTTCCGGACCGGAACCTCGCGCGCTACGTGATCAAGCGCACCGGCCGCGCCAACGTGATCGCCTGGGACGGCTACTGCTATGTGCACGACGACATGGTGCTGGTCGAGCTCGATGCGGCCCGCAAAGCGCACCCGAACGCGAAGGTCGTGGTCCATCCCGAGGCCCGGGGGGATCTGCTCGAGCAGGCCGATTTCGTGACCTCCACTTCGGGGATGGTGAGGCTGGCCGAGGAGCACGAGGAGTTGATCATCGGGACCGAGCGCGGTCTCGTGGACCGGCTCGTCCAGGTGCATCCGGACAAGACGTTCATCCCGCTCTCGGGGGCCGCGATCTGCGGCAACATGAAGCTCAACACGCTGGCCAAGCTGGCGTGGAGCCTCGATCACGAGCAGCATGAGGTTCTCCTCGACGAGGACGTGAGGGTGCGCGCCGAGCGTGCCCTCCGGCGCATGCTCGAGCTCTCGGGAGGCTGGCGCGCGCCGACGACGGAGGAGCAGCGGCTTGAGGACGCCGGACTCCGGAAGTCCGGCTGCGGGTGCGCCTGACGAGCTACCGAGCGCCAGCATGAGGGTCCACACCTTCTCGGGGGGACCCCTCGGGCAGAACGGCTACCTGGCCGTCTGCGAGGAGGCGGGCGAGGCGGTCGTGGTGGATCCGGGCGGGGGCGCGCCCGCCATGGTAGACCACCTGAAGCGGGTGGGGATCACCCCGGCAAGGGTCCTGCTCACCCACGCGCACCTCGATCACATCGACGGGATCGGCGACGTGCGGGCCGCGTTCCCGGGCGTGCCGATTCATCTACATCCGGCCGACCGCCCGCTGTACGAGGCGGCGCCCCGGCAGTGCGCGGCCTTCGGGCTCCCCCCCTTCGACCCGCCACCCCCCGACCGCGAGTTGGCGGCCGGACAGCGGATCCTGTTTGGGAGCTGCGCGTTCGAGGTGCGCCATGCGCCCGGCCATTCTCCAGGACACGTCATCCTGTACGCCCCGCACGACGGGCTCGCTCTGGTCGGGGACGTCATCTTCGCCGGCTCGATCGGCCGCACTGATCTGCCCGGTGGAGACTTCCGGACGCTGATCGAGTCGATCCGCCGCGAGGTGCTTACGCTGCCCCTCCACACCCGCCTCCTGTCTGGGCACGGGCCGGAGACCACGGTGGAATGGGAGGGGCGCCACAATCCCTTCCTGATCCCGCACTACGGAGGCGAGCTGGCATGAGCGTCCGGCTGGCCGGGCCTGGGCCCACAGGGGAAGCCTGGGGACGCGAAGCGCGGGGAGGCTCCTGCCCCCGGTTCGGCGCAGCCCCCTCGTGAACGCGGGGGTCTTCGCCTCCGGTTCGGGCACGAACTTCCAGGCGCTGCTGGACCGCGAGGGAAGAGGCGCGCTCTGGCGCACCCGGCTGCTGGTGGTCGACCGCGAAGGGATCGGTGCGACGGAGCGCGCGGGTGTGCCGGTATGTCACATGCCGGTCTCCGGCCGGGACCTCGAGGAGCTGGGTGCCGCGACCCTCGCGGTGCTGCGTGCAGCCGAGGTAGAAGTGATCTTTCTCGCCGGCTATCTGCGGCTGGTTCCTCCCGCCGTGACCTCCGCGTTTCGCCGCCGGATCCTGAACGTGCACCCGGCTCTGCTCCCGGACTTCGGCGGCAAGGGGATGTGGGGGCGGGCAGTCCACGAGGCGGTGCTGCGGTCCGAGGCGGCGGTCACCGGGGTGACCGTGCACTTCGTGGACGAGCGCTACGACGAGGGCGATATCCTCGCGCAGTGGCCGGTGCCCGTGCTTTCGCGAGACGACGCGGAGCGGCTGGCGGCGCGCGTGCTCGAGATCGAGCATCTGCTCTACCCGCTGGCGGCGCAGCGGCTCTGTCGCGCACTTGCGGCAGGGACCGAGCCGGTGCCTCTTGCGCCCCCCGGTGGTCCCCGGGCGTTGGCGCAGGCGGCGCCCTCCATACTCCAACAGTTGGTCGAAGGAGAATTTCGCTCGGCATGACGACCGCGGGATACCGCAGAGCACTGCTCAGCGTTTCGGATAAGACGGGAATCGTCGAGCTGGGCCGGGCGCTGGCCGAGCGCGGGTGGGAGCTACTCTCGACCGGAGGCACCGCGCAGACGCTCCGCGAGGCGGGCCTCGCGGCGACGGATGCCGCCGACGTCACCGGCCATCCGGAGATGATGGAGGGCCGGGTGAAGACGCTCCATCCCGCGCTGCACGCCGGGCTGCTCGCGCAGCGCGACCGCCCGGACGACATGGCGGCCCTCGAGTGGCACGGATATCGCCCGATCGACCTAGTCGCGGTGAACCTCTATCCCTTCCGAGAGACGGTGGCCGGCGGTGACGTGCCGATCGCGCAGGCGATGGCGAAGGTGGACATCGGCGGACCCACGATGATCCGCGCGGCCGCGAAGAGCCACCGGGACGTCTGGGTGCTCATCGATCCGGCGGATTACCCCCGGGTCGTCGCCGCGCTGGATGCGGGCTCCGGCGAGGACGGTGGCGCGGCGCTGCGGCGTGAGCTGGCCGCCAAGGTCTTCCGCCACATGAGCAGCTACGACGCGGCGATCGCGGACTACCTGGAGGGACGGGACGGCGCCGCCCCCCGCGCCGGCGACGCGGAGGGACAGCTCGGTGAGCGCTTTCGCCTCTCCCTGCGCCGCAAGCAGGCCCTCCGGTACGGCGAGAATCCCGACCAGAGCGCCGCCTTTTACGGGTATCCCGGGGAGCCGGCGGGGCTCGCCGGGCTCGCGCAGATCCAAGGGAAGGAGCTCTCGTACAACAACTATCTCGATCTCGACGGTGCACTCCTCTGCCTCGCGCCCTTCGCGCGTTCGCCTCGGCCGGCGGTCTGTATGGTGAAGCACACGACCCCGTGCGGTCTCGCCGTTGCGGATACGCTGCTCGGCGCCTACCGGAGCGCGCTCGCGAGTGATCCGGTGAGCGCGTTCGGCTCGGTGATCGCCACCAACCGGCCCCTCGACCGGGAAACCGCCGAGGCGATGGGCGAGCTGTTCGTGGAGTGCGTGGTGGCGCCGGGATTCGAGGACAGCGCGCGCGCCGTGCTCGAGCGGAAGAAGAACCTGCGGCTGCTCGCGTACGCTGAGGATCCGGCACGCTTCCTGGCGGACTACGCGCTGGCCTTCGCCTACCGGAGCGTTTACGGCGGCCTGCTCGTGCAGAGCCCGCCGACACCCCCCTTCTACGGGACGGAGGACGCGGGCTGGAAGGTTGCGACCCGGAGGCCCCCCGATTCGAGGGAGCTCGATGACCTGCGCTTCGCGTGGGCCGCCGTGTTCGGGGTCAAGTCGAACGCGATCGTGCTGGCGCGCGGAGGTGCCACCCTGGGGATCGGGGCCGGCCAGATGAGCCGCGTGGATTCTTCGCGCCTCGCGGTACAGAAGGCCGCGGACTCCGGACTCCCGCTCGCGGGTTCGGTGCTCGCTTCGGATGCGTTCTTTCCCTTTCGCGACGGCGTGGACGCCGCGGCGGCGGCCGGGATCCGGGCGATCGTGCAGCCGGGTGGGTCGCTGCGGGACGAGGAAGTGATCGGCGCGGCCAACGAGCACCAGATGACGATGGTGTTCACCGGGCGAAGGCTCTTCCGGCACTGAGCAGGCACACCGAGTGCGGGGGTGGGCCGGCGACTCCGGTCGCGCGATCTTCGAGAAGCCCTCGGAGGGGTGGCAGAGCGGTTCAATGCACCGGTCTTGAAAACCGGCGGGCCAAAGCCCTCGTGGGTTCGAATCCCACCCCCTCCGTTCTTCTTCTTCCACAACAACTTACGCGGTTCGGCCTGCCCTCCTGAAAATCGGGGGAGGCCGTTTCGGCAACGCCGGTGGCAACGCTATTGACATAGCGCGCTATTGAGATATAAGATAGGCGCATCCCCTGGACGGAGGAGATGCCCCGGAAATGGAGACGACCCTGGTGGGGACCAAGCCCCTGTACGTGCGGTTGCCGGCCGAGCTGCACCGGCGCCTCAAGCTGGCGGGCGTGCGGGCTGAGCGGCCGATGAGCGAGTTGGTTCTGGAGGCCATCGTCCAATACCTCGATCGGGAGGGGCACAGCAATGGCTAAGTCACCTGGCCTCAACCGACGTCGTGGGCGCGGCTGGCTGGTCGTGCTGCGCGTGAACGAGGATCGCCACCAGTTCGGCCCCCGCCGCGAGAAGTTCCTGGGGCTGGCCGAGTCAAGTCCGAAGTAACCGAATGGGCGTGGGGCAAGCTCATGGAGCTTGAGGCGCAGGCCAAGCGGAAGGCACAGGGGCTCCGCAGCGCCGTGTCGTTCTCAGAGCTTCTGAAGCGATACCGGGAGGAGGAGCTACCCGTGCTCGCCCCGGGCACCCGAGACGCATACGAAGACACGGTCAAGCCTGCGGAAGCCTACTTCGTCACGAAGCTCGGGGACCCGACCATAGAGCAGATTCAAGTGGGCCACATCGCGGCTGGAGAGCCCTGAAAAACCGGTTTGTCAGCGGAATCTGTGGGTGATTTGACGGCCTGAGGGAGACCCAAAGATTCTGCTGACGAGGCGAAATAGTAGGACATCCCCGCCAATGTCCCGCGGTACACGGCTAGTGTACCTGCGTGGTTACGCTTTTCGATCTTCGCCCGCGACCGGCCCCGCGAGAGGCGTACGTCGCCACGCGGGTCACTCCGGCAGAGCGCGCATGGCTGACGGCACTCGCCGCTGAGCGCGGCGTCTCGCTCTCGGATCTCGCTCGTTACCTGCTGCTCGGCGCAGCCCGGGAGATCGGGCGATGACCCCCGCATCCTCCGGCCCGACCCGTGTCTCGCAGATCCTCGAGCAGTCGCTTGCGCGCGTCGCACCGAACTCTGAGGCGCGCAGAGCGATCGCTGAGGGGATCCTGCGCTCGAGCATCGCTCAGCCGTCCAGCGCTGCGGCTTGATGGCGAGCACGTCAAGTCCGTCGCGGACGCGATGCAGACCCCGCCGGAGCTGGGCGTGCTGCTGGGGCTGGCGGCCCCCCGATCACGTCGACCCAGCGCTGGCGCAGCCCCTCCGTCGCCGGGTGTCGCCGCGCCCATCCGCCACTCGCGCCGTGGACCATATCTTGGGACAGACACTAGCTAAGGCGGCACCGATCGTGTGGCTGAGACCGGCTTAGTTCATGATGTACCCGAGGGCAACGGCGGATCCGCCATGCCGATACCCCCTCCGCGCGTCCGTCGGGCCTCCCGAATTCATGGAGACTTGGGAAGGTCTCTTGAAACGCTCAGTAATGGTTCCCACAACGCGGCAGTGGCGGACTCGCACCCTGACGCTAGTTTTCAGGATGCTACGAAGCGCGTTGCGGACGATACGCTATGCCCGGAGCTGGACCAACGGCTCGGTCGTTTCGCTCGGCGAAATCGAAATCGTGAGGGATGGGAGGACCCTTCCCGCGACCTTCGCTTGCCCCCGCTCCGTGAACGGTCCTCTACCCGGCTGGATCGTGCTGGGAGGGGTCACACGCATGGGACGCTTCCATCCGCAGCTCGCGCGCTTCGCGCACGCCCTGGCAGCTAGTGGCTCCGGCGTCATCGTGCCCGAGATCCCGGAGTGGCACGATCTCAGGCTCGATCCACGGGTGACGGTGCCGACCGTCCAGGCTGCCGTGCGCGTACTCGATGCCCACCCCCGAGTCCGTGCGGGCAGGTTCGGATTGATCGGTTTTTCATTCGGCGCCCCACAGGTGGCGATCGCGGCGAACCACGGGGAGTTGCGCGACCGGATCGCCGCGGTTGTCTCCTTTGGTGGCTACTGCGATCTGGAGCGGACCCTGCGCTACCAGCTCACCGGCCTGCATGAATGGGAGGGTGTGACTCATCGCGTCGACCCGGACCCGTACGGGCGCTGGGTGTTGGCGAGTAACTACCTGACCAAGGTGCCCGGGTGCGAGGAAGCCGGCGACGTCGCCGATGCCCTGCGTCGACTGGCGCTGGCTGCGACCGAGCAGCGAATCCCAGCGTGGGACCCGAGACATGATGTGCTGAAGCGTGAGCTTCGCCCCTGCCCGGAGTCCCCACGGCAAGCGCTCTTCGACCTGCTTGCACCGATGGCCGCTTCACCGGTGGATGGACGAGAGGAGAGCGAGAAGCTCGCGGTGGACCTGGCAGCCGCGTGCCGCCGGAGCGAGCCTCTACTCGATCCCACGAGCGAGCTGCGCGGGATGCGGGTCCCGATTCATCTTTTCCACGGACGCTTCGACCGGCTGGTGCCCTACACCGAGAGCCTTCGCTTCATGCGCGGCCTACCCGCCGACCTCGCGGCCAACGTGACAGTGACCGGCTTGTTCGCCCACAGCTCCGACAACCGGCCACCATCGATCTCCGCCCGCGTGCGCGAGAGTGCGATCTTCTTCCGTGCAGTGCGGCGCATGTTGGACTCAGTTGATTGAGACACGACGCGTCAGGCCGACGGAGCACCGCAGGTGCCGTCGCGTCCAACAGGAGATCCTTGGGGCACCGTAGCGGATCCAAGAGTCCTCGGGATCCGTTCCCACCTCTCCACGCTCTGCCCCACCGGGATGATCAGTTTGCTACGGCCCTGATCCAGAACTTCAGGGTGCGATCCACATCTCCGGCACGAACGGTCCCAGGTCGCACCACGGGGGACGTACCGCTGGTGTACTCCGGCTGGAGGGAGCCGATGACAAGACAGCAATGAGCCCCCGGCGCACCAGGCGCGCCCAGGGCTCATTGATTGCCGTAGCGGAGGCAGAGGGACTCGAACCCCCATGCGCTTGCGCGCGCCGCATTTCGAGTGCAGCAGGAGAGTTTTCGTGTGCGTGGTATGAGTTTGGACCTGCCCCGATTCCTTTGGACGGGTGAGTGATGAGGTATTCAAGCTCTCCCTATCTCCGGGGAGAGGAAAGCTTCCCCCGCGGAGCGGGGGAGTAGAGCACT
>CAUZJY010000011.1:0-28286 GCA_963580305.1 Gemmatimonadales bacterium UBA6960
GCGGGTCCCCTCCCCCCCCCCCCCCCCCAGACGGCGAACGCGGTGCGGGGACCCTTGTCCGCCCCCTCCTTCCGCCGCAGGTACTCGCTCAGGTCGATGATATCGTCCACCCCTCAACGATTGCGCGGATCTCGGCCCGCCGCCATGATTCTGCGCTTTCCGTACCATGCGCCCTGCGACCACCACCGGCGAGAGCCGCGTAGGCTATGCAGAATTGGATTGGAGTCGGGATCTGGATCGTGCTCGGGGTCCTGATCGCCCTGAGCATGAAGGCCGTGATCAAGCTCCCTGAGGAGACCGAGGGCCACAGCGTCGTGCTCGCCGTGCTCGGCGCCTTCGGGGCGGTGATCGGCGGGATGCTGGGCGTGGGGTTGATCGAGTTCTACGATCCGCAGGCGCTGAGCCTGGGCGGAATGCTCGGCGCCGTGGTGTTCGGCCTCTTTGTCTCGTGGCTGTACCGCTGGGGGATCCGTACCCTCATCTAGTCGGGCAACCCGCGCGGCCGCGCCCGCGTCTCACGCGGGGCCATCGAGCGCGCATCCTCACGAACCGCATCGGCCTCGTGTGATCCGAGCCTCCGGCCTGGCCAAGTACTTCGGCGGAAAGCGGGCTCTGGGACCGGTTTCCGTAGAGATCGCCCGCGGCGAGACCCGCACGCTGCGGGTGGGAGCCTCTGTGTTCGCGAGCGGCGACCGCTACCTCCAGGACGTGGAGAGCGGCCGCGCCTACGTGTTCTCCGGGCCCGCCCTGAACAGCCTCGAGAACGCGGCCAGCATCCTCGCGGAGCGCCGCGTGCTCCGCGATGTCGTCGACCGAACGGCCAGCGTCACCGTGCGCACTCCGCGGGGCGAGCGCACGATGGAGAAGGTAGAGGGCGCGGGCGCTGCGCCCGTTTGGACCCCTCCCGGCCAGCCCGGACGCGCGGACGCGGGCTTCGGCACGTTCATGGAGCGACTCCAGCAGCTCGCCATCATGCGCTACGAACCCGGGGCGGACCGGAGCTCGCTCCGGTCCCTGGCCACGGTCGAGTACCGGAATGCACGCGACAACCCGATCGGGCGGCTCGAGCTGCTCCGCTCGGACGCGGAGGGCGGGCTGGCCTACTTCGTGCTCTCGACCCAGACGCGCGTCCCCGCGCGCGTTTACCCCGGGAGCGCCGAGCCGCTGGATCAGGACCTGGCGCAGCTGTTCTAGACCCCATGAGTGACGCCCTGGCCTTCGCCACCCGCCAGTCGAGGCGCTTCCGCGAGGAGCTGTTCGACTTCCTCCGCATCCCCTCGGTGAGCGCCAAGAGCGAGCACGACGCGGACACGCGCCGCGCCGCCTCCTGGCTCGCCGAGAACCTCCGCAGCGCTGGCCTCGAGGTTGAGATCCTCGAGACCCCGAAACATCCGGTCGTGCTCGGGGAGTGGCGGGAGGCGGGCCCGGACGCGCCGACCGTGCTCGTCTACGGACACTACGACGTCCAGCCGGCGGAGCCCCTCGAGGAGTGGAGCTCTCCGCCCTTCGAGCCGGCGATCCGCGACGGCAAGGTGTTCGCGCGCGGTTCGGCGGACGACAAGGGACAGCTCTTCATGCACGCCAAGGCGCTGGAGGCGGCGCTCGCCGATGGCGGCACCCTGCCCGTGAACGTGATCGTGCTCGCCGAAGGCGAGGAGGAGATCGGCTCCCCCTCACTCGTCCCCTTCGTCGAGCGGCACAAGGATCGGCTCGCCGCCAACGTCGTCGTGATCAGCGACTCCGCGATGTTCGAGGAGGGGCTGCCCTCCATCCTCTTCTCGCTTCGCGGGCTCGCGTACTTCGAGCTGCGCACGCAGGCCGCGAAGACCGATCTGCACTCGGGCGCGTACGGCGGTGCCGTGCCCAACCCGGCGACCGCGCTCGCGCGCGTGATCGCGAGCTTCCACGACGATGACGGCAGGATCGCCATCGCAGGTTTTTACGACGACGTCCTCGAGTGGGACGAAAAGACCCGCGCGCAGATCCGGAACCTGCCCTTCGACGAGGAGGAATTCCGCAATGGGGTGGGCGCGGGCGCGCTCACGGGCGAGCATGGTTGGTCGGTGCTCGAGCGGCTCTGGATCCGCCCCACCTGCGAGGTGAACGGGCTCCTCTCCGGCTACACCGGGGAGGGGGCGAAGACCGTCATCCCCGCCCGCGCGATGGCGAAGGTGAGCTTCCGGCTCGTGCCGGACCAGAGGCCCGAGCGCGTGCGGAAGTTGCTGGAGTCCCACCTCGAGAGGGTGACTCCTCCCGGTGTGGAGATCGAGCTGCTGGAGCACCACGGGGGTCTGCCCTGGAAGGCGGAGGTGGGCGGGCGCTATCGGGAGGCGGCCACCACCGCGCTCGAGGAGGCGTTCGGAACCCGCCCGGTGCTCGCCGGGGAAGGAGGCACGATCCCGATCGTGGTCGAGTTCGAGCGCATCCTGGGCGCGCCCGCCCTCCTGGTGGGGTTCGCTCTGCCGGGTTCGAACATGCACGCCCCGGACGAGTGGTTCCCGCTCGAGAACTTCGAGAAGGGAATCGGCGCCCTGGTGCGCCTCTATCAGGAGCTGGGCCGGCGCTGAGCTGCGCACCTCCGGCTTCGCCGCTCCCGCTCCCTCTCCCTCTCCCTCGCCAGAAGCGTGTCCCGCGCTCCATCCCCATCCATGAAGAAGAAGACCCAGCGGACCTGGGCGGAGATCAAGGACGATCCGCCGGGGGAACGCTTCCAGCGGCACTTCCGGCGCCGGCAGGGCCGGAAGGGGCGCATGCGCCTGATCGCCATGTCGAGCGCTCTCATCTTCGCCGGAATCGTCCTGCTCTTCATCCCCGGACCCGGGCTCCTGCTGATCGCGCTCGGCGCCGCACTGCTCGCGGAGGAATCGCTCCGGATAGCGCGCGCGCTCGACTGGAGCGAGATCGAGATCCGGACGCTGATCGATCGGGCCGGGCGGGTTTGGAGGCGAGTGGGGCGGGGTCGAGGACCGCCCGGCTAATCGCCCGGCTCCTTGATCTCGATTGCGTCCGCGCCGATCACATAGCGGTACGCGGTCGCGTCCCGGGTCTCCGGCACTACCGTCCCACCATCGCCGCCGCCCGCAGCAGCGCGCGCGCCTTGCTGAGCGACTCCTCGTACTCGGTCGCGGGGTCCGAATCGAGCACGATCCCCGCGCCCGCCTGCACGTACGCCTGCCCACCCGTCACCGCGACGGTGCGGATCGTGATCGCGGTGTCCATGCTGGTCCCACCCCATCCGAAGTGCCCGACCGCCCCCGCGTACGTTCCGCGCTTGACCGGCTCCAGCTCGTCGATGATCTCCATCGCGCGGATCTTGGGCGCTCCCGACACGGTGCCCGCGGGAAAGCACGCGCGGAAGGCATCGATCGCGGAGAGCCCCGCGCGCAGCTTCCCTTCTACCTGACTCACCAGGTGCATCACGTGCGAGTACCTCTCGACCACGATTAGGTCGGGGACGCGCACGCTGCCGTACTCGGCCACCCGGCCGACGTCGTTGCGGCCCAGGTCGACCAGCATCCGGTGCTCCGCCAGCTCCTTCTCGTCGGCGAGCAGCTCAGCGGCCAATGCGCGGTCCTCCTCCGCGTTCCTGCCGCGGCGACGGGTGCCCGCGATCGGGCGCACGGTGACCACCCCTCCCTCGAGCCGCACCAGCACTTCCGGCGAGGAGCCCACGAGCGTGAGCCCGTCCAGCTCGAGGTAGTAGAGGTAGGGCGATGGATTGAGCGAGCGGAGCCCGCGATACAGATCGAAGGGGCTCGCGCGCAGCTGCATCCCGAGCCGCTGCGAGAGCACCACCTGGAAGGCGTCGCCCGCGCGGATGTACTCGCGGATCCGCTCCACTCCCGCCTCGAACTGCGCGCGCGTGGTGCTCGACGTGAAGGAGGGGTCCTGCTCGGGCTCGGGCTTGAGCGCGAGTGGCTTGGGAGCGGGCGCCTGTTCGAGCCGCGCGATCAGCGCCGCGGTGCGCTCGGCTGCACCGTCGTATGCCCGCCTCAAGTCGCTCGCCTCCATCCCGGCATCGATCGGGACCGCCGCGATCGCTATCGCCCGGCTCCTGAAATTGTCGATCGCGAGCACGACGTCAGTGAAGAGGAAAAGCCCGTCGGGGATCCCAAGATCGTCGAAGGGCGGGCTCGGCAGCCGCTCGATCAAGCGCACCACGTCGTACGTGAAATAGCCGACCGCGCCACCCCACAGGCGGGGCAGTCCCGGCACCTCGGCCGGGCGGCGCGCGCGGAGCCGCGTGTCCAGGTCCGAGAGCGGGTCGCCGAGCGGCTCGATCGCTTTCCACCCCGTCTCCGGGGTCCACCAGGACACCTCGCCGTCCTTGAGCCTCCAGGCGCCCGAGGGACGGGTACCCAGGAAGGTGTAGCGGGCCCATTGCTCGCCCCCCACGACCGACTCCAGCAGGAAGCCGAAGGGAGGCTCGGCGAGCTTGTGGTAGGCCGTGACGGCCGTGTCCACGTCGAAGAGGAACTCGCGCCAGACGGGCACCACCCCGCCGGTGGCCGGAGGGGCACCCGGCGCCGCCGTGGCGCCGGATGGACGCGCGGGCGCGAGCGTAGCCGCGGCGAACGCTCGAAACTCGTCGAAGGATGGATAGAGCTGCATCGAGGCTGGTCAGTGGCGGGGCAGACGAATGTCCCGGGAGCGGCAACCGGAGTCAACGGGGGGCGCGCTTCAGTGCGCGCCCCCCGTTGACTTATCTTGTGTGGATGCCTGCCGCCAGCACGAACGCAAGCGCCGGCCCCAAGCCAGCCAGACCCGCGGGCTCGCCCGATTCGGTCATCCGGCCGCCCTATCTCTGGGCCGCCGTAGCCGGGGCTTTCGTGTTCGCGCTGTACGCGATCACCCTCGCTCCCACGACGCAGTTCTGGGATACGAGCGAGTACATCGCAACCGCGCACATCCTCGGGATCCCGCATCCGCCGGGGAACCCGCTCTTCGTCCTGCTTGCCCGTAGCTGGGAGGTCTTGCTCACGCCCCTCGGGCTCTCGGTCGCCATCCGGATCAACCTGTTCAGCGCGTTCATGAGCGCCGCCGCGCACGCGCTCTGGTTCCTGCTCGTGCACCACGTGCTCTGTTACTTCACCGCGGACCGGACCATCCGCATGGCTGGCGCCTTCGCCGCCATGCTGGTGAGCGCGACCGCGTTCACGGTCTGGAACCAGTCGAACGTGAACGAGAAGGTCTACACAGTCTCGCTCGCGACCATCGCGCTCCTCTCGTGGCTCCTATTCCGCTGGCGGGAGAATATCGGCAAGGGCAAGGACGACAACCTGCTCGTCCTGATGATCTTCATCCTCGCGCTCTCGGTCGGGAACCATCTGATGGCTTTCCTGGCCGCGCCCGCGATGCTCGTGTTCGTTCTGCTCGTCGAGCCCCGCACCCTGCTCAACTGGCGGTTGTACGTCGCGGGAGTGATCGCGGGAGTCCTGGGCCTTTCCGTCCACCTGATGCTGCCGCTCCGGGCGGGTCTCGACCCGATCATCAACGAGGCGGACCCTACCTGCCCGAGCTTCGTCTCGGCGCTCGCGAGCATCGTCACGTGGGGAAAGGCCGGCTGCGTCGCGCTCTCCGACGCGTTCAGCCGCACCCAGTACGACAAGCCGCCGCTGCTTCCTCGGCTCGCGCCCCTTCACGAGCAGTTCCTCAACTACTTCCAGTACTTCGACTGGCAGTGGGCCCGGTCACTGATGGGTACGGAGACCCTGCTCGCGCCCGCTCGGACCCCGTTCACGATGCTCTTCACCGGGCTGGGCGTCTGGGGGGCGGTCGCGCACCTGAAGCGCGATCGGCCCAGCTTCGCCTACGTGTTGACCCTGTTCGTGACGCTCTCGCTCGGGCTAGTCTGGTACCTGAACTTCAAGTACGGCTACACGATCCCGGATCCAGCCGGCGACATGTCGCAGCACGAGGTCAGAGAGCGTGACTACTTCTTCATCGTCAGCTTCTCGGTCTGGGGGCTGTGGGCCGGCATCGGAATCGCCGCGGTCTGGCAATGGCTAGGGGAGAGAGTGGGGGGCGTAGGACGGGCCGCGCCCGTCCTCGGTCTGGCGCTCATCCCGCTCGCGCTCAATGCGTCCTGGGCGAGCCGCCAAGACAACTACGCCACACGCGACTGGGCGTACAACCTCCTGATGAGCGTCGACCCGTACGGGGTTCTCTTCACGAACGGCGACAACGACACCTTCCCGCTCTGGTACGCACAGGAGGTAGAGGGGATACGGCGCGACGTCACCGTGATCGTCACCTCCTACCTGAACACCTCTTGGTACCCGAAGCAGCTGCGCGATCTGACGACTCCGTGCGGCCCCGGCGAGGCGGCGTCGGACGATCCCACACGCATCATCTGCCAGCGTCCCTACGACCCCGCGGCCGGGGCGGTCTATACCCACGAGCCCACGCGGGTCGCGTCCGGCACGATCGCGATTCCGCTGGACGAGCCCATCACCCCTCCCGACCGAGCCATTCTGGACCTGGATGACGAGACCATCGACCAGGTCGCGCTGAGCTACATTCCCATCCAGCAGCCGCGCGCCCTCCGGATCGGCAACGTCCAGGCGGTCATTCCGGGCGGCATCTACCTGTACCCCTGGCACCAGTTAGCCCTCACGATCCTGACGCAATCGATCGGGACCCGGCCGATCTACTTCGCCTCGAGCGGCAACGCGGCGGAGGAGCTCGGAGTGGGGTCGTTCCTGGTCCGGCACGGTCTCGCGTTCCGGTTGCGGAACGCCGATCCGGAACAGCCGTCGGAGGACATCGTGCGGATCGGCGACACGCCGCTCCGCGGGATCACAGGGCCAGCGGTCAACATCCCACGGACCGAGCTCCTCCTGGAGCGGGTCTTCCTGCACCGCTCCGGGCTTCCGGAATGGGAGTACTGGCCGGACCATTCCACGATCGGCATCCCGAACTACTACGCCTGGGCCTACTATGCGCTCGCCCAGGCGGCGGCCCAGGCGGGGGACACGGCGCGGACCCAGGTCTTCAGCACGCAGGCCAACCTGTGGGCGGTGCTGGGAGCGACGTAGCGGGCGGATCCATTGCACGCGGTCGCGGCAACGCTCCATCGGCACGTGCTTGCGGTAACGTCTCCACCGGCGCTCGCGGCTCGTCCGCATACCCTCTCCGTCATTCCCCCGCCCCGTCCGTCCTGCGATTCTCGCCGCATGGCCCCCCGTGTTCCCGGCATGCGCGCGTCTGCGACTGAGCTCCACGTCCTCGTACAGCCCTACGACCGCACTTTCGTCGAGCGCATCAGGGGAATTCCAGGGAGCCGGTGGAACGGCCAGATATGGATCATTCCGGATCGTCCTTCCACGCGCGAGGTCCTGGAGGGACGGCTGGGTGCTCGAGTGCCGCCCGAACAGCGGCCGGTCCCCTCGACCGCTGCGGGCACTCGTCGCAGCGCTCTACCGACGGCCCCTCGCCCCATGTCGGGTCCCCGACGCGTATGGCCGCAGGCGCCCTCCGACCGAACGCCTGAGCCTCCGCCCTCGCCCCGCATCGGGCCGGCCCGGCCTGATCCCGGGCCCGGACCAGCGCATGATCCCGCATCACGTCGGCGCGTCGCTCACGGCCACGCTCCGCGGGCTGCCTATTCCGGGTCCCGATCCACCGTGTGATCACGAAGCCACCCAGCTACACCGGCCTCATCAAGCTGACCAGCTGCCAGAGCGAGCATCGTCCGGACAACCTCAGGCTCATCGCTCTGCACCCGAAGCCCGTTTAGACCCAGGAACACGTACATGGCCTGGAAAGCCACTCGCTTGTTGCCGTCGACGAATGGATGATTGCGTGCGATGCCGAAGCCGTAGCTCGCAGCCAGCACACACACGTCCGATTTTAACGCGTAGTGAAACAGGTTCTGGGGACGAGTCAAGGCTGATTCCAGCAACCATCGATCTCTGAGTCCTAGAGAACCGCCATGCTCACGGATCGAATGGCTAGGACCACCGTGAGGCTGAGCCACCGCGGTTCTGTCACTTGGAGAGCTCACGCATCGCATTGCGATACGTCTTGGCGCCCTCCTCATAAATGGCCATGGCTTCCGCGAAGGCTGGATCGAAGGGCATGATCAAGATGCCCTCCTCGGTTTCCACGAGATGGACGCGATCCCCCTCGGCGATGCGATAGCGCTCAAGCATGGCCTTGGGAATCGTGGCCACCGCGGAGTTTCCAATCGCGCGGATGGTGGTCTCACGGGTCATGAGTGCCCCTCCTGGATGTTATAACAACAGTAGTTACATCAGTTACATTCAGGATTGAGCGGAAAATCTGCCCGCGCAGGCAGGCACCCAAAGCAATTGCGGCTAACGTGGACAAGGTCTCGGACGTGGCGTTGGCTTCTCGGCACCTATCCAAGGCGCCGTGAGCAGCGACCATCTCGACCACTACCTCGACGAATTCACCTTCCGCTTCAACCGGCGCCACTCCAGGTCCAAGGGCTACTCTTCTATCGGCTCCTCGAACAGGCCCTCCAGGCCGCACCGGCCGCAGTCCGCGCTGACCTGTTGGCGCCGGGAGGAGGCCGTCATGAGATGAGACCAACCCTACCACCACATCTTGTAGCCGGTGGAGCGAAGTGAATACCACCTTTAGGCGAAAGGCGACCTACCCTTGACATCACGCGCACCGCCGGGATCGAGTGGGAGGGATAGATTGCGACGCACTCCCGGCTGAATTCGTCGACGACGGTCACGCACCCGAACGTGCGCTCTGAGATCAGCGTGTCCGAGACAGAGTCCATGCTCCAGCGCTCGTTTGAACTTCCAATCAACTCGGGGCTATTGGCGTATGGCAGATGAGGCGGTAGTGGCAGCTACCTTTACGTATCGGCATGAGGCGGAGTTCGCGCTCGAAACGCTCCGTGCGGCCGGAATCCATGCGATCCTCATCGCGGATGATGCAGGTGGGGCGTATGCCGGCCTGTCCTTATCCGGGCAGGCTCGGCTACTGGTTCATAGCAGCGACGTGGAGCGGGCCAGGGCACTGCTAGGAAAAGGTGGGGATCCGGACGCTCCAGCGGATGTTTAGGATCCCAGTGAAGACCATTCCCACTTGTGCAGCCCGGGTCCATACTCTGGCGTACCTGGCCCAGAGCGCCCGGATGGGACGGTGGGTCGCGCTCCCCCTCGGCTTCGGCTGCTAAGCCAGCCGACGGTTTGCAGCGCGGGAGAACCGTCCCCTACCTTCCGGCCCGCCCCATCCGGCCCGTACCATCCGGCTTGCACCACCTCGAGGACCCCGAGGACCGCTTCCATGTGCTGCACTCCGACGGCCGACACGAGAGGACGCGCGTGCCCCCCACGCGCCGCGCTCCCCTGCATCACGGGTCCGCGTGGGTCCTGACCGGACGCGTGATGCGGTTTCCCCCGACAGGCTGAGCACCCTCCATCGGCTGGTCCCGGCGCTCGATTCGCTCCGCCGGTACACCGCCCAGGATGCGCGCAGCGACCTAGCGGGGGGACTCTCGGTCGCGGCCGTCGCCGTGCCGCAGGCGATGGCGTACGCTCTGATCGTGGGGCTGCCCCCCGAGATCGGCCTCTACACGGCGGTCGTCATGACCACCGTGGGGGCGCTCTTCTCCCCGTCGCGCCAGCTGATCAACGGACCGACCAACGCGATCTCGATCGCGCTGCTCGGTGCGATCGGGGCGGTGGAGGATCCCGCGCTCAAGGTGCAGGCGGCAATTCTGATGGCCTTCCTGGTGGGGGCTATCCAGCTGGCGATCAGCTTCGCCAGGCTGGGCGATCTCACTCGCTACGTCTCACACTCCGTCATCGTGGGCTTCACCGCGGGCGCCAGCCTGCTGCTCGTGCTGGACCAGCTCAAGAACCTCCTCGGCCAGGGCGCGGTTGGCGACGTCCACGACCATTTCCTGCTGCGATTCTGGAGCTCGCTCACGCAGGGGGATCCCGTGCACGGTCCCACCCTCGCCCTAGGGCTCGCCACCATCGCGGTCGTGCTCATCCTCAGGTGGATCAAGCGCAGGGTCGATTGGCCGCTGTTCCCCGAATTCCTCGTCGTGATCGTGGCCACCGCGGCCATCACGGCAGTCTGGCGGCTGGATCTCCAGGGCGTCGCCGTCATCGGCCAGATCCCGCCCGCGCTCCCGGCGCCGAGCCTCCCGCGCTTCGACTACCAATGGATGCGCGACTACGCATCCTCCGCGCTCGCGATCGGACTGCTCGGACTGCTCGAGGCAATCGCGATGGCGAAGGTGATCGCCAGCGCCACTCGGCAGAAGCTCGACATGAACCAGCAGTGCCTCTCCGAGGGGCTCGCCAACATGGCCGGGAGCTTCTTCTCCTGCATGCCGGGCTCGGGCTCGCTCACGCGCTCCGCCATCAACCAGCAGGCCGGCGCACGCACCCAGTGGTCGGGCATCGTGTCGGCCGCGGCGGTGACCGCGATCGTGCTGCTGTTCGCTCCGCTCGCGCACTACATTCCGCGCACGGCGCTGGCGGCGCTGCTGATGCTGACGGCGGCGCGGATGGTGAACCTCAACGATCTCAAGTACCACCTCCGGGCGTCCCGCTTCGACGCCGTCATCGTCACGACCACCGCGGTTTCCGCGTTCGCGATCTCGATTGAGTTCTGCATCCTGATCGGGGTGATCATGTCGTTCCTGCTGGCCGTGCCGCGCACCGGCAACATCCTACTGACCGAGTTCGTGCAGGCTGACGGCGATCACGTCCGCGAGCGGCTGGAGGAAGACCCCGTGCCGGTTCGCGTGTTGGTATTCGGGCTCGAGGGCGAGCTGTTCTTCGGGTCCTCGGTGAGCCTCGAGCAGCATCTGCAAACCATCGAGGGCCGCGTCACGCCCGACACGCGCGTGGTGGTCCTGCGTATGAAGCGGGCGCGCAACCCGGACGCAGTCGGGCTGGCGGCGATCACCGGACTGGTGGACCGACTCCAGGAACGCGGCGTGCACGTGCTCTTCTGCGGAGTGCGGCCCGATCTGCGGAAGAGCCTCGAGCGCAGCAGGCTGCTCCAGCGGCTGCACGCGGACCACGTTTTCCTCGAACGGCCGGTGCGGCAGACCAGCACACAGGAGGCGATGCGTTTCGCGCGCCGCCTCTGCGAGGCGAACGCATAGCGGCATCCGGCGGCGATGGTGCGTCCCGAGCCGCGAGGGTGCCCGCCGCGCCGCCAGGAGTCATGGAAATTGGAATATGAGCGAGATCGTCACCTTCCACACAAGTTTCTTCGACACGGTGCGCGCCCTGCGCGAGACCGGGTCGACGGTGCGGTGGATCCGCTGGCTGCGGTACCTCGCCTGGGGGCTCCCACCCCTCGCTCTCGTCCTGGCCTTCGCACTTCCGGGTGCGCGCGCCCTCGCGGCTCCGCTGCTCCTCCTGGGCGTGCTACTCCTCCTCCTCGGAGCTCTCGCGCCCGTGCTGGCGGCGTGGCGGTCGCGCTACGAGAACCCCAGCGCACGCGCGGAGCAGGTGGTCGCCATCGACGCGAGCGGGCTACTGACCGCGGCCGGAGGAGTGCGGAGCTTCCTTTCCTGGTCGGACGTGGTGGGAGTGACCGAAACCGAACGCTTCATTCTGATCCACGCGTCCGCGTACTCCGCCTCCTACATCCCGAAGCGGGCCTTCCGGTCGCCCGAGCACCTCCAGGCATTCCGCGAGGTCGCCGCCGAGCGCGCGGGGCGCTCGCTCGAGGGCCCGGTCGCGGCGCCGGCACCCACCGGTGACATCGGCCCTCTCAAGCTGTCCGCGTCGTTCCAGTGGAGTGTCCGCGAGCTGTTCGCAGCCGGCATGGAGCTCAGGCGGTACGGCTCCCTCCGCTGGAGCTGGCTGCTCGTGCTCACGGTGGTGGCCCTGTTCGTCCTGATCCCGATCTACGCACAGGTGGCGGAGGGTGGTTGGTCCGCGATCGAGTGGAAGCGGCACCTGATGGGATCGGGCCCGCTGGTCTTGTTGGCAGCCCTGGGCCATCCCTTGATCCTGCTCTGGGGCGCCTGGTCCCAGAGCCGAACCAGCCGGGTCGCGCAGCAGCAGCAGCGCGTCCACATCGGAGAGCGCGGAGTGAGGGGAGAAGGCACCTTCAGCTCCGCGACGGTCGGCTGGGAGGCGGTCGCCCGCGCGGTCGAAACCCGCCGCTTCTTCCTCTTCTTCTTGAACGGTGATACCGGCCTGGTCCTGTCCAAGCGGGTGCTGGCTCCCGACGAGGTCGCCGCAACCCGGGAATTTCTTGGCGGCAAGCTCGGCTTCAACTTCCTCCGGCGGGGGTAGCCGCTGCTTCGGAGCACGGGAGTGGGCTTCCTCCCGATCGCGGGAGGGCTACCGGTCGGATACTATCTCTGGTCGCCGGAGGGCTCCGCCCACCTGTGCTGCGGGGTCAAATTCGACCGCGATCTCGTAAGCGTGGTGCGCGAATACCCCGAGGAGCCACGGATCGGACCGGGGAGTGCCCTGAGCCCGTGCCAGAGGCTGGACGGGTAGCTCAGTGCAATCCTCCAGGCGTGACCTGCCACCGCTCCACGAGATAACCTAACCTACGGCTCCATGGCGGAATCCAGTCGTCGATCTCTCGAGAAGGGGCTGGCTTCCATCGTCGTAGGGCTGGTCGCCGCGGCCATCGTGATCATCGCGCTCGAGCCGTCGCTTCTACCCGGTCTCTGAGGTGCATTCCCTGACGTCGCCCGAGCAGTACGGACGGATGACGGCGTCGCTTCCTGCGCTCACCTACTTCCTCCTCTGGTCGCTGTACGCGATCGCGTCGCTGGTCGGAGGAGCGGCATCCAGCCTGACCTTCGGCCGCACCCGGAGCTGGCCGCCTCTGACGACCGGCCTCGTGTTGATGATCGCCGGGACCTTCGGCGTGTGGGCCGTCCATCAGCCGCTCTGGTTCCACGGCGTCAGCTTCCTCGCGTATCCGATGGCCTATCTGGGCCATCTCGCGGTGCGCAAGGCGCCCTAGCCGGCCCGACGCGCGCGCGATCACCCTTGGCCTCAGGCTCGCTCGGCGCCTTCGCGGCGCAGTGGACGCTCAGCTGCTGCCTCGGACGCGGGGGTTGGGCATCGGCGTGGGATACGCGCTGCTGCAGGTCATCGCGGCGATCTACCTCGAGGACTTCTCCGCCCGTTACGGAATGTCGCTGATCACGGCCATCGTGCTCTCGATCTCGATGGGAGGAGTCGGCGGCGTGATCGCCGGCCTGCTGCTCCCGCGGGTTCGTGGCGTGTTCACGGCAATCGTGGCCGGCACCCTGGTCATGCTGCCGGCAACGCTCGCGTTCGCGCTGGCGAGCGGAAGCGTGACGCGCGAGCGCGTGCTCACAGCCTCGGGTGCGGCGCTGGTGATCGGCGCGATCGGTGGATTCGCGATCTGGGCACGGTATGGGACGACGGGCTGATCTCGGTGCTCAGAACGGTGCTTCTTTCGGTGGAGAGCGAGTACCGGCGCTACAAGGCGCTGGCCGAAGGTGCCATGGAGCAGGTGCGTCTACCTGGCGAAGGCCATGCGCGGCGAGGCATGGCGCCATCTCAGCAACCCCCCCGGCGAGCCGGAGGCCTACCGCCTGGACCCGGCGCGGGAGAGCGCGGTCGATTACCGCCACCGGGGAGTAGGGGGATTAGCGGGTCGGCCGGAGGGCCCGCACCCTTGCGGGCCCACCCAGGGTGGGCCCTAGTGTCCCGAAGCGAGCCACGGGTCGGGCAAGGTACGCGCTCGGCAGCGCGGCACAGTCGCCCACTCCCAGTCGGAGGGAGAAGGATGCAAGGTCCTCGCAGGAGCTTGACCGCGCGAGTCGGGGGGCTGGCGCTCTGTACGATCGTCGTGGCATGCGGTCCGCGGCCCAGCTTCAGCCCATTCGAGACCTACGCCGCGGGAGAGAGCGCGATCTACGGCTACGTGACCGACCTCTACTCCTGCGGGTTGGAGAGCGCGACCGTCACGCTCACCGGCACGTCCGACAACTCGGTGACGAATACCAGCGGTCAGTACCGGCTGCGCGTGCGATCCGGGGAGTCGTACACGATCAAGGCGGAGCGCGCGCGCTTCGGCATCCATAGTGTGAGCCTCGACGTCGGCTCGGAGCCGCTGCGGCACGACTTCTCGCTGGCGCCGCTTCCCTGCCCGGATGGGCAGTGTCAGGCGTACCGGCCCCCCTGCCGGACCGAATTCCTGGCGCGCTAACGGAACGGCGCGACCGCAGATCGAGGAACCGGATCATATGAAGCCGCGCATCACGGTGCTGACTCTCGGAGTCGAAGACTCGGAGGGGGCGCTCGCCTTCTACCGTGATGGGCTGGGCCTCCCGACCCGGGGCATCGTCGGCCGCGAGTACGAGCACGGCGCGGTAGTCTTCTTCGAGCTCGACTGTGGGCTCGGGCTCTACGCCCGCGACGACCTCGCCTGGGACTCCGGGATGCCGCGCGCCGCGCGTGACAGCGGTGGATTCTCAATCGGGCACAACATGCGGACCCGCTTGGAGGTGGACTCGGTGCTCGAGCAGGCGCGGAGCGCAGGCGCGCGGATCGTCAAGCCCGCACAGGACACCTTCTGGGGCGGCTACGCTGAATACTTCCAGGATCCGGATAGGCATCTCTGGGAGATCGTCTGGAATCCCCAGCTCCTCCCCCCGGAGTGAGCATGTACCACGAGGGCAATCGCGAGCTCCAGGACCGGTTCGAGACGCGCCGCCTGGCCGATCGGCTGAACGAAGTGAAGTACACGCCGTGTTCACCGACGACGACCGCGCGTTCATCGAGCGGCAGGATATGTTCTTCCTCGCCACCGTGGACGCGGACGGGCAGCCCACCTGCTCGTACAAAGGCGGAGAACCGTAGGTTCGTGCGCCTGCTCGACGACCGCACGCTCGTTTTTCCGAGCTACGACGGGAATGGGATGTTCCTCTCGCTCGGCAACGTCCGGCAGACCGCACGGGTGGGACTCCTGTTCGTCGACTTCGAGAGCCCCCGCCGCTTGCGGGTCAACGGCAGCGCCACGCTGAGCTTCGAGGACGAGCAGCTGGGATGGTATCCGGAAGCGCAGCTGATCGTGCGCGTGACGGCGTCGCAGATCTTCCCGAACTGTCCGCGTTATATCCACAAGATGGTGCTGGTCAAGCGCTCCGCGTTCGTGCCGCGCGCAGGGCGTGAGACCCCCGAGCCGGCGTCGAAGGAGAGCGAGTGGACGAGGGACGTACTCCCACGGCGGGGGCCGTCTGCTCCCCCCCCGCGACTCGCCGACGGATTGATCCGAACCGCACGGGTGTGAGACCTGCCGCGCACCGGGGCGGTACGGCTCGCGATCACCCGCACGCGGAGGAGGAAGATGTCGCCGGTGGAGCGGAGACTCGAGGATGACGTCCTGGTCGCCGGCGGACGCGACGTTCCTGTTCACGGTCGCGCTCCCCTGAGGGGCCGCCTGGGCGCTCAGCCCGCGCGCAGGTGCTCGGCCAGCTTGTCCAGTGTCTGATAGCCGAGCTCGAGCGCGCCGAACCCGATCGTCACCGCGCGCCGCTCGGGCGTGGGGTGCAGCTGGCGGAGGGTGAGCACGGTCTTGCCATCGCGTTGCTCGTCGAACATCACCGTCACCCGGAACCTGCCGGGGTCGTCGTCCAAGTCCGCTCCGTGGTGGAACACGAGCCGCTCGGTGGGCGCGATCTCGAGGTAGACGATGCGGTTCGGATCTCGTGGGTTCGGCAGGTGAAGCCGTTCGGCTCCCACCACTCGCCGATGCGCTCCGGATCGGTGAAGCCACGGAACACACGCTCGCGCGGAGCATCGAGCACACGCGCGATCACAATCTCACGGTCGAGCGCCCACTCGGTCGGGGGTCTACTCATCGTTCGCTCTCCTCCCTCAGGTAGTCGTCGAGGCTGTCGAGCCGCTGCTCCCGGGCCTCCCGGGTGTGCTCGGCCCACGCCGCGACCTCGCGCAACGCCTGCATCCGCAGCCGGCAAGGGCGACGCTGCGCGTCCCTTCCCCGACTGATCAGCCCCGCGCGCTCGAGCACCTTCAGGTGGCGCGAGACCGCGAGCAGGCTGATCCGGAAGGGAGCGGCGAGCTCGAGCACGGTCGCCTGCCCCTGCGCGAGGCGCTGCACGATCGCGCGCCGTGTCGGGTCGGCCAGCGTGGCGAACGTGGCATCGAGGGAGCGTGCGCGACGGCTCACTTTTAGGCGGCGGGTACCGGCCCGAAGGGGCGCTCGGACATGATCGTCAGCTTGTAGCCATCGGGATCGCGCAGGCTGAACACGCGTGCCCCCCAGGGCATGTCAGCGGGCTCGGTCTCCAGCGTGCCGCCCATGTCGCGGATACGCTGCGCGACCTCGTCGATATCCTGCGCCGTGACGAACGAGAGCGAGAAGCCCTCCCCCTTCACCCGATCCCACCCGCGGGCGCCGTCGTCCCGATTGATCAGGATCCGCACTTCGCCCGCCTTGAGCACCACCGCCCGGAGCTTTCCCTCGCGCTCGTACTTCTGATCGACCGTGAAGCCGACCACCTCGTGGTACCAGCGCAGGCTCCCCTCGATGTCCTTGACCGTGAGCGAAGCCTGGAGGCGACGGGCGCGAAAGGACTGGGGCTCGGCACGCTGCGGTGTGTGCAAGGGGATCTCCGGGAACGTGAGGACGGATGCTCCGGCGACAAGAGGCCCCGCCCGAGCGGATCGGGCAAGATCGCGCCGGCGGAACCTCGCCCTTGGGAGTGGCGTGCCTCCCGCTCACCGGCTATCTCGGACGCATGATCTCCGAGAGGTCCTCGCGCGTGATCCCCCGGCTGGTCTGCCGCGACCCAGCGGCTGCCCGCATCAAGGAGACCACGGCGGAGGAGAGGGACCGGCGGTGGTCCGACATCCTGGAGGAGGAACGCTCGTGAGATCGGCGGGGGAGCCGGTGATCGGGGCGGTGGTCGCAGCCCTCCTCGCTGGCCCGGCGGCGCTCCACGCCCAGGCCCCGGCGGCTGCCCGCTCCGAAATCGTGACCTATCAGAATCCCGTCGACGGCCTGCCTCTCTCCGCCCAACTCTTCCTTCCTCCCGGTGAGGGCCCGTTTTCGGGCGTGGTCCTGCTCACCCTCGCGGGCGCGGGGGAGCTGATCGAGCGGCTCACCGACCTCGGCTGGGCGGTCCTCATGTCCGAGCGGCGCGGCATCGCCACCATCGAACACCTCCTGCGCGCGAGCTTCGACGACCTCGCGATCGACGTGCGGGCCGGCGCGGACTACCTAAGGCGGCGGCCGGAGGTGGACGCCACCCGGGTTGGCCTGATCGCGCAGGGCGGGGAGACCATGGCCGCTCTGCTGGCGGCGGTCGAGCCCCCCCTCCCGGCCTTCGTCGTGCTCCTGTCCACGACCGGCCTCCCGGGCGACCAGAGCTTCCGCATCGAGCAGCGGCAGATCGCGCTCTACCGCAACTACGATACGGAAGCGCTCGCGGCGCTCGACGACTTCGTGGTGCAGCTCACCGAGATGGTCATCGCGGAGCCGTCGCTGGGGCTCCGTGCCTCCCGAATGCGCCCGATGCTCGAGGGGTCGGACGTGCGGCTCCCGCGCAGCGCCTCATTCCCCCCCAACCCCGAGGACCAAGTCCGCTTCTTCGCGAGCAGGTGGTGGCGCGACCTGTTCCTGTTCCGGCCGGATCTGGCGCTCGCCAAGCTCGCCGTGCCCACGCTCGTCGTGATGGGCGATCAGGATCCGATCACGCCCTACCAGGAGCACCTGCCCGCGATCGCGCAGAGGCTCGCCGAAGCGCCCACCCAGGACGCGACCGCGTGTCTGGTCACCGGTCTAGTCCGGCACTCGATCACGCCCCCGATACTGGCCGTGCTCGAGCGCTGGCTCGGCGACCGGCTGACCGCGGACGGCTTCGTGTCCCACCCCGGCGCCCGCCCCGGCGGCTGCATCGAGGCGCCGCTGCGCTGACGCTCAGTCGAGCGTCGCCAGCAGCCGGTCGAGCGCCTCGTGGCTCTGGTTCATACCGGTCTCCATCCCGGAGTGCAGCATCCCGTCGCGCTCCTCGGTGGTGAAGAACAGCACGTCGCAGACGATCCGCGTGCGGCCGTCCCCGAGATCCTCGAACACGATGGTCTCACATGCGCACCGTGCGGCTCGGGCGGCAGTTCGACGCGGTCTTCGTGCAGGACACCATCTGCTACATGGCGAGCGAAGCGGATCTGGGTCCCGCGCTGGAGACGGCGTTCCTGCACACCAGGCCGGGTGGCGCGGCGCTGTTCGCTCCCGACCACGTGCGCGAGACGTTTCGCCCCTCGACGGATCAGGGGGGGGTGGACCAAGCCGGGAGCGACCGCCGCGCCCTCCGGTAGCTGGAGTGTGGACGTGGGACCCGGATCCGGAGGATGAGCGATATACGGTGGACTACGTGCTCGTGCTGTGGGACGTGGACGCCACGCTCCGGGAGGAGCACGACCGCCATGTCGAGGGGCTGTTCGAGCGTGCGCTCTGGCTCCGTTCGATCGAGGCGGTGGGTTACCGGGCGGAGGTGGTACCCTTCGGGCACTCGGACTTCATGGACCCGATCGACGTCTTCGTCGGGCGGCGGCCCAGGTAAGGAAGTGAAGTGAGGAGCGAGATGAGAGATCGCCATGCCGCAGCACTGTGGGCCATGCTCGCCGCCGTCGCCTTCGGAACGCCGTCCGCGCACGCGAGCGCGCAGGAGATCCGGGCCCCCGAACCCGCGCCCAGTCAGCGGGTGCGCGTGACTACCGTCGGGTCCGTCGCCGGGCCCGTCGCCGGACCCGCCCGCGTCACCGGTGAATTCCAGGAGTGGCGCGACAGCACGCTGGTCCTGCGGGCCCGGGGGGGGTTCCGCGCACGATCCCGCTCCGCATGATCGAGGTGCTCGAGGTGAGCCGCGGCCACGCCCCGGGTCCGGTGCCCACGCTGGCCGGACTCCTGCTCGGGACCGCCGTGGGGTTCGCGCTGGGGTGCGCCGCGAATCGGGACGACTACGGGGTGTACTGCGGTGGACAGAGCGACGCGACCGTATTGCACGGGCGCGGCCCTCAGGGGCCGGGCGGCGCGGCCGGTGCGCTCCTCTTCCGGCGGGAGCAGTGGGCCGCGGTGGCCCTTCCGCCCCTGCGCTGACGCGGGAAGCGCCGGTCGGGACAACCTCAGGGGAGGTCGGATGCCATACATCGAAGCCGAAGCCAGGGAGCGCGTGGACGCGGGCGGAGCCCCGGAGAGCGCGGGGGAGCTGAACTACGCGATCACGCGGTTCGTGGACGCATATCTCGTGGCGCGCGGAGGACTCCGCTACGCGCATCTGAACGAGGTGGTCGGCGCGCTCGAGTGCGCGAAGCTCGAGCTGTACCGCAGGCTGGCCGGGCCATACGAGGACGCGAAGCGGAGGGAGACCGGTGACGTCTACCGCTCCCTCGAGAGGTGACGCGCGCGGCGTGCGCGCTCACCTTCGGAGGATGTGAGCCCGAGCCGCCCCGTGAGCCGGTTCCGAGGGAGGCTGTTCTGCTCGAGGCGGCAGAGCGCATTTCTCCTTTTCGGAGACCACCTCATTCTCCCGCCGGCAGGAGCGAGCGAGACGACGCTGCGCGTGAACCGGCACTTCGACTGCATGGAAACCTCGCTCGGCACGCGCGTTCCCCAGCTCGACACGCTTCCACACGTGGGCGCCCGGCGCGCACCCCCCGGAGCGGACAGCTGCCTCCAGATGTGGAATCTCACCCTGGCGTTCGCGCCCGGGGTGACCCCGCCCCGGCTGGTGGCCGCCGACTACCCCCAGTTCGAATGGTGAGGACCCGATGCGCTCCCCGGTCGGACTCGTCCTGATCGTCGTCGGGATCGTTCTCGTCCTGGTGGGCGTGCTCGCCTGGAGCCGGCTGCTCGGCTGGTTCGGTAGCCTCCCGGGCGACCTCCGTGTGGAGCGGCAGAATACCCGTATCTACGTGCCGATCACGTCGATACTGATCGTGTCGGTGGTGCTCTCGCTCCTGATCGCCCTATTCAACCGGCTCAAGTAACCGCCTGGGGGCCGTCCCGCTCGGAGCGAGGGCGCCTCGCCGGGCCCGGGGCGTGGGGGCGGCTCCGGGTCCGATCCACGGTGCTCGGATCGGCGGACGGGCTCCGGCGGTATGTTTATTCGGACGGCCGTCGCCCCAGGAGGGTGCTTGCTCCGACTCCGCATTCGCAGTGACAACCTGTCCAACGTCCCGCAGGCGCCACCACCGATCGATCCGCGCGCGCTCCGGGTGGACGCTCACACCTATCGGGACCTGGAGATCTTCGAGGCCACGACCGGGGCGAGCCTCTACGACCTCTTCAACGTGACCCGCACAGCCGGGGGGGCCAAGCTGCTCCGCGCCCGGATGAAGAAGCCATGGGCGCGCATCGACCGGATCCGGGCCGTGCAGGAATCGCTCTCCTTCATCCTGGCGCACCGCGGGGAGTTCGAGCGGCTCCCATGGGACACGGCTACGGGGGGCGTCGAGCGCTACCTGAAGCGCGGACTCCCGCTGGTGCACAAGGTGGGACGGCTGCCGCTCATGCTGGCCGCGTTGGATATGCGCTTTGCCGACATCCGCAGCTACAGTAGGATCGTACAGGGGGTACTGTCCGCCGCATCGGTCGTGCACTCGCTGCGCGGCCTCCTCGCCGCGCTGGGGCCGTCCCGGGGCGATGGGGAGCTGCGGCAGCTGCTCGACGAGATGCGCGAGCTGCTGGCGCGTCCCGGCCTGGCCACCATGCCGAACGAGGACCGTTGGACTCTCGCTCCCTGGAGGGTACTCGACGTCGACCAGATGCTGCGGACCGATGCGCGCGCGACGCTGGTCCGACTGCTCCATCTCGTGTACGAGGTGGACGCGCTGGTCGCGATGGCGGACACGATGGTGCGGTACGGCTTCGTGATGCCGGAGATCTGTGACGGCCCGCTTGAGGTGATCGCGGAGGACGTCTACCACCCCTTCATTGAGGGCGCCGTCCCCAACCCGGTCCGGCTCGATCAGAAGAAGCGCATGCTCTTCCTCACCGGCCCCAACATGGCCGGGAAGACCACGTACCTGCGCGCCGCCGGGATCGCGCTGTACCTGGCGCATCTCGGGGTGGGCGTCCCCGCCCGCTCCTTCCGCTTCTCTCCCTGCGAGCGTTTCTTCACCTCGATCACGATCACGGACGACGTCCGCGGGGGGGTGAGCTTCTTCCGCGCCGAGGCGCTGCGCATGAAGGCGATCGCTGAGGCCGTTTCCGAGGAAGCGCGCGTGGTGGCGCTCATGGACGAGCCGTTCAAGGGCACGAACCTGAAGGATGCGCTCGACGCCTCGCGCGAAGTCCTGGAGCGGCTTGCCAAGCGCGGGGGAAGCGTGTTCATAGTCGCCTCCCATCTGATCGAGCTGGGTGAGCGCATGACCGCGACCGGCCATGTCGATTGCCGGCTCTTCGAGGCGAGCGAGGCCGAGGGCCGGCTCCGCTTCGAGTACGTGCTCAGGCCGGGTATCTCGTCGCAGAGGCTCGGGATGCGCGTGCTCGAGGAGGAGGGGATTTTCGAGCTGCTGGACCGGGGCGCTACGACGCGTGCCGCGCCTTGAGGCTGCGCTCCAGCAGGCGGGCATCCTGCATGCGCTCGGTCCAGGTCGCGAAATCCTCGATCGGGCCGCGCCAGCGCAGCGCCTCGACGTCCTCGAAGAGCGGCGCGTCCGTACGCAGGGTGGCCAGCCGCTTGAACAGGAGCGCGAGCTCCATCCGCGCGCCCAGCACCTCCGCAGGAAAGCGCTCGATCGGCCCGTAGCGCCCGAGTAGCCGGGCGGCCGTGATGGGACCGATACCCGCGATCCCCGGATACCCGTCGGCGGCGTCCCCCACGAGCGCCAGCAGGTCCGGAATCAACTCGGGTCCCACCCCGAACTTAGCGCGCACGCGGGCCTCGTCGCGGACGGGCTCGTCCTTGCGGACCCTCTGGCGGAGCATCTGCACGACGCGGTCGCCGCGGACACACTGCGCGAGATCCTTGTCCGGTGTCCAGATGCAAACCTTCTCGACGCTCGGGTCGAGAGCCGCCAGATGCGCCGCGGAGGCGAGCGCGTCGTCCGCCTCCAGCTCGATCATCGGCCAGACCGCGACCCCCATCGCGGCCAGCGCCTCCTCGAGCGGATGGAATTGCGCCAAGAGCGCCGGCTCGATCCCTTCGCCCGTCTTGTATCCGTCCCACTGCGCATTGCGGAAGGATTCGATCACGTGATCGGTCGCGACGCCCAGGTGCGTGGCTCCCGCCTCCACCATCTGGAGGACCGTGCGCAGGACGCCGAGCACCGCGCCATAAGGCGGATCCTTGCCCTTGGTGAAGCGGCGCAGCCCGTAGAAATGGCGGAACAACTCGTACGTCCCGTCCAGCATGTGCACGATCACGAGCGGGACGTCCCCGTGTCCGCACTCGGGTCCGCGGCGGACCCGCACCGGGCGCGATGACGGCGGACCCACAGACAACGGGCCCCCACCCGAAGCGTGAGGCGGAGGAGGCGCACCGCGCGATCGACGCGGTGTGGGCGTGGATAGGCCCCCGGCGCCTGCTCCTCAATCCGCGTCCTTCTCCTCGACCTCCCCGTCCCCCTCACCCCGGTCCTCGACCTGTCCCTTGGCGGCCGCCGTCTTGAACGCCCGGCTCTGGCGCTGGTACTGCGGGCTGTACTGCATGCCGTAGCGCGTCGTGAGCTTGGTCTCGCTCTTGCGCTTGCCGAACTCCGCGCGCTCGCGCTTCATCGTCTCGATCTCGTCCTCCGTCGCCTCGCGCAGCTGCGCGTCGTCCCGCGGAATGAAGAACACCTGGCCGATCGGCATGTTGTGCCCGCCCGGGAGCACCTGGCCGGGCTGGAGCACGTAGCGGAATTCGCTCTCGTGCGGGTACCAGTCGGTCTCCACGCGGATCACGAGCATAGGGGCTTGCGGGCGGTCGATCTGGTTGAGCACCGGCACGTAGACGCTGTCCCAGCCGAAGGGGGTTCGGAAGTTGGTCGATCCCCTGAGCGTCACCGCGCCCGACGGCGTGTGCAGGTCCTCCGGGATGATGAAGGTGCGCATGATCCGCTTGGCGCCCTCCTCGTCGATCGGAGGGTTGGGCACCAGCAGCGTTGCCTCTTCCTTGATGAAGCCGATCGCGCCGACCGGCATGCTGACGATCACCTGGAAGAGGGGGGCCCATTTCCCCGGCTGCTCCGCGATGAAGAACATGAACTTGAAGCGGCCCTCCCCCTGGTATTCGACCAGGAAGGACTCGCTCGGCTCCAGGGGCGGGTAGACCAGGTAGCCGAGCCCGCTTCCCGCCTCGAGCACCGGGCAGTGGCGCGCGTGCTGGGGGAGTAGGGGGCGTGAGCTCTCGCGACGGGGCTGGATGCCAACGCCGGGTCGGCTCGAGTTAGGCCAGGTCACAACTTCCATGGGGGCAATGCTGCCGACAGCGGATAGGCCCCGTCAAGCGAGGCCCGGGTACACGCCCGGCCGCGGCGGAAGCGCGGGATAGTGCACTCCGGCGCGCAGCCGTAGCATTGCGCAAGTCGCTCACTGACAACGTGCTGCGGATCCCACACGCCACCGGAGGGACGGGATGAGCACGATCGACCTGCGCGCGGTCCAGGCTCTGCTCAAGGAGCGCTACGGTGCGGACCCGAACGCCGCCCAGATCACGCTCCACGCCGCCGGTCGGTTGGGCGAGGGGATCACCTGCCGCATCGACACGGCCCATGCGCTCGTCGAGGCCGGCCTCCATCCGGCGACCGGCGGCACCGCCGCGTTCGCCTGCTCGGGCAACCTATTGCTCGAGGCGCTCGCCGCGTGCGCCGGCGTGACGCTGCTGGCGGTGGCCACCGCCATCGGCACCGAGGTGCGCGGCTGAACCGTACGGGTGGAGGGCAATCTGGACTTCCGGGGCACGCTCGGCGTGTCCAAGGGCGTGCCGGTGGGATTCCGCGAAATCCACCTTCGATTCGAGCTGGAGAGCCCCGAGCAGCTCGCGAGTCTGATCCGCCTCACCGAACGCTACTGCGTCGTGCTACAGACGCTCCGCTCCGGGCCGCTCCTCGAGACCTCGTATACCGCGAGCGCGGAGTCCGCCGCGTGAGATACGCCGCGTGAGATACGCCGCGTGAGCGCGGCGGTGCCCGGACGGTGGCGGGCCGCCGCTCCGGGAGCTGACGCGATGCGGCCTGCCGGGCGGCGGGGGAGCGCAGGGCTCGGCGCGGTGCTGGGCCTAGGGGCCGCCCTGGTCGGCGGGGGGTGCGCATCCGGCTCCCCGGGTGCGGCTCGCCTCACCCCGCGTCGCCGACCAGAGCGCCGGCACCCTCACGGACGAGGATGGGGCGTACCGCATCGCCGTCCCGTCTCCGGGCGCCTACGCGGTCAAGGCTGCGCGCGCAGGATTCACCCGCGACAGCCTCACCGTCACCGTGGCACCCGGGGCGAAGCGCGAGTGCGGACTTCATCCTGCGCGCGTCCCCGCCCTGCCAGGAGCCCTGCTTCGATGGCCGTGGCAACCCCATCGCTGGCTGCTGAATGCCCATCCCGTGCCGGCATTGCCCTGGCTCCCGCCCGTCGCGAACGTCTCTCGTCAGGGAGGTGGGTGGGCCAGGGCCGTGAATCCACGGGAGGAGGAGCGCCATGCCCAGACGCAGGGCTAACACAAGGTCAACGTGCACCTCCAGGTGTTCGAGATCTCGAAGGCGGGCACCTCGCTCGACCTGGAGATCTTCTCCGCGGGACAGAAGCTGGGCGAGCTTCAGATCGGGCGGGGCTCGATCAACTGGCGTGGGGGGCAACGCAAGATCACGAAGCGCATCCGCTGGTCGCGCTTCGCCGACATGATGAACCATCTCGCCTACGGAGGAAGCCGATGAGGGTGGATGTCGTCGTGCGCCCACGCGCGCGGTTGGTCGTGCATCCGCCCTCGAGCGAGGCGGCCTGGGTGCGGGGCGGGCGGCGCTTGGGGGCGCTCACGGTCGGCTACAACCTGCTCGAGGCGGTCGTCTCGATCGGAGCCGGATGGGTGGCGGGGAGCACGGCTCTGCTCGGCTTCGGGGTTGACTCGCTGGTCGAGAGCGGATCCGGCGTGGTGGTGCTCTGGAGGCTGCAGCACCCCGATCGGCACATGCAGCGGGAAGCACGCGCACTCCAGCTGGTCGGCGTCTCGCTGCTGCTGCTCGCCCTGTACGTCGCGGTCGAGGCCGTCCGCTCACTCGTCGCGCGCGAGGCCCCGAGTCCGAGCGTGGTGGGAATCGCGCTCGCGATCTCGTCCCTCGTGGTGATGCCCTGGCTGGCCCGACAGAAGCGACGTGTTGCGCGCGCGCTGGGGAGCGGAGCGGTGCAGGCGGATTCGCGCCAGACCTCGATCTGCGCGTACCTGTCGGCGATCCTGCTGGCCGGGCTCGGGCTGAACGCACTGCTGGAGTGGTGGTGGGCAGACCCCGCGGCGGCACTCGCCATGACCCCGCTGATCGTCCGCGAGGGGCTCGAGGCGGTCCAGGGACGAACCTGCTGCGACTGCGCCTGAGGCCACTCCGCGTGCGCGCGATCCGCGTCCACCGCCCCGGCACCCCAGAAGCGATGAAGCTCGAGGAGGCTCCCGTGTCTGCCCCGGGCCCGGGGCAGGCGCGCGTCCGGGTCGCGTACGCGGGGGTCAACTACATCGACGTCTACCACCGGACCGGGGCGTATCCGTTGCCGGTCCCCTTCACCCCCGGCTCAGAGGGAGCGGGCGTCGTCGACGCGGTGGGCGAGGGAGTCAAGCTCGACGTCGGGGACCGCGTCGCCTGGGCGATGCATCCCGGTAGCTACGCGGAGGAGGTGCTAGTCGACGCGTGGAAGCTGGTGCCGGTCCCGGAGAACGCGGAGCTCGCCACCGCGGCCGCGATCATGCTCCAGGGGATGACCGCACACTACCTCACACACAGCACGTTCCCGATCCGCCAGGGCGACGTCGCGCTTGTGCACGCGGCGGCGGGCGGCGTCGGGCTGCTCCTCACGCAGATCGCGAAGCGGCGGGGGGCGCGTGTGATCGGCACAGTCTCGACCGAGGAGAAGGCCGCGCTGGCGCGGGCCGCCGGCGCCGACGAGGTGGTGCTGTACACAAAGGAGAGCTTCAGGGACGCGGCACGCCGCGCCACCGGCGGGCGCGGGGTCGAGGTCGTCTACGACTCGGTCGGGCAGACCACATTCACGGACAGCCTGGACTCGCTCCGCGCGCGGGGATATTTGGTGCTGTTCGGCCAGTCGAGTGGCCCCGTCGCATCCTTCGATCCCGGCCTGCTCGCGCAGAAGGGCTCGCTCTTCCTCACCCGCCCCTCGCTCGTCCACTACACGGCGGACCGGGAGGAGCTGCTCGGCCGGGCGCGCGACCTGTTCGCGTGGATCTCCGAGGGGTCGCTCTCGGTGCGCATCGACCGGGAGGTGCCGCTCTCCGCGGCGCCCGAAGCGCATCGGCTGCTTGAGGGACGCGCCACCGCGGGCAAGCTGCTGCTCGCGTGCCGGACGGGCTGAGCCCCCTCTAACAGGTCGTGCGCCGCTTGCCGCGGCCCGGAGCACCCGTATAGCCTCAGGCCGCGGCCGGCCCTGGGCAGGCGGACATCCCCCTCGCCGTTCCGCACGCACGTGTCCGGCACGGCATTTCCATCACCTTCGGGGAGCCCAGCGCAGATGGCGGATAAATTCGGGGTGATGGTGGCCACGGCGGAGGGGGTGGGAATCCTCCACCAGCTCACCGACGTGATCGCCCGCCGCGGCGGAAACATCCTGGGCGTCGAGATCCAGGGAGAGGTCGCGGGGGCGGCCCGCACGTTTTTCGAGATCGAGATGATCGCGAACCCGCAGGAGCTGGTCGACGAGCTGGACGCGCTGTCGATCGTGCACAACGCGGCGCTGGTGAAGACGCTCCAGGTCATCTACGGGAAGCGGATCATCATCATGGGCGGCGGCGCACAGGTGGGGCAGGTCGCGCTGGGCGCGATCTCGGAGGCGGATCGCCACAACATCCGTGGGGAGCGCATCTCGGTGGACACCATACCACTGGTGGGCGAGACCCAGCTCGCCGACGCCGTGCGCGGGGTCGCCCGGCTGCCGCGGGCGCGCGCGCTGGTGCTCGCCGGCGCGATCATGGGAGGCGAGATCGATGAGGCCGTGCGCGAGGTGCGCCAGCAGGGGCTGGTGGTGGTGAGCCTGAATATGGCCGGGAGCGTTCCGGACGCCGCGGACCTGGTGGTGACCGATCCGGTCCAAGCCGGGGTGATGACCGTGATGGCGATCGCGAGCACGGCCAAGTTCGAGATCGCCCAGCTCACGCGCCGTGTGTTCTGATCCAGGACGGACCTTTCGGTGAGCCGCCGCGGCCGCCTCCCCCTCATCGCCATCGCGCTCCCTGGCGACCACGGGATGCGACCGCCCCACTCCCGAATCCCAGGAGCTCAGGGAGGCGCGCGAGGCGATGCTGTTCATGGTCGCCTCCCAGTTCCGCGAGGATTCCGCGTCGCTCGGCGTCCTGCTCTTCGAGCCGGTGACCTGGCGCGACCGCTGCCTGGAGATCGACCGCCTGGCCAACTGCCGGCGCGAGAGGACTGCGGGCTACCGGCTGCGCCGGCGCGGCGCGGCTTACGAATACCGGGCGCCCCGGGAGAATCCCTCCGACATTGCGCTGGCGGCCGCGCCCGACTCCCAGATCGGGCAACCCGCGCTGCGTTGGAGATGGCCCACCGCCCCGGGAGGGCTGCCGGACGCTGCTCGTCTCCGCCGATGCCCGCCCCGCGATCGGCTGGTGCGACGGTCCCGTGGCCGAGGTAGAGTGACTGACGGAGCTCTTCGCGATCGAGGAATGGAGGTATTTCCAGGGCCGGTTCGCGCCGTTCCGGCTGGCTCTCGGCGTATACTCGTGGACTTCGCGGGAGCGGGGCGCACGGGCGCGCGCTCACCTACCGCCACCCCCGGCGCGACTCGACCACCTGTGACCTGCTCGAGGTGACCGAATACGGCGTCGCCTACGCCGGCGCGGCATCCTGCGAGGGAGGCGGCGGCCAGCCCGGGCCCACCGCCTGGCTCAGCGACGCCGCTCTGGGAGGAGATGAGCGTCTGGCTCGAGGAATGGGCGCCGCACTCGGACGACGAGGCCGGCCTGTTCTTCTCTGGGCGCGGCGCACGGGCGCCGAACGCCCAAGAGATCGAGCAGCTGCTCGCGTGGTGCACGCGCGTGCACGTGGCGTCGAGTCCGGCCGAGGCATGGCCGCTCAACGATCCGCGCGAGCGGACGCGCTGAGCGCGCGGGCACCGGGTGCCGCGGGCTGCTGCTGGGCGAGGCAGTGCAGCGCGCCCAGCCCCCA
>CAUZJY010000012.1:0-27501 GCA_963580305.1 Gemmatimonadales bacterium UBA6960
CGGGGGTGAAGCGGCGCGCGAAGTTCTGGCCGTGGTGGTCGATGTAGCTCTCGACCGGGAAGTGGACCCCCCGGGGGCCGACCATGGGAGGACCCGAGAAGCGCTGGGCGAACTCCCGGTCGGAGCGATACGTGGTCATCGCGAGCGAGCGCGCGAGCGCGACGCCCGCCGCGTCGTCCCCCGCCGCCGCCGCCCGCTGCACGATCCGACGCTGGATCACGCGCAACGCGGTGGCCATCGGATGGCTGCGGTCCGCGGCGCCGATGACGAGCGTGCGAAGCACCTTGTCCGGGTGGACGATCGCGAAGGAGAGCCCAACCAGCCCCCCGTACGACCCGCCGATCAGACCGCACAGCGGCTCGAGGCCGAGGGTGTCCACGACCGCCGCGAGCGTGTGCGCGTGATCGGTGGGGGTGACGAGGGGGACCGGAACCGGGTCGTGACCGGGGGCGAACGCGTCCACCGGCTCCCCCGCCGAATCGCCGCGCCCGAACAGGTAGTCGAGCGCGAGCACCTGGTAAACGCGCAGGTCCAGGGGGCGATCGATCCCGACCATCCACTCCCACCACCCGCGCCCCTCGTCTCCCTCCTGGGCAGCGACCACGCGGTCGGCGGAGATCCCCCCCAGCACCGCGATCACCGGCGCGTCTGGCATCCCCACCAGCCGGTAGGCGATGCAGCCGTCCACCACCCGCCCGCCATGCTCAAGCCGGAACTCGCCCAGCGGCACGAATCCCTCCTGCACGCGGAGCGCGGGATACGGCGCGCTCTTGGCGCTCGCCTGGGTCGCCGCCATCCGCAGTCTTCGCGTCAGTGGTCGGAGGAGGCGGCGGCGCGCCGGGGCGCCTCCGATCCGGGATTGCCGAAGCGGCCGAGCAACTCCGCGACGAGCGCCTGCGCCCCGCCGGGTCCGGCGACGCGGGCCGCGGGCAGACCCAGCCGCTCCGCGGTAGCGGCGGTTGCTGGACCGATCGCGATCATCTCCACCGTCGGCGGAACACCGAGCCCCGCGGCGACGAGTGCTTCGGCCGCGGACGAAGAGGGGAGCACGAGCGCATCGAGGGCACCCGCCGCGATCACGCGCTCGAGCGGCTGCCGCCCCCGCCCATCGACCGCGCGGGTCGCGAGCCGGAGGGAGTGCGTGCGAGCGCCCGCAGCGGCGAGGGCATCGGCAAGCGCGGACTCCTCCTGTCCGTCGAGCAGGAGCACGACCGGGTGGCCCTCGAGCGGGCCGATTCGGCGGCGAAGCGCGGCGACCACGCGGATCGGGAGATAGCTCCGGAGGGGCAGGTCGCAGCGGAGCCCCGCGCGGCGCAGCGCGGCGATCGTCTCGCGCCCGATCCCGACCAGCAGGAGCCCGGCGAGCGAGCGCGCATCCTTGCCTGCGTGCGCCAGCGCGCCGAGGGCCTCCTCGACCGCGGCGGCGCCGGTGAAGAGGAGCACGCCCCGCGCGCCCAACGCCTCACGGTTCGACCCCCCGAGCGCCTCCACCGCCGACGCGACGGCGTCCACGTCCGGGCCCGGCCGAGAGTGGATCGCGGGATACTCGAGCACGGTGGCACCCAGCGCGCGGAGCGACGAGGCGATTCGCGAACGCTGCGCCCGCCCGCGCGCGATGAGCACCGTTCGGCCCGCGAGCGGACCGGGGCTCACCCACGCCAGCGGCTCGGCGAGACGGGCGACTTCGCCCACCACGATCAGCGCCGGGCCGCGCGCGTCGCCCGCGCGCCCGGCCAGGTCGCGCAGGGTGCCGCGCACGACCCGCTGTGCGGGGAGCGTGCCGGACTCGACCAGCGCGGCCGGCGTGTCTGGGCTCCGGCCGAGCCGCATCAGCCGCTCGGTAACGACGCGAATTCGTGCCCCGGCCATGTAGACGACGAGCGTGCCGCCCGTGTGCGCGATGTGGCGCCAGCGCTCGTCGCCCGCCGGCCCCTCGTGGGGGTGGGCCGTGACGAAGAGCGCCGTGGTTGCGACCCCACGGTGCGTGAGCGGAATACCCGCGTAGGCGAGCGCGCCGGTGCCCGCGGTGACGCCCGGCACGATCTCAAAGGGAACCCCTGCCTCGGCGAGCACGAGCGCCTCCTCGGCGCCGCGCCCGAACACGAGCGGATCGCCCCCCTTGAGGCGCACGACCACGGAGTGCTGGTCGGCCAGCTCGACGAGCATCCGGTTGATGCGCTCCTGGGTGAGCCAGCGGGTCTCGCCCGCGCGACGGCCCACGTCGATCACCTCGGCGCGCGGGCTCACCATCGCGAGCAGCTCGGGACCGACCAGCGCATCGTGCAGCACGACGTCAGCGCGGTGCAGCAGCTCCCACCCGCGGCACGTGATCAGCTTCGGATCACCGGGTCCCGCACCCACCAGATAGACCGTGCCCATCGTATCCTGGTTAGGGCCCCGCAAGGTGGCCTCGTGGACGGCAGTCAGCGGACGTGAAAAAGCCCTGACCCCGGGGGGATCAGGGCGACGGTGCGCCTCGGGTCGATCGGGCCAGTCAGCGACCGGGCCGATCTCCCTCCCCCGGGAGTGAGAGCAGGCCACAACAAACGCAGGCCTCCCGACGAGCCGGGGCCGAAATCAGGGCTGGATTCGAGGTCCGAATCATTCGAGCTTCCACCGTCCGCGTGGCAACGAGCGTCTAAGCGAAGAACCAGTAACCGGATCCGCAGCTCGGGTCAATGGCCGAGAGCTTCCAGCCCGATCCCGCCACCGCCCGCCCGGGCGTGATTCTGGTCGCCCACGGGTCGAGCCGGAGCGGGGACTCGGCCCAGCCGGTGCTCGCGCTCGCGCTCGCTCTCGCGCACCGCGGCTTCCCCGAGGTGCGGACCGCGTTCTGGAAGGAGGAGACCTTCCTGCACCAGGCGCTCGACGCCGCGCGCAGCCGTCGCCTCGTCGTGTTTCCCGTCTTCCTCGCCGAGGGCTACTTCAGCCGCGTGGTGGTTCCCCGCGAGCTCGGGCTCCCCTACGGCGACAGCGACCTGGGCGTCCGCACCGTCCGACTGCTGCCCCCGCTGGGCGCCGACCCGGCGCTCGACCGGCTGGTCGTGGACCGCGCTCGGACCGCCTTGACCGGGAGATCTCCGGCCGGAGAGGCCGAGCTGGTCGTGCTCGGCCACGGCACCCCGAGCGATCCGGGCTCCGCGGACGCCGTGCTCGCCACCTGCGCGCGGCTCTGCGAGTCGAGCGGGTTCGCGCGCGTTGCCCCGGCCTTCATCGACCAGGAGCCGCGGCTGGAGCAGGCGCTGGCGGAGGCGGGTCCGGACCGCGTCGTGGTCGTCGCGCCGTTCCTGATCGCGCCCGGCTTCCACGGCGGTGAGACCGTGCCGCAGAAGCTCGCGGCGGCGGGCGCCGGCCGGCGGCCGCTCGTGTACGCCGAGCCGATCGGAACGCATCCGGAACTGGTGGACGTGGTCGAGCAGCTGCTGCTGAGCGCCGGGATCGCCGAGCCGCGGGTCAGCGCTCCGGCGGAGCCCCCACTCACCGCTCTGGGGTCCGTCCTGCGCGAGCGGATCGCAGAGGAGCGCGCGGTCGCGTTCCTCCAGGTGCAGATCCGCCGGCGGGCCGACGACGCATACGCGATCCGTCACCTCTCGGATGCTAACGTGCACGCGGAAGACGCCAGCCTGCTCGATCTGCCGAACACGGACACGTTGACTGCGCTCGCTCGCCGCGACGGGGACGGAGCCCACCGGCCGCTCCGCACCGCACCCGACCTGCCCTCGGGGTGGCGGCACGAGGCGCGCGGCGTTCACGCGCTCGTCGAGGCGCTGGTCGCGCTCTACGGGCCCGCCGTAGTGCATTGGTATCTAGGGGACCGCGGGCGGCTGCGCGTGCGTGAGTTCGTCGAAGTGGCCGCGCGCCAGACCGGGATCTACGCAGAGCTGCCGCTGCTCGAGCCGGCGGCGGTCGCCGACGGCGTGCGGCGCGTATGCGATCGAGGCTGCCTCCGCACGCGGCTCTGGGAGGTCCCGGGAGCGCCCGCGCGCGACGCGCCCGGCGAGCACGAGGGCTTGGATCGAGGGGCGAGGCTGGTGGTCCCCTGCCCCGCCCCTTGTCCGATCCTGCTCAGCGCGCTCCTCGGGTCCGACTGAGGACCGGCGCGGAACGCACCCGCGCTCGGCGACCGCGCTCCGCTCAGCGAGTCTCGGCCGCCAGCTCGCGCAGCGTGCTCACGAGCAGCCGCATCCGGCGCGGATCGCGCGCGGCGTCGACCTCGCGCTGGAGCTCGTCCGCCAGCCGCGCCAGCGCGTCCCGGCGGGCTCCGCCGGACGCTTCCTCGGCCGCGTCCAGCTCGCGGCGCAGCTCCGCCACGCGCGCGATCGAGAGGGCGGCGCCGCGGTCGAGCTGGTCCAGGTACGCCCGCGCCAGCGTGACCGAAGGTGGCCAGACAAAGCGCCCCTGTCCCTGTGGATTGAAGTACTCCAGCCGCACGCTCTTGGCGGCCGCCAGCTCGTTCTCGCTGACATGGTCGCTCGGCACGAGCTCCAGGATGTCCAGTCCACGGGCGATCTCGGAGCTCACGATCACGCCGTTGTACCAGTAGACCGACCAGGAGCCGGCCATCCTCAGCCGCTGCGGATCGAAGGGGCCGCGGTCGAAGTATGCGATCTCGAAGGGCCGTGACGGATCGGTCCAGTCGAAGGCCGAGATCCCGCCCTGGTACCACGCCTGCACTATGACGTCGCGTCCCGGGATCGGGATCAGCGATCCGTTGTGGGCCACGCAGTTCTCTTCCGCGGACTGAACGGCCGGGAGCTTGTAGTAGCTCCGAAAGCGCATCTGCCCGTTGGCGATCTGGAAGATCGCGTTCGCTCCCCATTCATTGGGATCGCCGGCACGGCATTTCGCTCCGCCGCCGCCACCCCACTCGTCGCTGAAGAGGACCGCGCTTCCGTCGTTATTGAACGTCGCCGAATGCCAGTACGAGAAGTTGGAGTCCGCGACCGCGGTGAGCCGCTTGGGAGCGACGGGATCGCGGATGTCGAGCAGGAAGCCATAGCCCTCGCACGCGCCTCCAGCGAGCCCGATCTCGGGATAGAGCGTGATGTCGTGGCATTGCGTGGGTCCGGGCCGCAGTCCCTCCGCCTCCCCGTGCGCTCCGCCGGTCATCTCCGCGATGATCCCAGGGAGCGTCCCCCGCAGCTCCGCGCTGTCGGCCGCGGTGGGGATATCGCGCCCGTTCCGCATCGCGATCGTGTCGAGCAGCGGATCGACGAACTGGTTCGGGAGAACGTACGCGTCGCCGCCGACGTCGACCACGAACACGCCGCGCTCGCTCGCGCGCTCGATCGCGGCCCGGTCCTCCGGGCTCAGCCCGTGCTTCAGCGGGGCGACCAGATCCTCGAAGATGCGCGGGGAGCTGACGATCGCAGCGCGCTCGGGGTTGGCGAGCGGGACGCGGATCACCTCGATCCGGAAGAGCGCCGTGTTGGGATCTCCCGACGGTGGCTGGTCGCTGCACCCCGCCAGCTCTGCCGCGGGACGGACGGGCGCGGAGCCCGAGACGTAGATGTAGACGTTGTCGGGATCGTCCGGATCGATCAGCAGCGAGTGCGTGTGCGACCCGCGGCAGGTCTGCACGTTGGCCACGTTCCGCGGGTTCCGGAGGTCGCTGATGTCGAAGATCCGGATCCCGCGGATCCGGTCCGGGCTCACCTGGACGCGCCCGACGCCCCCGGTCCCGCAGTCGAGCCGCGCGCTGAAGTCCTCGGCGGAGATGAAGAGTAGGTTCTGGTAGACGGAGACGTCGCTCTGGGACGCGGGGCAGACGAAGCCCCGCACGAGCGCCGGCTCCGCGGGATTCGCGATGTCCCAGACCTGGATGCCACGGTAGTTCCCCTGGATCGCGTAGTGGTCGAAGAACGCGAGGTCCGAGTTGACCCCGCCGACGAAATCCGCAGGCGGCGGCGTCCTCGAGAGCATGCGCAGATTCCACACAGCCTCTTCCGCGTTCAGTGAGCCCCCGGCCAGCCCCGTCCGTGGATCCGGTGTCGGGGGCGGCGCCGGTGCCCGCCGGAGCGGGGACGCGGTGGCCGCCGGAGCGCAAGCGGACGCGCTCATCGCGACGATCGTGCCCGTCAGGGCGAGCAGAAGCGTGCGTCTCGATCTCATGCAGAGCTCCTCGGTTGGCGACGCGCTCCGGAACGGGTCAGCAGTCGCCCTCGAGCGCGGCGAGCATCCCCTCCATCCGGGCAATCTCCGTGGTTTGATCGACGTGTATGTCGGACGCGAGCCTGAAGACTTCCGCGTCCTGGGCTGCGCCGGCGGTCGCGACCAGCTCATCCACCATGACCACCGCCCCTCGGTGGTGCTGGATCATGTACCTCAGGAACAGCCGGTCGAACTCCGCGCCGCGTGCGCGCTCGAGCTCTGCCATCTGCTCCGGTGCGAGCATTCCCGCCCCGTGCGTCGGATGCTCCGCGCCGTGGATCATCAAGCTGGTGCCCTGGATCATCACCTCGGGCGCCGGCTGGCCGCGGTCACGCAGCCACCGCTGCATGAGTGCGATCTCGTCCTGCTGCGCGTTGATGATGCGCGCGGCCAGGGTCCGGACCGAGGGGCTCGCGCCGTGGGTCGGCGCGAAGCCGGACATCACGAGCGCCTGCGCGTGGTGGCCGATCATCGCGTTCATGAAGCGCACGTCGGCTTCGGTGAAGCGCATGCGCGCGCTGTCCGTCCGGGCACGGTAGAGCGCGTCGAACTCCGCGCTCGAAACCGGTCCGGATCCCGCCCCGTCCCGCGCGGCCGCTCCCCCTCCGCAGGCCGAGGCGGCGACCAGGACCAGAGACGAGACCAGGGCGAGCGCGCAGGATCGCCGCACTAGACGGGCTCGGTCGAAGGTCACGCAGCGCTCGCTCAGCGGCTCTCCTGGAAAGCGGTCACGTCTCCCGTCGCGTCCACGCGCAGCGCGTCCCCCTCGACGCGCACCGAGGTAACCTCGAGGTCGAGGGGCAGATCGGAAAGGTCGACCACCGGATTGATCCAGCGGCTCAGCCCCTCCGTGACGCCGCCGTTCACACCGATGCCGCCCGCCCTTGCCTCGCGCACGACGAAGTGCAGCTCGGAGCCCCGCCCCTCGACCGTACCTTCTACTTCGGCGGCCACGTTCAGGGGAACGGGGAGCCCGAGCTCGGGTCGGAAGCGGAGTCGCATCCGGTCCGGGTGCATCAGCGAGACGGATACGCTCCGAAGCCCGCCCCCCTGCTCGAGGTAAACCTCCAGATCGTTGGGGCGCACCCAGGCCGTGGCCTGCACGCTCTCCGCGGCGACCAGACGCTTCAGCGCGCGGTCGTAGCGGACGTTGCGCATCTCGATCGTGAGCCGGTCCACCACCGGGCCGCGCGCCGGTCGCACGCGGATACCCTCCGCGCGCACGCGCTCGGCTTCCCCCGACCGGACCCGCAGCCCGGACACGTCGACGTCGTACTCTTCGGCCGGCCCGAGGTGCGCCACGAGCGCCTCCTCCAGCCGGTCCTCGACGCGGCCCTCGGTCGAGCACGCGGTCAGCGCGACGGCCGCCGCCGCGAGCGTGATCCATCCGCCCTTCATCGCCTCTCCTTGCCCCACGATCCTGGCCCTGAAATCCGGGCCTCGCGACCCGGCCCGGCGAGAGCAAGATCCGCGCCCTGACTGGATCGTTGACTTCCACCCCGCAGCCACCCGACGGTCGCTGGGCGGTTGACGTGCCCCCGGATTACGAAGCCCGCCTCGCGGCGGTCGGGACCTGACGAATCGCTAGGGGCGCACCCGGCCGACCGACGAGGCGGCTTCTTTTTGGGAACGATCCGCCCCGTCAAGTGGCCCGCAACCGGCAGAGCAGGCCTAAAAAACGATGGGCCCAACCAGGCCATAACCAGTTGAGCCAAACCGAGATGCGCCGCCTAGGAATCGAACCTAGAACCTACTGATTAAGAGTCAGTTGCTCTGCCAATTGAGCTAGCGGCGCCTAGCTCCGACGCATCGTTCCACGATGCACGCAGAGCATCGCAAGCTACCCAAGCCGGAAGGGGGGTTCAACCCCGAGTCAGCCACCGAATGAACGGCACGAAGACCTGGCGGCGCACGGGCTGCGCACGGTAGTCGATGCGCGCCTCGAGCTCGAGCGCGCTCTCGGAGACGACCATCCCACCGTGCGCGCGTACCGCCCGGACCGAGTCGGCGGTGAAGAGCCCGGCGGCCGTCTGCGCGACGGCGGAGAGGGGTGCGAGCGGCTGCGCGAGCACGGCCGCGCACAGCAGCGTGCGCCTTGAGCCGGCCGAGCCAACCGGAGGGGCGGACGCGCATGGCTGGGCCTCGTGGGGCTTCTGCTCGTGTGCGACTCTGCTCGCGGAGCCTCCGGAGCACGGAGCACCGGATTCTATCCGGCCAGGATGCGCGCGTCCACGTCGCGGCGTCAATTGCACCGCGGCGCAGGACAGAGTATTCATCGCGCGTCACCCGCCGCACCTCCACCGGAAGATCCACCCAGGGAGCTCCATGAAGCGAATCGAGCGTCGTCAGTTCCTCAAGAGCGCCGCCACCGGCGGGGTGGGGGCCGGCGCCCTCGCCGCCTGCGGCCGGGAGGGAAGCTCGAGCGCGGCCGCCCAGAACGGGGCGGTGGTCACCGGACCGGAGATCCAGTGGCGCCTGGCCTCCAGCTTCGTCCCCTCGCTCGACATCATCCACGGCGCCCCGCTGCGCATCGCAGAGCGGGTCGCGGCGCTCACCGAGGGGCGCTTCACGATGCGGGTGTTCGCCGCGGGCGAGCTGGTGCCAGGCCTCCAAGTGATGGACGCCGTGGTGGCCGGCACCGCCCAAGCCGGCTACACTGCGGGCTACTACTACATCGGTAAGCATCCCGCCCTCGCCTTCGAAACCTCCGTGCCCTTCGGGCTGACCCCACGCCAGCAGAACGCGTGGCTCTACCACGGCGGCGGCCTCGAGTTGATGCGCGAGATCTACGCCCAGTTCGGGATCGTCAACTTCCCGGCGGCGAACACGGGAGCGCAGATGGGCGGCTGGTTCCGGCGGCCGATCAACTCGCTCTCCGATCTGCGTGGGCTGCGCATGCGGATCCCGGGGATCGGCGGAGAGGTGATGACTCGGCTCGGAGTGTCAGTGCAGGTGTTCGCGGCCGGGGACATCTATCCGGCGCTCGAGCGCGGCGCGATCGATGCGACCGAGTGGGTGGGACCGTACGACGACATGAAGCTCGGCTTCCACGAGATCGCGCGGAACTACTACCAGCCAGGGTGGTGGGAGCCGGGCCCGACGCTGACCCTGCAGGTGAACCAGGCGGAGTACGACGCGCTACCGCGCGTGTACCAGGAGGTCCTGGCCGAAGTCTGCCAGGCGGTGAATCTGGATACGGTGGCCCGCTACGACGCGGAGAACCCGCACGCGCTCGAGACGCTGGTGCGCGAGCACGGCGTGCAGGTCCGCTCGTACCCGCGGGACATCCTGGAGGCTGCGTGGCGCGAGACGAATGCCTACTTCGAGGAGCAGGCCGGGGAGAACGCGGACTTCCGGAGGGTCTACGATTCGTTCCGGGCCTTCCGCGACGCGTCCTTCCGCTACTTCGCGGGCAACGAGCAGGAGTACGCGACCTTTGCGTTCGCGATGGCGGGAGGGGGCGCGGCTCAGGGCTTGTAAGGAAATGACTGCTTGATTTAATAGGCGGCCGATGTACCGCGCGGCATGGACATCGGTACGCTGCGTGCGAAGTACCGAGGGCTGGCGCACGTGTTGACGGAACGCTCGAGGCGGCTGTGGGCGGCGACGGAAGCGCGCGCCCTCGGGCACGGCGGCATCGGACTGGTAGAACAGGCCACGGGGGTGTCGCGCTCGACGATTCAGAGGGGCCTGCGCGAACTGGAGGCCGGCGAGCGCAAAAGACCCGACACTCTTGGCGGATCTGGATGCGCTGGTAGAGCCGACGGCTTCGGGAGATCCGGAGTTGCCGCTTCGGTGGACGTCGAAGAGCGTGCGGGCGCTTCGCGGCGCGTTGGCCGAGATAGGGCATGAGGTGAGCCACACCACGGTGGCGGAGCTGCTGCACGAGCTCGGCTACAGTCTGCAGGCGAACCAGAAGAGCCGCGAGGGACCCCAGCACCCGGACCGGGACGCTCAATTTCGCTACATCAACAGCCAGGTCCGGCGTTTCCAGAAGGCAGAACAGCTGACGATCTCGGTCGATACGAAGAAGAAGGAGCTCATCGGGGACTTCAAGAACCAGGGACGGGAGTGGCGTCCGGCGGGAGACCCCGAAACAGTTCGGGTCCACGACTTCCTGATTCCCGAACAGGGGAAGGCCATCCCCTACGGTGTCTACGATCTGCAGCGCAACGAGGGTTGGGTCAGCGTGGGCAGAGATCATGACACGGCGAGCTTCGCGGTCAACTCCATTCGTCGCTGGTGGAAGCGCATGGGTCGCCCCCTCTATCCGGGTACGAACGAATTGTTAATCACGGCGGATGCGGGGGGGAGCAACGGGTCGCGGCTCAGGCTCTGGAAGTGAGAGCTCCAGGAGTTCGCCAACCGCACCGGCCTGGTCATCTCCGTTTGCCATTTCCCGCCCGCAACCAGCAAGTGGAACAAGATCGAGCACCGGCTCTTCTCCCACATCGCGATGAACTGGCGCGGCAAACCCCTCGTGAGCTTGGCCACGGTCGTCAGCCTGATCGCCTCCACGCGGAGCGAAGTCGGCCTCCGGATTCGCATAGACATCGACCGCGGGCACAGATGGAAAAGATCCGTCTCAATCCCCACCGCTTCCACGGGGACTGGAACTACACGATTCGCCCAACCACATGATGACCACATCACTCAGTCCTTTACTGATGGGCCCTTAGGGTCCCCTTTGCCGGTGCCGCCCTGCTACCCCGGCTACCCCGGCGGCAGCGTCTCGACCGCGCGCCAGCAGTACCACGCGGTCGCGCTCCGCCACGGCCGGTAGCCGGTCCCGATCAGCCCGAGCTCGCGCACATCGGGCGGTGTTCCCCAGCCGAGCAGCCGCGCAATCCCGGCGCGCACCCCCAGATCGTGCGCCGGCCACACGTCGGGGCGGCGCAGGTGGAAGATCAGGAGCATCTCCGCCGTCCAGCGTCCGATCCCGCGCACGCGCACGAGCCTCTCCACCACGCCCTCGTCGGACAGATCGCGCAGGTCGTCCAGCGCGACCGCTCCAGCGGCCACCTGCTCCTCGAGATCCCGGATGCTTGCCAGCTTGGCCCGGGAGAGCCCGGCGGCGCGCAGCGCGTCGTCGCTCGCGCGGCGCACCGAGGCAGGGGTGACCCCCCCGCCCAGCGCCGCCACCAGCCGGCCGTGGATCGTCGCGGCCGGCCCGCCCGCGAGCTGCTGGTAGGTGACCGCGCGCACCAGGAACGCGAATGGATCGGGCGCGGAGCGCCTGAGCCGCACGGGCCCGATCCGCTTCACCAGCGGGCCGAATGACGGATCCCTCGCGAGCCGCTCGTACGCGCCCGCCCACACGACCCGCCCCTCCCCGGAGCGCAGACGGCGCAGTGCGCTCCCTTCGGCAGTGCGCGGGGGGCTCCGCCGGACGGAGCTCACGGCCCACCCGGACTCGGGCCGACATTCGGCGCGGTCCAAACCACAAACGCGGTCAGGATCAGTAGCTGCACCACGATGAAGGGGATCACTCCGCGGTAGAGCACCTCCGTCGGAATCCGCTTCGGCATCACCCCGCGCAGGTAGAAGAGGGAGAAGCCGAAGGGAGGCGTCAGGAACGAGGTCTGGAGGTTGATCGCGATCATGATCCCCAGCCAGGCGAGATCGATGCCGAGCTGCCGCGCCGGAAGGATGATCAGCGGAACGACGATGAAGGCGATCTCGAAGAAGTCGATGAAGAAGCCGAGCACGAAGACGACCACGTTCACGACCAGCAGGAATCCGAGCGCCCCACCGGGGAGATTCCCCAGCACGTCGGCGATCCAGAGGTCCCCTTCGAGCCCGCGGAAGACGAGCGTGAAAGCGGTCGTGCCGATGAGCAGGAACACGACCATGATCGTGATGCGGCTGGTCTCCTCCATGGCCGCGCGTAGCACGCCCATGGAGAGTTGCCGGTGGAGCGCGGCCAGCCCCATCGCGCCGACCGCCCCCACCGCGCCGGCCTCCGTCGGGGTCGCGATCCCCATGAAGATGCTCCCCAGCACGATCAAGATCAGCGCCAGCGGCGGGAGCAGCGAGAGCATCACCTGGCGCGCCAGCTCGGCACCGCTCCGGGGGCGCGCCTCCGGCGGGAGCGCGGGGGCGGCCGCGGGCCGGAGCAGTGCGACCGCGGCGACGAACGCCGCGTAGCACCCGATCAGCAGCAGCCCCGGCACGGCCGCGGTCCGGAAGAGCGTGCCGACCGACACGCCGAGCTGGTCGCCCAGCACGATCAGCACGATGCTGGGCGGGATGATCTGCCCGAGCGTACCCGAGGCAGCGATCGTGCCGAGCGCGAGCCGCTCGTCGTAGCCGTACCGCAGCATGACGGGCAGCGAGATCAGCCCCATGGCCGTGACCGACGCGCCCACCACGCCGGTCGCGGCCGCCAGCAACGCGCCGACGAAGATCACACCCAGCGCGAGCCCGCCCCGCAGCCCGCCGAACAGCGCGCCGATCGTTTCCAGCAGCTGCTCGGCGAGCTTGGACTTCTCCAGCACGATGCCCATGAAGATGAAGAACGGCACCGCGAGGAGCGTGGTGTTGGACATAGTCCCGAACGCGCGCTCCGTCATGGCGCGCATCAGGATGGGATCGAAGTCCCCCGTGATCACGCCGAGCGCCATGAAGACGAGCGCGGTGCCGCCCATGGCGAACGCGACAGGATAGCCGGTGAAGATGAAGAGCAGGGCCGCCGCGAACATGAGCGGGCCCCAGACGTCGCGGCTCAGAGACCCTCCCCGTGGCGCACGTCCGGCTCGGCCGGCGGAACGCCGCTCCGGATCACGTCCACCTGCCGCACGATCACGGCGAGACCCTGGAGCAGGAGGAGCACGAAGGAGACGATCAGGAGGCCCTTGATCGGCCAGCGCGGGAGCCCGCCTGGATCGGGCGAGACCTCGCGGATTGCGAAGGAGCGCACGACGGCCGGCCACGACACCCAGAGCATCATCACGCAGAACGGAATCAGGAACAGGACGGTGCCCAGCAGGTCGATCCAGGCCTGCGTCCGCCGCGACTGCCGCGCGTACAGCACGTCCACGCGGACGTGCACGTCATGGCGGAGACCCCAGGCGGCTCCCAGCAGGAAGATGACCGAGAACAGATACCACTGCAGCTCGTTGAGCGCGTTGCTGCTGAGGTTCAGCCCCGCGAACCGCGTGGCATACCGGGCGACCGCGTTGTACGCACCGAACCCGATCATCAGCAGCGACAACCAGGTGACCGCGGTTCCGATCCCGTCGTTCATCCGGTCGATCGCCGCCGCGACTCTGCGGAGCACGTTCACGGGCGCCGTCCGCCACTCACGACCGGCCCCCACTCGCCAGGCGGCGCTGGACATCTCTCGGGCCAGGGTGGAGCGAGCACGCGGCGAAGCCGCGGATTGCGCAGCTCACCACACGCAGTAGCCGCCGTCGACCGGGATCACGACGCCCGTGATGTGGCGGGCAGCCTCCGAGCACAGGAAGAGCACCGCGCCGGCCACGTCCTGGGCATCGCCCAGGCGGCCCAACACGCTCCGCTTGCGCGCGCGGTCGAGCAGCTCGGCCGGGACGCGCGCGGTCAGCCGGCCGGTGCGGATGTATCCCGGTGCCACCGCGTTCACGTTGATGTTGCGCGGCCCCAACTCGACCGCGGCGCTCCTGTCTAAGCCCGATCAGCCCGGCCTTGGAAGCGCTGTAGTTGGCGAGGCCAAACTCCCCTCGAATCGCGTGCACCGAGGAGATGTTCACGATCTTCCCCCACTCCTGCGCGCGCATGGGAGCGGCCACCGCGCGGATGAAGTGGAAGGCGCCGTCGAGGTTGGTGCGCAGGACCGTTTCCCACTCGTGATCCTCCATCCGCCAGAGCGCGCGGTCCCGGCCGATCCCGGCGTTGTTGACCAGGACGTGCACCACGCCCAGCTGCTCGATGGTCTCGGCCAGGAACGCGCGCACGTCGGCCGTGTCGCGCACGTCGCAGGACCGACAGAAGGCGCGCACCTCGAGCTCCCGCAGCTCGCCCAGCACCAGATGCGCGTGGCTCCGCGAGCCGGGCCCGTCGTCCAGGTAGTTGAAGGCGACGTGCACGCCGTTGGCGCCGAGGGCGAGCGAGATCGCGCGGCCGATTCCGGTCGATCCTCCGGTCACGATCGCAACCCGCCCACGCAACTCCGTGGCCGAGAGTAAGGCCTGCGGCTGTGTTTGGGGAACCCCGGCCTCGATCAGCTGCTCGACCGTGTCCTCGACCTCGCGGAGATCCGCTGTCAGGACCTGGGGTGGAAGGGACTTTCCCGTGCGGGGCTCCTCCCCTCCGGGCTCTGACAGTCGATCTGGAGGCATCCCAGGATGGTAGGTGCGGCCCGCATCGGCGCGCAATTCACAGGGTCAGCGGGGCCGCGCCCGGGGTCTGCGGGCGGGCTTCTCGCGGTCCTCGGGGAGCTGCTCCTCCGTATGATGCTTGATGGTCCGCCCCTCGACCATGAACACCACGTCCTCGGAGATGTTGGTCGACAGATCCGCGATCCGCTCGAGGTTATGAGAGATCAGGAGCAGCTCCAGCGCGGGGGTGATCCGGCGCGGCTCCTCGAGCATGTGAGTGAGCAGGATGCGGAAGAGGGAGCTCCGCAGGTTGTCCACCTTCTGATCCCGCACGCATACGAGCCGCGCGCTCGCCGAGTTGCGGGTGACGAACGCGGCCAGCGCGTCCGCGAGCATCCCGCGCGCGATGCCCGCCATCTCGGGCACCTCGGGGATCGGGGGCAAGGCCGCCGCGTCCGCGAGCCGCCGCACCGCCTTGGCGATGTTGACGGCGTGATCTCCCACCCGCTCCAGGTCGTTCGCGGCCTTGAGGGTGGCCACCACCTGCCGGAGGTCGCGGGCCATGGGCTGCTGAAGCGCGAGCAGCTCCATGGCCCGCTCATCGATCTCGATCTCGAGCTGGTCCACCCGGTCGTCCTCGGCGTCGGCCCACTCCACAGGGCGCGGATCACGCCGCTCCAGCGCCTCTACCGCGACCCGCACCAGCTCCTCCACGATCCCTGCCATCGCCAGGAGCCGGTCCTGGAGCCTGTCCATCTCGTCCTGGAAGTGCCGCCGCTTACGCGGCGCCTCGGACGCCGTCATCCGAACCTCCCGGTCACGTAGGCCTCGGTCCGCTCTTCCTTCGGATTCGTGAAGATCGTATCGGTTGGACCGTACTCAACCAGCTCACCCATGTACAGGAAGGCCGTGTAATCCGAGATCCGAGCGGCCTGCTGCATGTTGTGGGTGACGATCACGATCGTGTAGCGCGCCTTCAGCTCCCAGATTAGGTCCTCGATCTTCTGGGTCGCGATCGGATCGAGCGCGGAGGCCGGCTCGTCCATGAGCACGATCTCCGGCTTCACCGCCAGCGTGCGCGCGATACAGAGCCGCTGCTGCTGGCCACCGGACAGGTTGTACGCCGACTCGCCCAGGCGGTCGCTCACCTCCTCCCAGAGCGCCGCAGAGCGGAGCGTGTCCTCCACCAGAGCGTCCATGTCCCCCCGATACCCATGGATACGCGGCCCGAAGGCAGCGTTTTCATAGACGGACTTCGGGAACGGATTGGGCTTCTGGAACACTATCCCGATGCGTCGGCGCACTTCCACCGGATCGACCTCGCGGTCGTAGAGGTTCTGCCCGTGGAAGAGCACCTCCCCGTCGATGCGCGCCCCGTTCACCAGGTCGTTCATGCGGTTGAAGCAGCGGAGCAGCGTGCTCTTTCCGCAGCCGGAGGGGCCGATCAGGGCAACCACGCGGTGCGCCGGAATCACGAGGCTTACGTCCTTGATCACCTGGTTCTCCCCGTAGAAGACCGAGAGACCGCGCGCCTCGAGCGCGGGCGCGCGGCCGCCGGCGTCGATGGGATGGACCGTGGCCAAGCTAATGCCACCTCTGGTACCGGTTACGGAGCAGGATCGCCGCGGCATTCATCAGCAGGAGCACCGCGAGCAGTACTATGATCGCGCCTGCGGCCAGCTCACGGAACTCCTGCTGCGGACGCGACATCCAGTTGAAGATCTGGAGGGGAAGAACGGTGAACTGGTCGAGCGGCCCCCGCGGCGTGAACGCCACGAAGGAGAGCGCTCCGATCATGACGAGGGGTGCCGTCTCGCCGACCGCGCGTGAGAGCGCGAGGATCGTCCCCGTGAGGATCCCCGGCAGCGCCATCGGCAGCACCTGCATGCGCACCGCCTGCCAGCGGGTCGCGCCCAGCCCGTACGCGGCTTGGCGGATCGAATCCGGGACCGCACGGATCGCCTCCTGCGAGGCGAGGATGATGACGGGGAGGATCAGGAGCGACAGCGTGAGCGCACCCGCGAGCACGCTCCGTCCGAGCGCCAGCGTGCGCACGAAAAGGGCGAGCCCGAGGATGCCGTAGACGATCGACGGCACCCCGGCCAGGTTCGCGATGTTGGTCTGGATCATGCGCGTCACCCAGTTCTTGCGCGCGTATTCCTCCAGGTAGATCGCCGCGCCCACCGAGAGCGGGAACGAGATCAGCGCGGTGAGCGTGAGCATCCAAAGGCTCCCGATCAGCGCGGCCTTGATCCCGGCGCGCTCCGGGATGCGCGAGGCGAAGCTGGTGAGGAACGCGACGTCGATCTCCCCGAGGCCGTCCGCCAGCACGTCGCCCAGCAGGATCACCAGCGCCACCACGCCGGTCGCGGTGGCGAGCGCGCAGAGCACGTGGAAGACGATGCCCGCGGTGCGCCGGCGGCGCTCGCGAAGCGTGCGCTGGGCGCCGAGTCGCACGGGATCCTTGGGGCCCACCGGCGGGTCCTCCGCTCCGGTGGGGTCCGACACGCGTTCGCCCGCCTCCCGCTGTACCGCCTCGCGGGCGACGCGGGTGATCTCCGGACGCTGCACGCTCCGCGGCGGCGGATCCCCCGCACGGGCCGGGTCGCCGCTCACGGACCGCTCACTGATAGACCTCGCGGAAGCGCTGGAGCACCCACTGCGAGAGCACGTTCATCGCCAGCGTGATGAGGAAGAGCGTGAAGGCGACGGCGAACAGCGTCTGGTAGACGATCGTCCCCTGGGGGGTGTCCCCCAGGCTCACCTGCACGATATAGGCGGTCATCGTCTGGATCGACTCGAACGGGCTGAGCGTGAGCTGCGCGAGGTTCCCGGCCGCGATCGCGACCGCCATGGTCTCCCCGATCGCGCGGCTGATCCCGAGGATGAATGATGCGATGATCCCGGAGAGCGCGGCCGGCACAACCACCTTGAGCGATACCTCGAACTTTGTGGCACCCAGCCCGAACGCGCCCTCGCGGAGCACGCGCGGCACCGCCCGGAGCGCGTCTTCGGAGAGCGACGCGATGGTGGGGATGATCATGATCCCCACCACGATCGCCGCCGAGCCCGCGTTGAAGATGTCCGTCTGCGGGAAGACCCTCCGCATCATGGGCGTGACGAAGGTGAGCGCGAAGTAGCCGTATACCACGGTCGGAATCCCCGCGAGCACCTCGAGCGTCGGCTTGAGTAGGGAGCGGGTGCGCTCGCGCGCGTACTCGCTCAGGTAGATCGCGGTCAGGAGCCCGGTGGGGACCGCGACGATGGCGGCGCCGGCCGCGATCAGGAACGAACCGGCCGCGAGCGGGAGAACGCCGAAATTCTGATCACGGAACTGCGGGGTCCACTCGGTCCCGGTGAAGTACTCGAAGGGCGAGACCTGCGTGAAGAAGGTGAGCGTCTCGCGCAGGAGCGCGAGCACGATCCCGACGGTAACGAGCGTGGAGAGCCCGGCGCACGCGAACAGCAGCCAGCCAATCGCGGCCTCCTTGAGGTCGCGGCCGCGGTCGTGCCTGAGGCGCGCGGGTGGGGGGCCAACGCGAGCGGGGCCGGGCGCCCCGCCCGGCCCCGTATCCACCACGGTGTCGCCCGTCGTCACGGCGCCGGTTCCACCACGTCGTCGCCGGCCCCCGGCGGCGCCTCCGCGTCGTCCGCGCCGGGACCACCAGCGATCGCGTCCAGATGCTGCTGGTACTCGGCAGCCTCGAGCGGGAGGTAGCCGGTCGAGGGAACCAGCTCGGGGGCGTTCTCCATGTAGAACCGGAGGAATTCGGCCACCTCCAGACGCGCGAGCGCGTCGCGTGCCACGTAGATGAGAAGAGGCCGCGAGAGCGGGGTGTAAGTCTTGTCGGAGATCGTCTCGTCGGTCGGCATCACGCAACCGGAGCCGCCGTCCACCGCGAGGACCTTGAGCCGGTCCGTGTTCTGGGTCACGTAGGCGTGGCCGAAGTAGCCGAGCGCGTACGGATCGCCCGCCACCCCCTGCACCAGCACGTTGTCGTTCTCGCTCGCCTGATAGTCCGGCCGGCTGGCGCCCGTCTCACCCGTGATCACCTCGGTGAAGTAGTCGAACGTCCCCGAGTCGGTGCCCGGCCCGTAGAGCTTGATCGGCTGCGCGGGGAACTCCGGGCGAACGTTGCGCCAGGTGCTCACCCGGCTATTCGGCTCCCAGATCCTACGGAGCTCATCTACGGTGAGGCACTCGACGAAGTCGTTCCTGGGGTTGACCACCACGGACAGGCCGTCCCACGCGACCGGCAGCTCGGCGTACTCGATCCCCGCCGCCTCGCAGGCCGCCTGCTCCTCCTCGCTGATCGGGCGCGAGGCGTCGGAAATCTCGGTCTCGCCGGCGCAGAAACGCCTGAAGCCGCCGCCGGTGCCCGAGATCCCGACCGTCACGCGGACCCCGGGCTGCTCGATCTGGAACTCCTCGGCCATCGCCTCGCTAATGGGCGCGACCGTGCTCGAGCCATCCACCTGGACCGCGCCTGTGAGACTGCCGGCGTCCCCGCTCCCCTCGTCCCCCCCAGCGCACCCTGCGGCCACGAGGATGGAGAAGATCACGGCCGAGCCAAACGCGAGGGTTGGGGCTGAACGCCGCGTGATCATTCGATAGCCTCCCCGAAAGAGAGTTCGCTCCCCCATGACACCATAGATGGCACCTGCACGCGCCTCGGTTACGGGATGGTAACAGAACAGTAACAGCAGCTTCCCGCTCGTCACGGCGCGCCGGGGGACCGCGGGAGGGTGAACCAGATCGTGGTTCCCTTCCCCAGCTCGCTCTCGGCCCCGACGTCGCCGCCCATCGCCTGGACCAGGTGTCGAACGATCGCAAGGCCCAGGCCCGTCCCTCCCTCCGAGCGCGCCCGGGCCGTATCCGCCCGGTAGAAGCGCTCGAAGATGCGCGGGAGGGCGCGGGACGAGATCCCGGCGCCCGTGTCCGCTATCTCGACGCGCACCATCCTGTCGTCGGGGCGTGAGCGGACCATGATGGTGCCGCCACGCTCCGTGTAACGGAGCGAGTTCTCGATCAGGTTGCGAAACACTTGGCGGAGCCCTTGCTCGTCGGCAATCGCCTCCCCGCCTCCCTCGAGCACGAAGCGCACGCCGGCCTCCTCCGCGCGAGCGCGGAAGTCCGACCAGCAGTCCGCCGCCACCTCGGCGACTGCGACCTCCTCGCGACGCGCGGACCACGCCCCCGATTCCAGGCACGAGAGGTCGAGCAGATCCTCCACCATCCGCTGCAGCCGCAGCGTGTTGTCCCGGATCAAGGTCAGGAAGTCCCGGCGCAGGGACTCGGGGGGATCGTCCTCGAGCAGCGTTTCCGCGAATCCCCTGATCGTGGTGAGCGGGGTCTTCAGCTCGTGGGAGGCGTTGGCCACGAAATCGCGCCGCACCTCTTCCAGGCGGCGCATCTCGCTCACGTCGAGGAAGGTCACCACGGATCCGCCCTGGTCCAGCAGGCGCGCGGATACGATGAGGTGCCGCTCGCCGAGGGCTACCTCGCGCGCCCGGAACGGCTTCACGACCGACTCCTCGAGCACGTCGCGCAGCTCGGGATAGCGCACCAGCGCGCCGACAGGCGCGAACCAGGACTCCTGCGGAAGGTGCAGCAGCGCGCGCGCCGCCCGATTCGTGCGCAGGATGCGGGCGTCCTCGGTGAGCGCGATCACGCCCTCGGCCATGGCGTCGATCAGCGCCTGCATCTCGTCGCGCTCCCGGCCCAGCTCGGACAGCCGCGCCTTGAGCTCGTGGGTCAGCCGATTGAAGGCGGCCCCGAGATCGTCCAGCTCGGCCACCTGCACGTTGCGGGGCGCCCGCCGGCTGAAGTCGCCGGAGGCGAGCCCGCGCGCGCTCTCTGCCAACACCACCAGCGGCTGCGCGAGCATGAGGCTGAGCCCGTAGGCAACGGCCAGCGCCATCAGCACGCCGGCGAGACCGGCGAGCACGACCACCCTGCGGGTGCGGGAGACGGCCGCCTCGATGTCCACCAGCGGAGCCGCGATGCGGAGGACCACCGGCTGACCCTGAAGCGTGGTGCGGCGGGCGCCGTACATCACCGGGTCGGCTTCGGGGCTCTCCGTCAGGCCGATGTAGCCGGAGTCCTGGATCAGTGCCGCCTGTACCTCGGGGCGCTCCGCGAGATTCGGCATCGCGGACAGCAAATCCGCCCTTACGTCCGAGTCGCCCAGCACCCGGCCGTCGGCCGCGATGAGCGTGACACGGTAGCCGAGGCGCGCCGTGATCGCGCGCGCAACGTCCTGGGGAGGGGTGGTATTCGGGAAGGCAGCCGCCAGCGTGGCGGCGAGCGCGAGCTCGCGGACGAGCGCGTCGCGCGTGGTCTCGGTCAGCTCCCGCCGGATGCCACGGCCGGCCAGCACCACGACGAGGAGGACGAGGAGCGTGATGACGCCGACGAAGCCGGCGAAGAGGGGATGGTGGATCCTCAGGCGCATGCGGCTCTCGAGCCTCGGCGCCGGGCGCCAGAGCGCCGCGTGCCAGTCCCGGGGTCAGCGCTCAGGCGTGGTCCTCAGGCATCCGGAAACGATAGCCGAAGCCACGCACCGTCTCCACCCAATCGCCCACCACCCCGAGCTTGGAGCGGAGGCGGCGCACGTGTATGTCCACCGTGCGCGTGTGCAGGCGGTCGGAGATCTCCGACTTCACGTCCCATGCGCGCTCGAGCAGCTGGCGGCGGCTCTGGGTGCGGCCCTTCCGCTCGACCAGCGCCTGGAGCAGGCGGAACTCGGTCGGGGTGAGCACGATCTCGGCGCCGTCCAGCGTCGCCTGATGGGCGGCCAGATCCATGCACAGGGGGCCGGCCCGGAGCACCCGCCCGCCCGCGGGAGCCGCCGTATCGCGCGCGCGGCGGAGGATCGCGTGGACCCGGAGCACCAGCTCGCGCGGGGAGAACGGCTTGGTCAGATAGTCGTCGGCCCCGAGCTCCAACCCCTCGATCCGCTCCTCCTGCTCGCGCCGCGCGGTGAGCACCAGAACGGGGACGCCGCGCGTCGCGGGCTCGACCTTGAGCGTCTTGAGCACCTCGTCCCCCGTGACCCCGGGCAGCATGCGATCGAGCACAACCAGGTCGGGAAGCTCACGGTGCACGGCGGTCAGCGCCTCGGTACCGGTGGCCGCGGTCTCCACGCGGAAGCCCTCGCGAGTGAGCTGGTACGCGACGAGCGCCGCGATGTCCGGCTCGTCCTCGACGACCAGCACCCGCGCCGCTTCCGGCGACTTCGCTGCGGTCTCCATCATCCTCCTGACGGCGGCCTCGATCATCGGGTCACCCGAATCCGATGGCCAGATCCACCACCGGGGGGATTCTGGAGCTTCCCGCCGCGCTCCCGAGCGATCCCCTTGGCGGAGCGGAAGATACGGGGTTCGCGCGGAGCCGGGCGAGCCACCGGGCAACGGCCGGGAAACAGACGGTAGAGGATCACGGCCTAACCATACGTAGGCCGTGTAACAGCTCGGCGTCAGGTTGGATACGAACCGGTCAAACGGGGGCCAGCCGTTACTGCCCCCTTGGCTTGCCGTCTGCCCGGGGCCCAGGTTTCGGCCGATGAAGATGATCCTCTACGGCTGCGTCGAGAACTCCAACCGGAGCCAGATGGCCGAGGCCTTCACGCGGATGCACGCGCCGGCCGGGTCGAGGCGCACAACGCCGGCTCGCCTCGAGCACCGTGCGCTCGGACGCGGGCGCGGTGGCGCTGGCCGCCGCGTCGGTGGCCGCGGGGTTCGTGGCCGCCACGGCGGCCGCGGGGCGGTTCTTGATCGGCTCGGCCGCGGTGGCAGCTGACTCGGGCCGCCCGGGAAAAGCACGCTCACCCGCGCCCGCGAGCCCCACCAGGCCAGCCAGCAGGAGCCAGGACCGGACGAGAAATCTTCACGACAAAACCTCGAATTCGTGTGCCTGTTCGTTGCTGAAGCGGTTCTGTATTACACCGTACGGAGTGCGAATGCTCGCGGACACGACCTCGTTTTCGTGCAGTCCCGATCTGGCCGGAAGGCGGCTACCCCCGCGGCTGCGAACGCACCCCGCACTCCGGCGGCAGCCCGAGCGCCGCCGCGATCTCCGCCCAGGGGAAGGCGGCCACCGACCGATCCTCGTGGAGAGCACGCGGGCACGATCGCCGCAGAGTCGTTGCCGGCCCGTCACGCGCCATTTCCCGGAAGGTGCGACTTGAGGCGCGTCCGCAGTCCGCTACTATGATGCCCATTCGCAGCAACCGGGAACGCCTCACCGCAGGAGGCATCATGATGGACGAAGCGGTACAGGACGCGGTCAGCCGTCAGATCGGCCAGGAGCTCTATGCGGGCTACTTTTACTTGGCGATCTTCGCGCACTTTGACCGGCGGAGCCTGCTCGGATTCAGCCGGTGGATGCGCATGCAGGCGCAGGAGGAGCTGACCCATGCGATGAAGCTCCTCGACTTCATGAACCACCGGGACGCGACCCCCCGCCTGGAGGCGGTTCCCGCTCCACCCTCAGAGTTTGGCCAGCCTCTGGCTCTGTTCGAGACGGCGCTCGCGCACGAGCAGGAGGTAAGCCGGATGATCCATGACCTCTACGACCTCACCGTGAAGAAGCACGACCACGCCACCCAGCTCGAGTTGCAGTGGTTCATCACGGAGCAGGTGGAGGAGGAGAAGATGGTCGGCACGATCGTGGAGCAGCTGCGCATGGCCGGAGACAACAAGGCGGCGCTGCTCATGCTCGACCGCGACCTGGGGGAGCGGTCGAACATCCCTTGATTGCGCCCGTGATCGCGCGCTCGCGTCCGGAACCGACACGGAGAAACCTCGTTACGCCGCGCGCGGGTCCGCGTGATCTGACGACGCCGATGCTGGAGACCAGAGCAGTCTTCCTCTTTCTCCAGTGGAGGTTGTCATGGCGAGCACGTTGGATCGCAGGAGCCTCATCCGGACGGCCAGCAGGGTGCTGCCGGCGTCCGTGGCCGGGTTGCTGGCAGCGTGCACAGACGAGAACCCGGCGGGCGCGGTGATCGCGCTGCGGCTGCGCAAGGTCGGAAACGCAGGGGTGGGCAACTGCGGTTACGGCCCGCTCGACAACGATCAGGGGATCCTGCTCCTCCCAGGGGATTTCAGCTGCGCCGATCGAGATGATGCCGACCAGTCGATTCTCTTCCAGGATCGGCAGGTGACTTGGGCGGACGGGCAAAGTTGCGCTCCCCCCGTTCCGGAAATCCGGTCGAACCGGTTCCCTTCGGGGCGTCGCCGCCGAGCGGGAGGCATTTGACGCCCGCACGTCCTCCGCCAAGCTTCGCGCATGCCTCACGGTCCGGACGAACACATGGACGGGCGCATCCGCGCCCTGCTCGAGCGCCCCGAGCTGGCGCGCGCGCGCAGCTTCCTCCTCGAGGACGACGCGCGCACGCTGACGCAGCAGCGCGAGCTGACCGAGATCGCCGCACCATCCTTCGGCGAGGCCGCTCGGGGTGCGCGGTTCGCCGAGCTGATGAAGGAAGCGGGGCTCGAGGACGTGGAGAAGGACGCCGAGGGCAACGTGCTGGGCTGGCTGCGGCGCGGAGCCACCGACGTCCAGGGCGCGCCGCTCGTGGTCTCGGCGCACCTGGACACGATCTTCCCGCCGGACACGGACGTGCGCGTCCGCCAGGAGGGAGATCGTCTGATCGGGCCGGGGATCTCCGACGACGGGCGCGGCCTTGCCGCGCTGCTCGGGCTCGCGCGCGTGCTCCGTACGACACGCCCGCCGCTCGCCCGCCCACTGCTCTTGGTGGCGACCGTGGGCGAGGAGGGAGAGGGCGACCTGCGCGGGGTCCGCCATCTCTTCCGTCAGAAGGGACCGGCGCGTGGCGCCCACGCCTTCCTTTCCATCGACGGTGCGGGTCTCTCCCTGGTCGTAACCGGCGGGCTCGGCTCCCGCCGCTTCCGGGTGAGCGCGAGCGGACCGGGCGGGCACTCCTGGGTCGACTGGGGAACGCCCAATCCGATCCATGCGCTCGGCCACGCGATCGCCGCTTTTACCGAGCTTCCGCTGCGCGAGGAGCTCCGGACCACGCTTTCCGTGGGCCGCCGGTCGGGCGGCACCAGCGTCAACGCCATCCCGCAGGAGGCGTGGGTCGAGCTCGAGGTGCGGAGCGAGTCTCTCCTGGAGCTGGACCGCCTGGACGCCGAGATCAGCTCGGGAGCGGAGGCCGCTATCACCGCCGTGAATCGCAGCGCCAACAGACGGGGCCGGGTGGTACTCGCGGTCGACGTGATCGGCGACCGGCCGGCCGGACCGATGCGTCCGAGGAGATCGTGCGTGCCGCGCTCGCCGCCACCCGCGCCGTCGGGGCGGCCCCCGAGCTGGCGGTCTCCTCGACCGACGCGAACATCCCCATGTCGCTCGGGATTCCGGCAGTGACGATGGGAGCGGGAGGCGAGGCCGGCCTCGCGCACACCACCGACGAATGGTACCGCAACGATGCGGGTCCCGAAGGGGTCCTGCGCGCGCTGCTCACGGTACTGGCCGCGGCGGACTCCGGCTGACCCGCCCCTCGCTCCGTCCGGAATGCGCCTAGCCCCCGATCACCTCCGAGTGGTCGGCCACGCTGAGCTGCCCCTTCACCCCCCGAACGGTCACCTGGTTGCCAAGCAGCGAGTGACGCAGCTCGGCGCCCTCGATGGTCGCGCCCTCCCCCACGATCGTGTCGCGCAGCGTCGAATCCGTGATCCGGCTCCCCTTCCCCACGGTGACGTTCGGCCCGATCCGTCCGCCCTTCAGCTCCACGTCCTCATCGATGCGCACGGGCTCGACGATCTCCGCTCTATCGACTTGCGCGCTCTTCGCCACCCCGCCAAGCCCGGTCTCGAGCAGGTGCCGGTTGGTCTCGAGCAGCGTGTCCTGCTTGCCGCAGTCGTACCATCCCTCGACCGGAGCCACCAGCAGCCGGGCACCCTGGTTGACCATGTACTGGAAGGCGTCCGTGAGGAAGAACTCGCCGCCCGGACCGGGCGGCTGCCGGAGCGTATGGTCGATCCCCTCGAAGAGGAGGTCGTGATCACGGATGTAGTAGAGCCCGATGTTCGCGAGCCGGGAGACCGGATCCTTCGGCTTCTCGACGATGCGCTCCATCGAGCCGTCCGGACCGGTGATGATCACGCCGAAGCGCTGGTAGTCCTCCACCTCCTTTGCCCACAGGATGCCGGCGACGTCCGCGGGCACGCGGTTCACGAGCGTGAGATCGGCATCGAAGAGCGTATCGACGAACACGATCAGCAGTTCCTCGTTGGCCCAGGGCTCGGCCAGCTTGATCGCACCCGCGGTGCCGTCCTGGACCTCCTGCACGACGTAGTGCGCCGTAACCTGCGGGTATTCGGCGGCGATGTAGTCCCGGATCACGTCTCCCAGATACCCGACGATGAAGACGATCTCGCGCACCCCCAGCTTCACCAGGTCGTCCAGGATGAAGCTCATCACTGGCCGGCCCCCGACCTTTAGTAGCGGCTTGGGGGTAAGGTGGGTGTGGGGACGGAGGCGCGTGCCCTTCCCCGCGAGCGGGATGATGGCCTTCATTTAACAGGTCGCTGAAGAAGTGGGGGGCACCGCGTTACCGGGGCCACGGCCCCAGATCCTAGGCAGCGCACGGACGTCGCCGCCCGCCCGCCCGGTATCCTTCGCGCGCTGCGCGCTGCGCGCGAAGGATACCGGGCGACACCAGGGCTGCAAACCCCGGGCCCGGCACGCCCGCCACAGCCGTCGCTCGGTGCACCTGTTGCAGGGGGTGAATCCCCCGGGGGACTCCCGCGCGGGGCGCCGAGACGACATCATGTCACGCGCCGGTCCCTCCGACCGGCAGGAGAGCCTCAAATGAACCGCACGACACCACGCGTCGCTCACCGGACCGCGCTCAGCGTGGTGCTCCTCGCCACGGCGGCGGCTCCGGCCGCTCCGCTCGCGGCCCAGATGCCCATGCAGCCGCCGCCCCCCGCCATCACGGTCCAGGGAACGGCGGAGGTTCGGGTGCCGAGCGATCGGGCGCACCTGAACTTCATGGTGGAGACGCAGGCCCGGACCGCGCGCGAGGCGGCTGAGCAGAACGCCGAGCGGGTGGTGCGCGCCGTCCGTGACGGGGGCGGGTCCACGGTCACCGTGGAGACCGGCGGGTACGAGCTGCACCCGGTCTACACGCGCCCGCCGCGCGACGAACGGGAGGTCCCCACGATCGAGGCCTACCGCGCGGTCAATCGCGTGCGCGCCGACAACGTGGCGCGCGTGGGCGCGCTGATCGACGTGGCCATCGGGGCCGGCGCCAACCGGATCAGCTCGCTCACCTTCGAGGCGCGCGATCCCGAGCCCGCGCAGCTGGAGGCGGTCCGCCAGGCAGTCGCCAAGGCGCGCGCGGAGGCCGAGGCCGTGGCGGGCGCGCTCGGCGTGCCGCTGGGTCCACCGCTCGAGGTCAACGTCGGAATGGACTTTACCATCCCGCCGCCCATGCCCATGATGCGCAACATGGCGTACGCGGAGGCCGTGCAGGTCGCAGCCACGCCGGTCGAGCCGGGCGAGCAGGTGGTGCGGGCGAACGTGAGCGTGCGCTACCGTATCGGCCAGTGACACGGCGCCCGTGACGCCTCAGGCCGAGACCCACCCGAGCGCGCCGGATCCGAGACTGCGCGGCCGGACCTACGCGATTTCCTTCGACCGCGTCTGGACCGCCGCGCTCACTCTCGCGGGAGGGGGGGGGAGCGGCGCGCTGCCGCACTGGCGGCTGCTCTCCGCGGACGACAAACAGGGGGTGATCCTTGTGGAGGCGGTGAGCGTGCTCCGGCGGAAGCGCTCCCTGGTACGGGTGCGGATCTCACTCGACACCAACGCCCAGACCCGGGTCGACCTCCTCTCTGGCTCCCCTGGAAGGACGGACTGGGGGAGCAACGCGCGTCGGGTAGACCGCTTCCTGCGCGAGCTGGACCAGAGGCTGTCCGCGACGCCGGCTCAGATCCTGGACCCCACCAGGCAACTGCTCTTCACGGCCTGAGACTCTCCCTCATCCTCCATGCCCAGCGACCCGGCTCTGCCCTGGTTCCG
>CAUZJY010000013.1:0-26497 GCA_963580305.1 Gemmatimonadales bacterium UBA6960
GCTCCCCTGCGTCCACGTGGTCCAGCCCGCCTCGGTCGCGAGGATCCCGCGCTTCCCTCCTGACCCGTACGGCGTGTCCGATCCCCGGATCTGGTTCTGCTTCGCGAACGCGGAGGTTGCGCTCGAGCTGATCTCCCCGGATCCGCCGCGTGAGGTGGTGATCGCGGTCGACCGCTACTGGGTGGTGCGCGAGCTCACCGACGCCTACGACCTCGCGCAACTCGCTGAGCTGCTCGAGGTCGGCCCGGCCGCCGTGGCCACCCTCGCGGGGCGCTGAGCGCGACCTGCTAACTAGGCCCCGTTTGCGGCTCCGTCGTGCCCCGGTATCCGCAGGCGGTTCTCCTGCTCCATGAACTCGACGTAGCCCTTCGAGAGCGCGCTGGTTTCGGCCGAGGATCGTCCGGGGCGGTGAGCCTGCGGTGAAGCCTACGGATCCAGCGACGCCGCGTACGCAGCGAGCGTGAGCATCTCTCCCTCGGTGAGCGGAGCCACCACGGCCTTCATGAGCGGTGACCACGCGCCCGCGCGGGCCCCGCTCTTGAAGTCGAAGAGCTGCCGCATCAGATAACTAGCCGAGCGGCCGGCGAGCGCAGGCACGGGTCCGAGCCCGCGCAGGTCGTCACCGTGGCAGGCGACGCATGCGGTGGTGCGACCGTCCCCGCCCGTCTTCGCCAGCGCTTCCCCCCGCGCGAGGCTTGCGGGCGGAACGTACGCCACGAACCCGGAAATCGGGTCGCGAAGCAGCGTGCGCGCGGTGTCCTCCGGCACCTCCACGATGCGGTTCCCGATCGGCTCGGTGCCGTCGATCGGCATGAACATCCCCCCGGCGAAGCGCAGCTTCGGCGCCGTGGGAGACTCCACCACGCGGATCCACTTGCGGTAGGGGAAGGAGGCGAAGTAGTCGGCGGCCTCGGCCATCTCCTCGGCAGTCATCGCCTTGGCGAGCCGCGCCATGCTGGCGGGCGGTCTCATGCGTGGCTCCGAGCTCACGCGCGTGCCGTTCTGGAAGTCCACCAACTGCTGGATGATGTAGCTCGCGGGGAACCCGGCGACCGGACCGTTCTCGGGTCGTCCCTGTCCGTTGGGGTAGTGGCACATCGCGCACGCGCGCACCTCCGAGCGTCCCCGCGCCACGATCGCGGGCATCGGTGGGTGCAGGTCGGGCCGCCAGTCCGCGGGCTCCTGGCCGGTGATCTCGGCTCGGGTGAAGGTGCGATCGGTTCCCGGCAGCCCGTACCGGGTGTCGTCCGCTGCGCCGCCGCCACCGCCCCGTCTGCCCGGGGAGGGATTCATCGGGTAGGCCCAGGAAGGCAGGTCGGGCGGGGAAGAGCGTTCCTGTGCGAGGGCGCGGTCCACCCAGCCCCCGTACCACATCGCGACCGTGAGAAGGGTGAACGCGAGCCTCATGGCGAAGCCTCCGACGTTGGCGTGGATGGCCGTCCTCCGACTATCATCTATCGAGTTTGGATCCGGCTCGCCAGAGCCTCGTGGGCGCCGAGCTGGGTGAAGCGGTCAGGAGCCCTACTCCTCCTCGGTCCGGACGGCACGGATCGACCGCCGCTGTCCGAGATCGTAGGAGTCGCCCACGTCCAGGAAGCGGAAGGTGACGGGATTACGCCACCCGCGCCGGTCGTAGATCGCGACCTGGCTCTCACCATGCACCCAGCCGAGATCACCCCTGATCACGAGCGCCGTCCCTTCGTTCAGCCCGATCCCGAGAAGCTGCGGGTACGGCTCGACGATGCGCTGCAGCTCGTCCTCGCGTCCGCGGGCGAGCAGGTGCTGGTCCACCGCCACGCCGCGCAGTAGCCCGAACCCTACGTCATAGCCGGGCTCGGTCACGCGGGTCGTGCCGTTCGGCGTGCCGCGGACCAGGTACGAGGCGAGCGCGGACGCGCCCGCCGAGGTGCCGCCCACAGCCCCGCCCTCGTCGAGCACCTCGTGCAGCACATGGTGCACGAGCGTACCGTGGTACGACTCGACCAGCCGCGACTGCCGTCCCCCGGAGAACCACACGCCGGTCGCGCGCCGGAGCGGAGCGACGAACTCCTCGCTGTTCGCGACGCTCCGGTCCCGCGTGTGGAGTACCTCGACCGTACCGGCGCCTGTCGCGCGGAACGCCTCGACCTCGATCGCGGTGGGATGGTCGCCTGCCCCGGCGGTCGGGATCACGACGATGTGCGACCTCCGGCCTCCGGCTAGGCGTACGAAGGTGCGGTAGATGTCGGCCGGGAGCGCTCCACCGCCTGCGATCACGATGCTGCCGCGGACGGGGCCGACGCAGGGGCAGAGAGGACGGGGCGCGGTGTAGACGGCCTCGTCCACCAGCGCGTCGTCGACCTGGGCCTGTAGGAGGACAGGAACGGCAAGGAGGAGCGTGGCCGGGAGCAGGCCGGCAACGGGACGGGAAATGCCACGACGACCCATGCGCCCTCCTGGTTCGGGAGTGCTAAACCTTGGACAACTCCCTAGGTGTCGCCGTTGAAGTATGGATTCTGTCCGCTTGCGTGATCCGTCACGTCATGCACTGCCGTGAGTTCCGGGACGGCTTGCCGGAGCATGCGCTCCACTCCCTGGCGGAGCGTCATGCGCGAGCGCGCGCATCCCTGGCAGCCGCCGCTCATCTCCAGGAAGATTTCCGTGCTCTGCACATCCACCAGACTGATCTCCCCGCCGTGCGCCGCGATCGCCGGGTTGACCTAGGTGTCCAGCACGTCGCGTACGCGATCGGAGAGAGGTCCGGTCGGGCGCGTGCTCGCCTCTCCCGAGCCCCCCCCGGTGCCGCGGGGCCGCACCTCGAAGCCGCTCTCGTTGACGCGCTCGTTGACGCGCTCGACGAAGTCCACCGTAGCGCCGTCCAGGCGGTCGAGCGAGGACTCCGTCACCAGCACTGCGAAGTCCTCCCCCAGGTCGACCTCGCGCTCGTCGTTGCGCCGGTCCGAGCGGCTCACGAGGGTCAAGTCGAAGCGGGGGGCGACGGGGCTGCCCTCCACGCCGATGCGGAGCGCCTCCAGCTCGCCTTCCCCCTGATCCAAGAAGGTCCGCACCATCTCCCGGGCGCGGTCCGTGAACGTCAGCATGATGTCTCTGGAGTGGGTCGCCGGCGGCCCCAGGCCCCTTCAGGGCCAGATCCGAGCTTCCACCTAGAATACCCCTGCCGGCGCCCACCGATCTGTTGCCCACCCTCCGCGGCCGCGTCTACCTTCGGCCGGGCCCCCGTGGGGAAGCTTCGCGGAGCACTCCAGCTTCCGCGGACCGCCCCCAAGACCCGCAGCGACCGTTTCGACCATGGCTGAACCCGCCGATCTGATGGACAAGCTCGTGTCGCTCTGCAAGCGGCGCGGCTACATCTTCCAATCCTCCGAAATCTATGGTGGGACCGGTTCGGTCTGGGACTACGGCCCACTCGGTGTCGAGCTCAAGCGCAACGTCAAGGAGGGCTGGTGGAGCGCGATGGTCCACCAGCGCGACGACGTCGAAGGGCTGGACGCCGCCATCCTCATGCATCCCCGCGTCTGGGAGGCCTCGGGGCACCTAGCGGGCTTCTCCGATCCGCTGATCGAGTGCAAGAGCTGCCAGCGTCGCTTTCGCGCCGACCTCCCCGAAGTGCAGGACCGGCAGTGCCCGGTGTGCGGCACCAGGGACGCCTTTGGCCAGGCGCGGCAGTTCAACCTGATGTTTAAGACGTTCATGGGCCCTGTGGAGGACGCCGCGTCCGTGATCTATATCCGGCCCGAGACGGCGCAGGGCTCGTACGTGAACTTCCTGAACATCCAGCAGGCCGCCCGCCAAAAGGTCCCGTTCGGGATCGCGCAGATCGGCAAGGCGTTCCGAAACGAGATCACGCCGGGGAACTTCATCTTCCGGACCCGCGAGTTCGAGCAGATGGAGCTCCAGTTCTTCGTCAAGCCCGGGACCGACGAGGAATGGTTCGAGCACTGGAGGGCGGCGCGCATGGAGTGGCACGTTGCGAACGGCGTCCGCAAGGACAAGCTCCGCTTTCACGAGCACGGCTCCGACGAGCTCGCGCACTACGCCAAGAAGGCCTTCGACATCGAGTACAAGTATCCCTTCGGCTGGAAGGAGTTCGAGGGGATTCACAACCGCACGGATTTCGATCTCTCACGGCACCAGGAGTTCTCGGGGAAGCGGCTCGAGTACATCGACCCCGGGACGAACGAGCGGTTCATCCCCTACGTGGTCGAGACCGCCGTGGGCGTCGACCGCACCATGCTGGTCGCGCTGATCGACGGCTACCGCGAGGAGATCATCGCGGGCGAGGAGCGCGTCGTGCTGGGGCTCCACCCGAAGCTGGCGCCCATCAAGGCAGCGGTCTTCCCGCTGGTGAAGAAGGACGGCTTGCCCGAGCGCGCGGAGAGGATCCATGCCGCGCTGCGCCAGGCGGCCATCCCCTCCTTCTACGACGAAACCGGCTCGATCGGCCGGCGCTACCGCCGCCAGGACGAGGCCGGCACGCCCTGGTGCGTGACCGTCGACGGGCAGACTACCGAGGACGGCACCGTCACCGTTCGTGACCGTGACAGCCTCAAGCAGGTGCGGGTCGCCGAGGATCGCGTCCTCGCGTGGATCCGCGAGCGGCTGGATACGCGCTGAGCGCGGGCATCGGCTTCGGCGAGCGAGCCGGTAATGGATGCGCGGGCGCGGGAGTGGATCGCCGCGACCTACTGGTCGGCTCTGATCACCGTCCCGTCGGGGCTGACATCGGGTGGGCGGCACCGTGAAGTTCGCCGCCTTCCGCGAGATCGCCGAACGCGCCTACGAGGAGATTCCGGAGCGCTACAAGGCAGGGATTGACGGGCTCGTTGTCTCGCGCGAATCCGTGCCGCATCCCGATCGTCCGGACGTTTACACGCTCGGCGAATGCGTGACCGAAAGCTGGCCCTCCGAGTGGCAGGGTCCGGACACGCTGCGCTCCTCGGTCGTGCTCTACTGGGGATCGTTCAGGAGCCTGGCGGCCAGGGATCCCGCGTTCGACTGGGAGGGCGAGATCTGGGAGACGCTCACCCACGAGCTGCGCCACCATCTCGAGTCGCTCGCCGCGGAGGATCAGCTCGAGGACGTCGACTACGCGGCCGACCAGGGGTTCAAGCGGCAGGACGGCATGGAGTTCGACCCCTGGTACTATCAGCGCGGCGACCCGGAGGGGGCGGGCGTCTACCGGGTGGAGAACGCGCTTTTCATCGAGCAGACGTGGGACGAGCGCGAGTTCGAGGCGGCCGACGAGATCCCATTCACGTGGGACGGCCGACGCTGGACGATCCCGCGCCCCGAGCGTCTGGGTGACGTCCACTTCGTGTGGATCGAGGGAGTCGTGGAGCCGCTGCGCGCCCTCGAGCTGGTGTTGGTCCGGCGGCGGTCCTGGTGGCAATCCGCGCGCCGTGCCCTGGCGGGGGCCGGCCTCGAGGTGCTCGAGTCCGAGGCGCGCGCGGTCGAGCTCCTGCGGCGGGACCAGTAGGCGAGGTTCTTACGATCTTTTCTCCACTCTTCTTTCTGGGATAGTTTCGAGTCGCGATGTCCGCACACGATGCGTTCGCCCGCCTGACCCCCTACGAGCTCTCCTTCCCGGACCTCGACTTCGCGCGCCGGCACTTCGCGGCCATTCGGCTCGAGGCCGAGGCCCGCGGAGTGGACCTGGCGGATCCCTCAGCCTTCGTGATGCTCGCGGCGACGGGGCAGGCTCTGCGGGAGATCCGCGGGCCCAACGACGAACCCGCCCTCATCCATCAATACGGATTCCTCCTCTATCACTCGTTCCACTTCTGCGCGGCCCGAGAGCCGCTCTTTCTCCTCCTGACGGGCGCGCTCCGCGAGCTGCTCGACGGGGAGCCGGAGGAGACGGAGCGGTGGGTTCCCGCGCTCGACCCTCCCGCGGGATACGCGCAGCTCCCGCAGCACCTGGTGTGGGTGCGCGCCGCGGCGGGGACGCCGCCCGAGTCACTGGACGGATTTTTCTGGTCGCGGGAGGGTCCCGACCGGTTCGGTCTGCTGCTCGCGCTCGGGATACGCGCCGACCGCCCCGGCCTCTCGGTGGTGCCGCTGAGCGATCTGCCGCTCGCCGAGGCGTCCGAGTGGAACCGGATGGAGATGCGCGAGGGCGGCCGCGACTTCAGCTCTTCGCTCCCGGGATCGGATCTGGAGGGCTTGTACGAGCTGCGATCCTCCGGGGAGGCGCTCAAGCTCGCCGCCCGCGTGCTCCGGCGGCTGGAGAACGCGGTCGGCATCGAGCCTGCATCCTCGGCGGCGCCGGAGGGTGGGGCAGCATCCGGCGACGGTCCGCGCCCGAGCGCGCTCCGCTACCGCCGAGTCACCTGGCGCACGCGTCGGAGCGCGGGCGGTCGCGGCGCCGATGGGCGTCGCAGCGCCCGAAGCTGAGCGTGCCGAGCCGGTCGCGGCGGTCGAAGCCGAGAAGGCCGCGCGAGTCAGGGCGCGCGCGCGCGGAGCGCGCCGCGCGCATCTACCAGCTGCTCAGCACGGAGTATCCGGCCGCGCGCTGCGAGCTCGAGCACGAGGACGCATACCAGCTCGCGGTGGCCACCATCCTGTCGGCGCAGACCACGGACCAGCGCGTGAACCTGGTCACGCCCGTGCTCTTCAAGCGCTATCCTGACGTCGCGGCACTCGCCGCCGCGCGCCAGGAGGATGTCGAGGAGATCATCCGCACGACCGGCTTCTTCCGGAACAAGGCCAGGAACATCATCGGCTTCGCGCGTGCGGTCATGGCCGAGCACGACGGTGAGATCCCGCGCACGCTTGCCGAGCTGGTGGCGCTTCCAGGCGTTGGGCGCAAGACTGCGAACGTAATCCTCGGAAACGCGTTCGGGATCGAGGAGGGCGTGGTCGTGGACACGCACGTAAAGCGCCTCTCCGCGCGGCTTGCGTTGACCGCCTACGAGGAGCCCGACAAGATCGAGCGGGAGCTGATGGAGCTGTTCCCCCGGGAGCGCTGGACCATGCTGGCCCATCTGCTGATCTGGCACGGCCGGAGGGTGTGCGAGGCCCGGCGGCCCCGCTGCGAGGACTGCATCGTTTCGAAGCTATGCCCGTCCAGCGGGGTGTGACTGCCTCGGAACGAGGCTGGCGCGACGCGGGGCAAAGGGGAGGGCGGGGAAGGCCCGCCCGGGGCGCTACCCGATTGCTGCGTAAGCGTATGAAAAAACTCAGCCTTCCGATGTCCGGGGCAGTCAGGCGACTGCTTCCGGGGGATGGAGGATACCCGGGCTCGGAAGGCTGTGTTTTGGGACGTGGTTGTGCAATCGGCATGCCGCGTCCCGGGTGCGGCTCTCGAAACGACTTGTACCGCAAAGGATGACACAATGCCCGACCGGAAGGAGGCGCTCGCGCTGCTCGGGGAGTGGGTCCCGAACGAGAACCTGCGGAAGCACATGCTCGGCGTGGAGGCAGCGGTCCGTCACTACGCGCGGCTCCGGGGAGGGGACGAGGAGAGCTGGGGGCTGGCCGGGCTGCTCCATGATCTCGACTGGGAGCGGAACCCGGACGAGCATCCGCTGCCGGCGGCCCGCGAGCTGCGCGCGCGAGGCTACCCGGAGGAGGTGGTCCACGCGATTCTCGCGCACCGCCCCGAGGTCACCGGTGTCGTGCCGGAAACGGAGCTCGACCGCGTCCTCTTCGCATGCGACGAGCTGGCGGGGTTCGTCCACGCCGTCTGCCTCGTGCGTCCGACCGGGATCGACGACCTCACGCCCAAGTCCGTGACCAAGAAGCTCAAGGACCGCGCGTTCGCGGCCGGGGTGAGCCGCGCGGAGGTGGAGAAGGGCGTCGAGCTGATCGGGCTCGAGCGGAGCCAGCACATCCAGAACGTGATCGATGGTCTGTGGGCGTGCGCCGGCGAGCTCGGGATTCGCGGCAGCGATGTGAGCGGCACCGCGTTCGCGCCCTGAGCGGCGCCCGGCCCGCGGAGGCCGCGCTCGGAACCCCTGCTTCGGTTTCCGTTTATCATCCGGATCCGCGGCACCGGGATCACTGGCTTCGAAGGTGCGGGGGACACCCGCACCTTCGCCGACCCTCGGGCGAGCAACCAACGGGTCGTCGTGGTGGGCAGCGCCGTGGGCGAGCTCCGCTTCCGGGTGCACGTGGAGGACGTCTCCGGACTCCTTCTCACCGCGACCGCGCTCTCCGCGGTCGACGCGAATAACCGGCCGATCGAGTCGCTCGCCGGAATCTCTGTGCAGATCTCGCGCTGACGTCGCCGCCTCTGCCGTCTTGCGCGGTGAAAGCGCACTCGCGGCGCACCTGTGCGTGCTGGCGTAGCGCAGGTCGTGCGCAGTGGCGCACGAGTGGCTCTGCGGATCAGCCCAGCCGCCGCTCGTCTTCGAAGATCCGCATCACGGCGAGCTCCGGATGCTCGATCTCAGTGGCCAGCACGGCGAGCCCCACGCGTCGCTTGTAGAGACTGTTTGGCCAGCGGTCGCTGGAGCTGACTTGACAATCGGAGCCTGGCGCCCCCTAACCACTAGCAGGCGAGGGCTGCCACAACGCAACGCGAGCAGGCGAGGGCTGCCACAACGCAGCACCGAGGAGGACTGCCATGGACCAGAGCCGCAGGACCTTCGTGAGGACCACCGGGATGGTAGGCGCCGCCGCGCTGGCGGCCGGGCCCGGCGCGAGCTTCGCGTGGGCGCAGACGAGCACGAACCAGCAGGCCGTAAAGATGGCCCAGACCCCCTGGCTCAACATCGGGTACGAAGACCTCGGCAGCTCGAGCTCGTTCCCGGTCATCCTGCTGCACGGCTTCCCCTATGACGCGCTCGCCTGGCACGACGTCGGGGTAATACTCGCCGACGAGGGATACCGCGCGGTGATCCCCTACCTGCGCGGATACGGGCCCACGACGTTCCGGGATCCGACCGCTCCCGGCACCGCAGAGCAGGCGGCGATCGCTCAGGACGTGATCGACCTGGCGGACGCGGTCGGCCTGCGCCGCTTCGCCCTCGCGGGCTTCGACTGGGGGAACCGGGCCGCGTGCATCGCATCCGTGCTCCATCCTGACCGTGTGGCCGGCTTCGTTTCCACAGGCTACTCGATCCAGAACGTGATCGATCAGGTGCGGGCGCGCTCAGCCCAGTCCGTGCGCCGGGCTTGGTATCAGTGGTACTTCAACACCGAGCAGGGACGGATTGGGCTGGAGACCAACCGGCGCGCGATCTGCCGGCTGTTGTGGGACGAGTGGTCGCCCACCTGGAACTTCAGCGACGAGACCTATAACCGGACCGCCGACTCGTTCGAAAATCCGAAGTGGGTCGAGGTCGTGCTCCACTCCTATCGCCACCGCCACCGCAACGCCCCGGGCGAGACAAGGTTCCTGGATATCGAGCGCCAGCTCGCCGAGCGCCCGAAAATCACCGTGCCTTCGATGGTGCTGCACGGAGAACCGGGCGACTTCTCGGGCGACCGCGAGCTCTTCACGGGTCTGGTGGAGAGTCGGCTGGTCGAGGCGGGTCACGCGATGCCCTCGCAGCGGTCGGAGGCGGTCGCGCAGGCGATCATGGACCTACTGGGTACGCAAGCGCGACGTCGGGGCTCCTGAGCCGCGGCTCAGACGCCGCAGCGAGGCAGCCTTCGCATTTTCAGGGGCGCCGCTGGTCGAGCTCGGCCGAGCGCAACGACCGCGGAGCGCAGCCGGGCGTGGGGCGCGAGGACGCCGTGGTAGCGGTGGCGGTGGACGCGCGGGGGCGGCATCAGGCGCGCGAGCAGCTCGAGGGGGAGAGCACGAGTTCGGTGTGCCTGTGGAGGTCGGCCTTGGGGAGGCGGTAGAGGAGGCGCGCGCGTCCTCGCTCGAGAGCCGGATGGCTTCGTGGAAGCGGACCTGGTCTGTGCGTTTATGTGGCTCAGTCTCGCGTCGGGCCAGGGGAACGAGACCGCGCAGCGGAAGAGGTACACGATCGAGCCATTGCTTAGCCGGAACAGAGTGCCGAGGCGGAAAATTTGTTGAACGTATGGATCGCGACACTCGGAAGACCAGCCCGAGCTTTCTGAAACTGGATGGGAGCTCTGCGGATAGGGAGCTCGCAGAAGCAACGCTCAGGTCCAGGCAACTCAAAGGCGAAGTCGGCAAAAACCAGGTGGCTCCGCGCCCGGCTCACGACGCGGCTCGACTCTAGAAGCCTGAAAAAGTGACCGATAAGATTGCCGACATGGACATGAGCACCCCGCCGAGCTGGGCGGGGCGGAAGCGCGCCACTTCGTTGAAGAGCTGTAGCGCGAGTCTATCCAGGTCCTCCCGTCCGCTCGACTGGATGATTTCCGACCCCTCGACCGATCCTTGGCTGCTAATCCAGAGGGCAACGGTAATCCATGGAGACGACTCATCACGATGCTGCTCCCTGAATCGCCTGACATCTTGCGGGTTACGGATTAGCATTCAACGCGAGGGAGATTCAAACGCTACCTCGGGGCTGACACCTGCGAGGCGCTCCAGAGCAGGATCCAGCCCACTCGCCCCATCGGGAGCGTGGTAGCCGGTCGCTGAAGGGTCGCCGGCACCCCGCGTCGGGTCCCGGCCTTCACCGGCTGCCTCATCATTGAGGCGCGAGTAGCCTTCCTTCTCCGAGGACCCCTCAGTGAGGCTCCGGAACTCGAGCGCGCGTCGGCTCCTGGGCTGAAGTCCATCGCACGGCCCCTGCGGGATGGAGACGCGCTCGGAGGTGACGCCCTGGACTGTGGATGCCCTGGAGCCTTGCTGGCCCTCCCCGGTTCCGGCAGCTTTCGCGGCCGATTCTACGCCATCCGGAGCGCTTTACCGAAATGAGCCTCATCGGGCCGTCCGCACGTGCCTAGACGCGACGACCTCGACAGCATCCTCATCCTCGGCTCGGGCCCGATCATCATCGGACAGGCCTGCGAGTTTGACTATTCCGGGACACAGGCGGTGCGCGCCCTCAAGGAGGAGGGCTACCGCGTCGTCCTGGTGAACTCGAATCCCGCCACCATCATGACCGATCCGGACATGGCGGATCGGACCTACATCGAGCCCCTCACCCCCGAGTGGGTCGAGCGCGTGATCGAGCGCGAGCGCCCCTCCGCGCTGCTCCCGACCATGGGCGGCCAGACCGCGCTCAACCTTGCCATGGATCTGCATCGCCGTGGCGTTCTCGAGCGCTACGGGGTCGAGCTGATCGGCGCGAACGCACGTTCGATCGACATGGCCGAGGACCGCGAGCAGTTCACCGAAGCCATGGGCCGGATCGGGCTCGCCGTCCCGCACGGAGGATTCACGCGCTCGATCGACCACGCGTTCGCGATCGTCGAGGAGACCGGCTATCCGGCGATCGTTAGGCCCAGCTTCACCCTCGGAGGCACGGGCGGTGGGATCGCATACAATCGCGAGGAGCTCGAGGCGCAGGTCCGAAAGGGATTGGACGCTTCTCCGATCCGCGAGGTGCTGATCGATCGGTCCGTGATCGGATGGAAGGAGTTCGAGCTCGAGGTGGTGCGGGACGGTGCCGACAACGTGATCATCGTCTGCTCGATCGAGAACTTCGATCCGATGGGCGTGCACACGGGCGACTCGATCACGGTCGCGCCCGCGCAGACCCTCACCGACGTCGAATACCAGAGGATGCGCGATGCGGCGATCATGATCATCCGCGAGATCGGGGTCGAAGCTGGCGGCTGCAACATCCAGTTCGCGGTGAGCCCGGCCGACGGCGAGATGCTCGTCGTCGAGATGAACCCGCGCGTCTCCCGCTCCAGCGCGCTCGCATCCAAGGCGACGGGCTTCCCGATCGCACGCGTGGGCGCCAAGCTCGCGGTTGGGTATCTGCTCCCCGAGCTGCCCAACGACATCACGAAGACCACGCCCGCCTCGTTCGAGCCGGTGCTCGACTACGTGGTGGTCAAGCTGCCGCGCTTCGCCTTCGAGAAGTTTCCGGAAGTGAATCCGGTGCTGGGCGTGCAGATGAAGTCGGTCGGGGAGACGATGGCGATCGGCCGCACCTTCCGGGCGGCCTGGCAGAAGGGTTTCCGCGGGCTCGAGATCGAGCGCGCCGGCTGGGTCACGGGCGCGCGACTCCAGGATGACGGGCTCGAGGCGGACGACCGGGAGACGCTGCTGGGGGCGCTCCGGCGGCCGACCGCGGAGCGACCGTTCCAGCTCAAGCGTGCGATCGAAACCGGCGTCCCGCTCGCGGACATCCACGAGGCGACGCGCATCGACCCGTGGTTCCTCGATCAGTTGGTCGAGATCGTCGAGCGCGAGCGGGCGTACGCGGGCGCTTCCCAGCTCACCACCGATCTGCTCCGAGACATGAAGCGCGAGGGCTTCAGCGACTGCCAGCTCGCGGCGCTCAGGGGGGAGACCGAGCAGGAGGTGCGCGAGCGCCGCTGGGGGTGGCGGATCCGCCCAACCTACAATGTGGTGGATACCTGCGCGGGCGAGTTTCCTGCGGAGACCCCCTACTACTACTCCTCCTACGAGGACGAGGACGAGGCTGCGCCGGCCCCGGGCGAGAAGATCGTGATCCTGGGAAGCGGCCCGAACCGGATCGGCCAGGGAATCGAGTTCGACTACTGCTGCGTGCAGGCCGTGTTCGCGCTCCGCGAGGCGGGCTTTACCACGATCATGGTGAACTCGAATCCCGAGACGGTATCCACCGATTTCGACGTCTCGGACCGGCTCTACTTCGAGCCGCTCACCCTCGAGGACGTGTTCGAGATCATCCACAAGGAGCGCCCCAGGGGTGTGATCGTGCAGCTGGGCGGACAGACGCCGCTCAAGCTGTCCGAGGGGCTCGCGGCGCTGGGCGCGCCGATTCTAGGGACCAGCGTGGACGCGATCGACCGGGCAGAGGACCGCGAGCGCTTTGCCGAGGTGTGCCGGATGGTGGGCGCGACCGTGCCGGACAACGGGGTCGCGACCAGCCTCGATCAGGCCGTCAAAGTGGCCGCGGAGGTGGGCTATCCCCTGCTCGTCCGCCCCAGCTACGTGCTGGGCGGCCGCGCGATGCGGATCGTCTACGACGAGGGGGGGCTCTGTGAGTACTTCGAGACCGCGGTGCGCGCCTCTCCCAATCACCCCGTGCTGATCGACCGCTTCATCGAGGACGCCTTCGAGGCCGACGTCGATGCACTCTCGGACGGCACCGACGTGGTGATCGGCGGGATCATGCAGCACATCGAGGACGCGGGGGTGCATTCGGGCGACTCGGCGTGCGTGCTTCCCCCCTATCTGCTGTCGGGTGACGTGCTCGACGAGATCCGGGCCCTCACGCGTAGGTTCGCCCTCGAGCTGGGCGTGGTGGGGCTGCTCAACGTGCAGTACGCGATCCGCGACCGGGTCGTGTACGTGCTGGAGGTGAATCCAAGGGCCAGCCGCACCATTCCGTTCGTGAGCAAGGCGACCGGGGTTCCGCTGGCGCGGCTCGCGGCTCGGGTCATGGCGGGAGAGCGGCTGGCCGACCTGAGCGTCCCGGAGAACCCTCCGATCGCCGGGGTGGCCGTCAAGGAAGCCGTGTTCCCCTTCAATCGGTTCGAGGTGGACGTGCTCCTCGGGCCGGAAATGCGTTCGACCGGAGAAGTGATGGGGTTCGACGACTCCTTCGGGATGGCGTTCGCGAAGGCGCAGGCCTCCGCCTACAACGACCTCCCCGAGGAGGGCGGTAACCTGGTCGTCACGGTGAACGACCGTGACAAACGGACCATCACCCCGATCATGCGCCGCTTCCACGATCTCGGCTTCAACATCGTGGCGACCAGCGGCACGCACGCGTACCTGACCCGGCTCGGGATCGAGTGCGAGCGCGTCTTCAAGGTCGGGGAGGGCCGGCCGCACATCGTAGACAAGATCATGAGCGGGGAGGTGCAGCTGCTCGTGAACACGCCGCTCGGCAAGAAGTCGCAATACGACGACTACGCGATGCGCCGGGCCGCGATCACGTACAAGGTGCCCTACCTCACCACCATATCCGCCACCAGCGCCGCGTGCGACGCGCTGATCGCGCTACGCACCCGCGTGCATCAGGTGAAGAGCCTCCAGGAACGGGTGGCGCGCGCGCGCCAGACGGTGCTGCCGATCGGGATCTGAGGAGGCGCTGCCCGGGGCCGGCGGCCGGGCTCCTTGCCCGGCCGCGACGGGTGTGCGTAGCGTACGCATTCCTTGCAGCACCACGCCCTAGTCTCGACCGCAGGAGCTTCGGTGAATCGTTGGGTGAGCGTTGCGCTGGTCGCGGGTCCCACCCTCCACGGCTGCGCGCCCACGCCCCAGGGCGTCGTCGTGGATGCACCGGGATGCGATGGGAGGTGCCGAGGCCATCCTGGCCACGAACACGCTGGTGCTCGAGGGCACCGGCCAGACGTACTGGCTCGGACAGCAACCGAACCCCGACGCCGACCTCCCAGTCTACGAGCTGACCGAAGGGAACCGGACGCTCGTGATCCACCGCTTGAAGAACGATATCCACGCCGACGGGATGCTCTTGGTCTACCTCCCCCGGGAGTGGATCCTGATCGAGGGAGACCCGTTCACCCCCGGCGCGCGATGGAGAGCAGGGCGCGGACGCAGTGAGCCGGGGGGGCGCCCCACCCCCTACCGCGTTCCTGATGCACCCGGCCTCCTCGCTGCACGACACCGGGTGGGGCCACCCGGAGCACCAGGGGAGGCTGCGCGCGCTCGCGTCCGCGCTCGGCCGCGACCTGCCGGCGCTGCACGGCCGGGTCGAGGCGGTCGAGCCGGAGGAGGTGGGCGAGGAGGTGCTCCTCGCCGTGCACACGCGCGAGCACGTCGAAATCGTGCGCGCGGCGGTGGCGCACGCGCGGGCGAGCGGGGCGCTGGTCGAGCTTGACCCGGACACCCGCGTTTCCTCGGCCTCCTGGGACGCGGCTCTCGGCAGCGTCGGCGGCGCCCTCGCGGCCTCCCGCGGGGTGGCGGAGGGTCGCTGGGCGAACGCATTCGTCGCCACGCGCCCGCCCGGGCACCATGCGACACCGCAGCGGGTGATGGGGTTCTGCCTCTTCAACACCATCGCGGTGACCGCGCGCTGGCTCCAAGCCGTGGGGCACGTCGAGCGCGTCGCGATCGTGGATTGGGACGTCCACCACGGAAACGGCACCCAGGACGTCTTCTGGGAGGACCCCTCGGTCTTCTTCCTCTCGCTGCACCAGTTCCCACACTGGCCGGGAACGGGTCGAGCGGACGAGCGCGGAGGGGGCGCCGGCCTCGGCAGCACGCGGAACGTGCCCGTCCCGGCGCGCATCCCGCGCGCCGACTACCGCGCGCGCTACGAGGCGGCGCTCGACGACGTGTTCGCCTTCAGGCCGGACTTCGTTCTGGTCTCGGCCGGATTCGACTGCCTCGCCGGCGACCCGCTGGGCGGACTCCTGCTCGAGCCCGAGGATCTGCACGCGATGGCGAGCTCCCTCGCCGAACGGGCTGGGGCGGCCTGCGGGGGGCGCGTGGTGGCGCTGCTCGAGGGCGGCTACGACCCGCCGCGGACCGCGCGTGCGGCGGTCTCCGTGGTGCGGGCCCTGGCCGGCCTCGGCCCGCTGGGCGAGACTACGCCATGAGAGTTCGCAGCTCTGCCGTGAAGGTTTCTATCTTTGCCGCGTTTGCCCTGGCCGGGGCGCTCCTACTCGCCGTCCCCTCGGCCGCGGGCGCGCAGGCGCAGCACGAGCGACCGCCCGCCGACAAGGGTCCGCACGAGCCCCACCCCGAGGCACGCGCGGCGATCGACCGGCTCAAGTCCCCGTACTGTCCGGGGTTCATGCTGGAGGTCTGCCCGTCGCCCCAGGCGGCCGCGCTGCGTGACTCGCTTGACATGCTTGCGCGCCAGGGGGTTTCGACGGACTCGCTGGTGGCCTGGGTGCTCGCCAACCACGGGGATACGCTCAACGCGCTCCCGCCGGCACGGGGACGGGACCTGGTCGCCTGGATCGTGCCCCCGCTCGCGGTCTTGCTCGGAGTTGCCGCGGTGGTGATCGTGCTGCGCCGGATTCGCCGTCCGCGCGAGCTTCCACCCCCGGAGGAGGTCTCCGAGGCGGAGCGGCAGCGGCTCGAAGAGGCGCTCCGCGAGCTCGAGGCCGAGGAAGAGACGCCCCTCTAAGCCGATGGCGCCGGTCTCCGACCAGAGTGGCTCCGCCCGCGGGCTCGTCTCCCCCGAGCAGGTCGCGCGTGTACAGGCGGCGCTGGCCGAGCGGGGGCTCGACGGCTGGCTGCTCTTCGAGTTCCGTGGCCAGAATTGGATCTCCGCTTCACTGCTGGCGGTCGAGCAGACCACCCGACGCGCGTGGGCGCTCTTTCCGCGTGACGGCGAGCCCATCCTGCTCGTGCACGCGATCGAGGGCTCGGCATGGCGGCACTGGCCCTTCCGGATCGCGCGCTACTCGGGATGGCGCGAGATGGAGGCGAAGCTGGCGCGCATGGTCGCGGGCCGGGGGCGCCTTGCGCTCGAGGTCTCGCCTGGATCCGCCGTCCCGACCGTCGACGCGGTGCCCGCGGGCGCCCTCGACCTGCTGCGCACGCTGGGCATCCAACCCGTCAGCTCGGCGGATCTGGTTACCACGTTCCTCTCGGTCTGGTCCCCTGCGCAGCTCGAGGATCACCGGCGCACGGCCGAAGTGGTCGCCGATGTGGCGCAGGCCGCGCTGCGCGAGGCCGGCGCCGCGGCCGCGCACGCCGAGCCCCTCACCGAAGGCGGTCTCTCGCGCTGGGTGCTCGACCGGCTGCGGGCGGGCGGGGTGAGCGTGGATGCGGACACGCACGTCGCGGTCGGTGCGGGGGCTGCCGACCCGCACTACGCACCCGTAGGCGAGGGAGCCTGCATCGAGGGAGGACAGGTGCTGCTGGTCGATCTCTGGGGGCGCACCTCCCCGGAGTCGGTCCACGCGGACCAGACTTGGATGGGATTCCTGGGCGACTGGCTCCCTGAGGACGTGGCGGAGGTGTGGCGCGCGGTGAGGGATGCGCGCGACACGGCGGTGGACTTCCTGCGCCGCCGGCACGCGGAGCGGGCGCGGGTGCGCGGCTTGGAGGTGGACGATGCGGTGCGCGAGGTGATCCGCGAGCGGGGTTACGGGGACTTCTTCGTGCACAGGACCGGGCACTCGATCGACACGCGCCTGCACGGCAGCGGACCCAACCTCGACAACCTGGAGAGCCGCGACGACCGGACGCTCGTGCCCGGGGTCGGCTTCTCGGTCGAGCCCGGTGTGTATCTGCCCGGCCGGTTCGGCGTGCGCAGCGAGATCAACGTGCACTGGGGCGTGTCGGGTCCGGAGGTCACCCCGCGCTCGCCCCAGTCCGAGATGCTGCTGCTCGCGGAGCGCTGAAGGTGGCGCCCATCCCGTGACCGTGCGCGCGGACAGCGGGTCGGCGCTCGTCGACGTCGCCCTCCCACTCCCCATCCCGAGAACCTTCACGTATGCCGCGCCTGGCCCGGTTCCGCGGCCCGGGACGCGCGTGCTGGTTCCGTTCCAGCGCGATGTGCGGATCGGCTGGGTGGTGGGGGCGGCGCAGGGAGGGGCGCCCCGCGGGCTGCGTCCGCTGTTGGACGTGCTGGACGCCGAGCCGACCGTGCCGTCGGACCTCCTCCGGCTCTGCCGGTGGATGGCGGACTACTACGTCGCTCCCCTCGGGCTCGTCCTGAAGGCCGCGCTTCCGGCGGTGCTCGCGGACGTGTCGCACGACTCCCTCTCACTCGCCGACGGACACCGCGTGCCGCCGGAGGGGCTGCGACCCCGCGAGCGGCGGCTCCTCGGCGCGCTCGCCGGAGCGGGCGCCCGGAGTGTGCGGGCGCTCCGCCGTGAGCTCGACATGGGCTCGATCTGGCCCGAGGTGCGGAGCCTCGTGGCGTGCGGGCTCGTCCGGCACGAGACGGTGCCCCCGGAAGCACCCCCGGTGCTCACCCACCGCGTGGCCCGGATCGTCCGCTGGCTGGACGACCTCGCCGAGCGCGAGCGCGTCTTCGGGCGCGCCCGCCGCCAGCGCGACGCGTACGAATGGCTCGAGGCCGCGGGGGGCTCGGCGGAGTTGGCGGTGCTGCTCAACCAGGCCGGCTGCAGCCGCGCCGTGGTCACGCAGCTCGAGCGGAAGGGGATCGTCACGGTGGGGGACGAGGAGCTGCTGCGCGATCCGTTTCGCGGCCAGGAGCCCGGGGTCGCGCCCGAGCAGCGCCCCACCGCTGCGCAGAGCGCGGCGCTCGAGCTGATCCTCGCCACGCTCGCGGATCCCACCCCCCGCCCCGTCTTGCTGCACGGCATCACCGGATCGGGGAAGACCCTCGTGTACGTCGAGCTGCTGCGACACGTGCTCGCGCGTGGACGCAGTGCGATCGTGCTCGTGCCCGAGATCTCGCTCACCCCGCAGACGGTCAGCCGCTTCCGTGCGCGCTTCGGCGATCAGGTCGCGGTGCTCCACTCCGGGCTCTCGGACGGCGAGCGGTATGATCAGTGGCGCCAGCTTCGCGCCGGCGAGAAGCAGATCGTGGTGGGCGCGCGCTCGGCGCTGTTCGCGCCCCTTCCCGACTTGGGCGCGATCGTGGTCGACGAGGAGCACGACGGCAGCTACAAGCAGTCGGAGGCGCCGCGCTACCACGCCCGTGACTTGGCCGTGGTGCGCGCCGGGATGGCCGGCGCCGCCTGCGTGCTCGGGAGCGCGACACCCGCGCTCGAGAGCTGGAGCAACGTCGAGCGGGGCAAGTTCCGGCTGGCCCCGCTTCCCGAGCGGGTCGGGGGCGGACGGCTGCCCGCCGTGCGCGTCGTGGACCTGCGCGAGCTACGGCGGAGCGCGCAGGAGACGCGCGCGGGAGGAGGCGAGCGCGGCTGCGACGGGATGATCCTGACCCCGCCGCTCGTGGCCGCCGTGCACGAGCGGCTCCGGCGGGGCGAACAGGTGATCCTGCTCCTCAACCGGCGCGGGTATGCGAGCTTCGTCCAGTGCCGGGAGTGTGGGGACGTGCGGCGCTGCTTGCACTGCTCCGTCTCGCTCACCTTCCACCGCGTGAGCGGGCGTCTGCTCTGCCACCACTGCCGCTACGAGGAGCCCACGCCCGAGCGGTGCGCGCGCTGCGGCTCACGCGACCTCTCCTTCAAGGGGCTCGGCACCGAGCAGGTCGAGCGCGTGGTTGCCGAAACCTTTCCGTCCGCGCGCATCGCGCGCATGGACGGGGACACCACGTCTGGCAAGTGGGCCCATCACGAGATCCTCGGCCGGGTCGAGCGCGGCGAGGTGGACATCCTGATGGGCACGCAGATGATCGCCAAGGGCCTGGACTTCCCGAGGGTCACGCTCGTCGGCGTGGTCAATGCAGACGTGGGGATCCACCTGCCCGACTTCCGCGCGAGCGAGCGGACCTTCCAGTTGCTCTCCCAGGTGGCGGGGCGGGCGGGCCGGAGCGTGCTCGCGGGTGAGGTGATCGTGCAGACGTCGCTGCCGGACCATTACGCGATCCGGGCCGCGCTCGCACATGACTATGCGGGCTTCGCCGCGCGGGAGCTGGCCGAGCGGCGCCGTCCCGCGTACCCGCCCTGGGTGCGGCTCACGAACGTCGTGCTGAGCAGCCCCGAGCCGGAGGCGGCCGCAGCGGCTGCCCAGGCGGCGGCGCGCTGGTTGGACGCGAGGATCGCATGCGTGGCGGGGGGAGGGGAGGCGGTCGAGCTGGTCGGTCCTGCGCCCGCCCCGATCGAGCGACTGCACGGGCGCTGGCGATGGCACTTCCTGCTCCGGGCCCGCACGACGCGGGCGCTTACGGCGGCGTGTCGCGCCCTCGTGGAGGGCTTCACTCCGGGGCCGGACGTGCGGCTCGCGTTGGACCGTGACCCGGTCGCACTCCTGTGACGCGGGGGCCCCGCATGCGGGGCCCCCGCGTCACAGGAGTGCGACCTCACCAGATCCGGTTCATCCGCGCCGAGGCTCGCCCCCAACCGGTTGCTGCTCTCCCGGACGCCGAATATGTTTGATGTGAGTGCGCGCCGGCGCCGAATGCCGCCGTCGTTCGAGGATCGGATGTGATGGGGAGCATGAGCTGTCTCGCGCTGAACGCGTCGTTCGAGCCGCTCACGATCGTTCCCACGAAGAGGGCCGTTCGCCTGGTGCTGGACCGGAAGGCGGAGATCCTGGAGGTGGACGAGAAGCGCGTCTTCCGGTCGGCCCGGGAGCAGCTCCCCTGTCCCTCGGTGATCCGGCTCGTGCGCTACGTCCACGTGCCGCGGCGGTTCCGCCGCCAGGTGACCAACACGTTCCTTTTCGCGCGCGACGACTATTCCTGCCAGTACTGCGGGCGCCGTAAGAGCGAGCTGCGCGGGCGGCAGTTCCTGACGCGTGACCACGTCCTGCCCCTCGCGCGCGGTGGAGAGAACAGCTGGACGAACGTCGTGACGTCGTGCTCCCCCTGTAACAACCGCAAGGGCAACCACTCGCCGGAAGAGGCCGGGTTACACCTGCTCGGCGCGCCCGGCGAGCCGAACTACGTGCATCTGGTGTGGGCCGTGCGACGTGTCACACCGATCCAGGCCAAGTGGATCGGGATGTTCTATGGGCGCGAGACGGTGGAGGTGCTCCGGGGGAAAGGCCGCTAAGCGACAGCCGCCTCACTCATCTAGCCAGGCGTACGGGTGCTCATAGAACTGTCCGCAGCCGCGGACCGTTCCACGGTGGGTGTACTCCTTCCAGCGGATCACCCATCCCCGCACCTCGTCCTGCATCACCTCGTACTTGAAGCCGGGAAACTGCGTGCGCTCGGAGAGAAAGCGCGCGAGCGGGGCGGGGAGATTCGAGATCCCATCGACGCTGAACTAGTTGGAACCGCCGGCTGCCGTCCACCACCACGTCGGCGGGCCTTCCTCCTCCACCGCACGAGGGCGTAGAACGGCCCGGCGGTGGCGGCCAGCAGGGGAGCGTCCGGCGTCGCGAGGACCAGCCCAGCTGCGGTCAGCGGCAGGCTTGCAAAGCATCGCGGAGGCCCGCAAGTTCTCCAGTACTCCAGCAACTACTGGAATACTGCAGGACGCCTTGAACCGCCGCCTCGCGAAGGGACGACTCCTCGAGCAGTTCGCACGCGTGGGAAAGGCCGTCTCGAGCCCAACGCGTCTGGAGCTGCTCGACGGCTTCGGCCCAGACCACTTCCGGGATGATGATGGCGCCGACTGTCTGCGACTGGTTCCCCGCCCCCGCCCCCTGGGATCGAGCCCCCCCCCTGACGGACTGAACGAGGCTTTCCAGCTCGTTTGCGGCCGTCGATCCGACGGGCCCAGAGCTGCCGGCCGAGGGGGTGCGCCGCTTCGTAGTGGGTTCGACCGGCCTGTCGGAGAACAGCGAGCGTCTCCTCCCCCACAGCGGGATGTGGCGGAGAGCAAGGGTTCGCCGCACCTTGACCCCATGGCACCGCATGCTTCAAGTGGGGGAGCGGGCGGCCCGTCCCGCCCCGATGGCCCAGCCGATCCGCCCCCCGCCCCTCGCCGTCCGCCCGATCCCCCCCCTTCGGTCCGCCCCCTGCCCGTGCGGCCGCAGCTGGTACGGCCGCCCACCCCCGGAGGGGGCCCCGGAGGGGGGTCGGAGCGCGGTCGGCGTCCCCCGAGGCCGCCCTCCGCCCGCCAGGGTGCCGAGTCCGGGCCGCGCGACCCGCTCCGCCCGATCGAGCTGCCGAGCCGCGCCTTCGAGATGGAGGGGGAGGCCTGGCTGGTCCGTGAGAGTGGCCGGATCTCCGCGGGAGTGGGCCGGGCCACGCGCGCCGCTCTCCTCCATCTCGTCTTCGCGCTCGCGTCGGCTCCGGAGCGGCCGCTCCGGGAGCTTCTGACCGAGGGGCGAGCGCTGGCCGAGCTCGGCGAAGAGGAGCTAACGGTTCTGCTTGCCCGCGCACGTCCATATCGGGAGCGGCAGGAGGTCTTCCCCAATACCCGGAAGAAGGACGGAAAGGGGATGTGAGCGTGTTGGATCGCCGTCGTGTTGTGCGATATTCGAGGGGTCATACGTTCTTCGAGGTCTAACCGTAGCCGACACACCCGCGTGCCGGCGATTCCCCATCCGATCACACGCGACGGACGATAGCGAACGATGCAGCCGAGCGCTTCGAGCGGCAGCACTGGAACCGCCTGACCGGCGGTGCCGACCGATGGGCGAGCACCCCGGAGCCCTGGGGTGTTCGTCTTTAACGATCCCCCTCCTTCACGCGTCCACTGGTCGAGCCGATCACGAATGCCCCTGGCCCCGGCTCGCCGGGCGACGGACCCGATCGAGCGGGCACGCTCGATCGACGCGAAGGTCGAGGAACGCATGAGAACGAGCACGAAGGTCTGGGTGATCGTCGCGCTGCTGGCGAGCGTGAGCCCGCTCGCGGCGCAGCGGCCCCGCGCCGAGCGCCCCGGTGCGGGCCGTGACGGCATGGACAGGATGGGACCGCGAGGGCTGGGCGAGGCGCGGAGCCTGGAGCGGGTGATCGGGATCGCACTGGAGCGGCGCGACTCGCTCGGGTTGTCCGCCGAGCAGATGGACGGCCTCGAGGCGCTGCGTGCCGACGTCGAGCAGCGCAACGCCGAGCTTCCGCCAGCAGATGGAGCAGGTACGCGAGGAGACCGCCAGCGAGCGCGTAGAGGTGCGTGAGCGGATGCGCGGGCTCATGGAGACGGTCCGCACCGAGCGCCGTGCATTCCGCGCCTGCTTCGACGAGATCCTCACGGACGAGCAGCGCGAGGGCCTGGCCCCGGTGCTTCGCGGCCAGCGCGCCACCCGGCGTCGGGACGGGCTGCGCCGCCCGCCGGGGCCTGGCCGCAGGGGGCCGGCTCTGGTGCGAGGGCGGCTCGGGCCGGTCGCTCGCGCCTATCAACAGGGATGGCGCGACGGGCTCCGCGCCGACGCCCGGTTCGGCGGGTGACCCAGACGGTAGCCCCGCCCTTTCAACACCGCCTTTACGCTCCGTGTCCTGATGGTGTCCACGCTTCGCGGATTGGCGGATGGCGAGCTAGTCGAGCGCACGCGCGGAGGGGAACCGGATGCGTTCGCGGTGCTGGTCGAGCGCTACATGCGACCTGCGTACGCGGTGGCGCCGTCGGTCACCGGGCGTCACGAGGACGCGGCCCAGGAGTCGAGATGGCGACGGCCGCGGCCGGCAGCGCCTGTCGTACTATCAGATCGAGCCGCCCCTCTCGCCGGAGCAGCTCGCGCAGGCCGAGGCGATCACGGCCCGACGCCGCGAGGCCGCGCGCGCTCTCTTCGAGGAGTCCCTCATCGACTCGCTCTACAAGTCGATAAAGAGGGCGGAGGATGCCTTCGAGGACGTGTACGACCCCCGCTTCCGGGCGCTCATCGACAGCTCCCGGGCCGCCATCAAGCAACTCATGACGCACGAGCAGGCGACCAACTAAGACTCGATCCTCGCCGAGAGCGACCGCAGGCGCCGCGGCGGCGGGGGCTGACGAACCGGATCCATATCATGAAACGCATCAAACATTGGCCGCGGTCGCTCCGAGGGATCGCGGCGGGGACGGCGTTGTGCCTGGGTTCGCCCGCCGCGGCCCAGCAGCCGGGGGCGGAGCTAACGGTCACTCGCGACCAGGCGGTTGCCCGCGCGCTCGAGCGGAGCCCGGCGATGGCGCAGGCGAGCCAGCAGGTCGAGAACGCGGAGGTCGGGCGGCGCACCGCGTATGGGGCGTTCCTGCCCACGCTCTCCGCTAGCTCCGGGGCGTCGCTCCGGAGCTCGGAGCGCTTCGATCCCGCCACCGATCGGATCGTCTCCGGCAGCAACGACTCATACAACGCGAGCCTGAGCGCTGGCTACGACCTGTTCACTGGTGGGCGGCGCTTCGCCGAGCTCGACCGGAGCCGGGCCGACCTGAGCGCCGCGGAGGCTCGCCGCGAGGACCAGCGCTTCCAGGTCAAGCTCCAGACCGAGCAGCTCTTCTTCGCCGCGCTCCGGGAGGGCGAGCTGCTCGAGGTCGCGGGCGCGCGCCTCGGGCAGGCCGAGGAGAGCCTCGAGATGACGCGCCGGCAGGCCCGCGTGGGGCTCGCCACCACGTCCGACACGCTGCGCGCCCGCCTGGAGATGGTGAACGCCCGCCAGGCCGTGCTCCAGGCGGAGACCGCCACCCGCGCGGCGCGCTTCGCGCTCGGCCGGCAGGTCGGCGCGGATCGGCCGGTGATCCCGCTGCCCCCCTCCGATCTGGAGCCCACCCCTCTCCCGCTCACGGAAGAGGAGCTGCTCGCGGCCGCTGAAGCCAGCTCGCCCGCATTGCGGGCAGCGGCGGCGGCCAGTGGGGCGGCCGGCGCCGCCGCATCGGCCGCGCGCACCGCGTACCTCCCGGTGCTCCGTCTCTCGTCGGGGTACGGCTGGGCGAACGAGGACCCCTCGTTCGGCGGCGGGAGCACGAGCTGGAGCTTCTCGCTCTCGGCCAGCCTGCCGATCTTCAACGGCTTCCAGCGCGAGGCGACCATCGCCCGCGCCGAGCAGAGCAGGAACGTGGCGCAGCTCCAGGAGGAGGACGCGCGGCTGGCCGCTCGCGAGGAGGCCGATGGAGCGCTGCGAGCGCTCGCGACCGGGGAGACCGCGATCGACATCGCCGAGGAGGCGGTGCGGGTCGCGGAGGAAGACCTGCGAGTGGTGCGCGAGCGCTATCGAGTCGGGGTCGCCACCGCGCTCGACGTGGTGACCAGCCAGATCGCACTCGACCAGGCGCGCGTGAATCTGGTCGGGTCTCGCTACGACTACGTGATGGCGCGGGCCCGGCTCGAAGCCATCCTCGGAACGGAGCTCTGACGTGGTGCCCGAGGTCATCCGTACGGAGGGGCTGCGGAAGGACTACGTGCTCGGCGCCGAGATCGTGCGTGCGGTACGCGGCGTGGATCTGACCATCGAGCGCGGCGAGTTCGTGGCCGTCATGGGGCCGTCCGGGTCCGGAAAGAGCACGTTCATGAACCTGCTCGGCTGCCTGGACACGCCAACCGAGGGCCGCTACTGGCTCAACGGGCAGCTCGTGAGCGAGCTGTCGGACGACGAGCTGGCCCGGGTGCGCAACCGCGAGATCGGTTTCGTCTTCCAGACCTTCAACCTGCTCCCCCGCGCGACCTCGCTGCACAACATCGAGCTTCCGCTCGTCTACGCCGGCGTGCCGAGCAAAGAGCGGCGGCGCCGGGCGCAGGAGAAGCTCGAGCTGGTCGGCCTGAGCGACCGCATGCAGCATCGGCCGCCCGAGCTGTCCGGTGGCCAGCGTCAGCGGGTGGCGATCGCGCGCGCACTCGTGAACGAGCCGGCGCTGCTGCTCGCGGACGAGCCCACCGGCAATCTCGACTCGCAGACTAGCGGAGAGATCATGGCCGTGCTGACCGAGCTGAACCGCGCGGGCCAGACCATCCTGCTGGTCACCCACGAGCACGACATCGTGGCCCACGCGCACCGGCAAGTGCACTTGCGCGACGGCCTCGTCGAATCCGACTTCTGACCGAACCCGTGGAGGTGTCCCCGTGAGGAAGCAGGTCAAGCAGCAGGGATGGATCGCCGTCCTCGTGGTGATGGCGGCGGCCGGCTGCCGGAGCGGCGAGGCGGAGCCGGCGAGCGCGCTGCAGACGACCAACGTGATCCGGGGCATGCTCCGCATCACCGCCGAGGCGACCGGAACGGTCGAGCCGATCCGCAAGGTCGAGGTAAAGAGCAAGGCGTCCGGCGAGATCCTGGCGCTGGCCGTGGACGTGGGCGACCAGGTCGAGACCGGCGCGCTGCTCGCGCGCATCGATCCGCGTGACGTGCGCAACGCCTACGAGCAGGCCAATGCCGATCTCGGGGTCGCACAGGTGCGCCTCGAGATCAGCGAGGCCCAGGCCCGCCGCTCGCGCGAGCTCGTGGATGCCGGCGTGATCACCGTCCAGGAATTCGAGAGCTCGCGGCTCGAGCTGGCCAACGCGCAGGCCGGTCTCGTCAAGGCACAGACGAACCTGCAGCTTGCGGAAGCGAGACTGGGTGACGTGACGATCGCGGCCCCCCTCTCCGGCACGATCATCCAGAAGAGCGTCGAGGAGGGGCAGGTCATCCAGTCCGCGTCGCAGAACGTGTCCGGCGGGACGACGCTGTTCGTGATGGCCAGCCTGCTCGAGATGCAGGTGCGCACCTTGGTGGATGAGACGGACATAGGGCCGATCCGACCCGGAATGCCCGCGCTGGTACAGGTCGAGGCCTTCCCCGACCGGCAGTTACAGGGAACCGTGGAGAAGGTGGAGCCGCAGGCTGTCGTGGAGTCGAACGTGACGATGTTTCCGGTGATCGTCCGGCTCGACAACCGGGACGGTACGCTCCGCCCCGGGATGACCGCGGAAGTCGAGATTCTGGTCGACGAGGCGTACGACATCCTGCTCGTCCCCAACAACGCGGTCGTGCTGCCGCGGGACATCGCCCCCGCCGCGGCGGTGCTCGGGCTCGACCCGGAACAGCTCGATATGGCCGCGCTGGGCGTGCGCATGCGGGGCCCGGGAGGGGCGGGGGTGCGCGGCGCCGCGTTCGCGGAGGCGAACGGCGGGGCATCCGGTGCTTCTCCGGAGGGCGGGGTCCAG
>CAUZJY010000014.1:0-26307 GCA_963580305.1 Gemmatimonadales bacterium UBA6960
CCTCTCTCAGTGCCGTGATAATCTGTTCCAGCGTGTGCCGTCTCCTGCCCATACTGACCTCCCTGTAGCTGGGACCAGGCGCCAGATCCTAACATCCGCACTGGTCTCGTTTCAGGGGGTCACGTCAATGCGTCGAGCGCGATCGGGTACCGAAGTGAAGACGCCGCGGTGGATCAGGTCTCGTTCCGGGGCAAGGACCAAGCGGTGTGGTACGGCCACCGATCCGGAGCGGTTTACGCAACCGTGAATTTCTGCTATTCTTAAGGGCTTATACCGGGACGTGTGGCCAAGTCCCCGACGCTTCCCTTGCAGCGCAGACTCCTGCGGAGGCAATCTGATGGCGGTAGACAAGGACGCAGTGATCAGGAAGTACCAGGAGCACGATCAGGACAAAGGCAGCACCCCGATCCAGATCGCCCTCCTCACGGCCCGGATCGAGGACTTGAGGGAGCACTTCGAGCGACACAAACATGACCACCACAGTCGCCGCGGCCTGCTCAAGATGGTGGGCAAGCGCAGGCGGCTTCTCGAGTACCTAAGGAAGACCGACATCGACCGGTATCGCGAGTTGATCGCGGACCTCGGATTGCGGCACTGATGATCCCCGAGTCGGCGGCGGCCATGACGGCTGTCGCCGATTCGCTTTTTTCCACCATTGGTCGCGGGGAGCGGCCGGGGCGATCCCCGCCCCACACGACGCAGAAAGCGGAAGAGAACAGACGATGACCAAGCGGATCGAACGACAGTTCGCCGGCCGGACCCTGAGCCTCGAGATCGGCCACATGGCCAAGCTTGCGGCCGGCTCCTGCGTGGTGCGATACGGAGACACCGTGGTGCTGTGCGCCGCCACGGTTCAGGACAATCCCACCCACCTGCCCTTCTTCCCCCTCACGATCGAGTACCGGGAGAAGAGCTACGCCGCCGGGAAGATCCCGGGCGGCTTCTTCAAGCGGGAGGGCCAGCCGGGCGAGAAGGAGGTCCTCGCCGCGCGGATGACCGATCGCCCTCTGCGGCCTCTGTTTCCGGACGGGTTCATGAACGAAACCCAGGTCGCCTGCCTGGTCCTTTCGGCGGACCAGGAGAACGACGCGGACGTGCTGGCGCTCCTGGGGGCTTCGGTGGCGCTAAAGATGTCGAAGATCCCCTTCAATCACCTGGTCGCGGCGGTGCGGGTAGGCCGCATCCGCGACAACTGGCTGCTCAACCCGACTTTCCAGCAGCTCGAGTACTCCGACATCGACATCGTCGTGGCCGGCACCGAGGACGCGATCCTGATGGTGGAGGGCGGTGCGGTCGAGGTGCCCGAGTCGGACATCCTGCAGGCGCTCAAGGTGGGCCACGAGGGGATCCGCGAGCTGATCGCCATCCAGAAGGAGCTGCTCGAGGGCCACACTATCCCCGACATGCCCTGGACTCCCGTCCAGCCCGACAAGCAGCTCAGGACGCGGGTCGAGGAGATGGCCAATCAGCGCGTGGCCGAGGCGCTCGCTCTGCCCGACAAGCTCGAGCGGCAGCAGGCCATGGCCGCGGTGCGCGACGACGTCTTCAGCTCGCTGAGCGAAGAGGCGGAGAGCTGGCGCGAGCGCGAGGCCCAGGTGGGCGAGGTGCTGCGTGCGATCGAGAAGAAGACCATGCGGCGCACCATTCTCGACCGGGGCGAGCGCGCGGACGGCCGCGGACTGGACCAGATCCGGGAGATCACCTGCGAGGTGGGGCTCCTGCCGCGCACGCACGGGTCGGCTCTGTTCACCCGGGGCCAGACCCAGGCGCTCGTCGTGACGACGCTCGGCACTTCTCGGGACGAACAGCGGATCGACTCGGTCGACTCGATCGAGGAGGTCAAGAAGTCCTTCATGCTCCACTACAACTTCCCGCCGTTCTCCACCGGCGAGGCGAAGCCGTTCCGGGGTGCATCGCGCCGGGAGAAAGGGCACGGAGCGCTCGCCGAGCGCGCCATCCAGCCGCTGCTGCCGTCGTACGACGACTTCCCCTACACGATTCGCGTGGTTTCGGACATCATGGAGTCGAACGGTTCGTCCTCCATGGCGTCGGTGTGCGGCGCGTCGCTCGCGCTGATGGACGCGGGCGTCCCCATGAAGGCGGCCTGCGCGGGCGTCGCGATGGGGCTCATCAAGGAAGGCGACCGTGTGGCGGTGCTGACCGACATCCTCGGCCTCGAGGACGCACTCGGCGACATGGACTTCAAGGTGGCCGGCACCCGCAAGGGTGTGAACTCGATCCAGATGGACATCAAGGTGGAGGGGCTCACGTTCGTCATTCTCGAAGAGGCACTGCAGCGAGCCAACCGGGGCCGCATGCATATCCTCGACATCATGGATCAGGCTCTGGGCGAGCCGCGCACTGAACTTTCCAGCTGGGCTCCTCGCATCGTCACGGTCCAGATCAACCCGGAGAAGATCGGCGAGATCATCGGGCCCAAGGGCAAGACGATCCGCGCGATCCAGGACGAGTCGGGCGCCAAGATCGAGATCGACGACAGCGGCCTCGTGAAAATCGCGGCGGTGAGCATGGAGGCGAGCAACCGCGCGCGCGAGATGATCGAGGCGATCGTGCAGGAGCCCGAGGTGGGGCGTATCTTCGAGGGTCGGGTCATGAACACCACCACCTTCGGCGCGTTCATCGAGATTCTGCCGGGCACCGAGGGGCTGTGCCACATCTCGGAGTTGGCCGACGGGCGCGTCGAGAAGACCGAGGACGTCCTCAAGAAGGGGGACGTCACCAAGGTCAAGCTGCTCTCGATCGACGAGAAGGGGCGGCTCCGGCTGTCCCGGAAGGCCGCGCTGGTCGAGCTGGGGGAGGGGGCCGCTCAGCCCGCCGCCACCAGCCGCGGCTAGCGGGGCGCCCGGGATCGCCGCCGCCGCCGGGCCGGCCGGCGCTGACAGGAGGGCGCCGCTGGATCCAGGCAGCTGGTCTGGGGGGTACGGACAGACCATGTCCGTGTCCCCCTTCGGCGTTTCGCCCCTGCACAGCGACCTGCTCCCCAACGGCGTCCAGGTGCTGTCGGAGGAGATCCCAGGGGTGCGGTCCGTCTCGGTGGGAGTCTGGGTCCGCCAGGGCGCGGCGCACGAGGGGCCCCAGGAGATGGGGGCCAGCCACCTGCTCGAGCACCTCGTCTTCAAGGGAACCACGCGGCGCACGGCGCGCGATCTGGCGCTCGCGCTCGAGGGGTTGGGTGGCTCCCTCGATGCCTACACGAGCCGCGAGCACACAAGCTTCCAGGCGCGCGTGCTCGACGAGCACCTATCCGAGGCGCTCGACGTGCTGGCCGATCTCACGCTCGCTCCGCTGCTCCGGCCCGAGGACCTCGACCTCGAGCGTGAGGTGGTGCTCGAAGAGATCTCCACGGTCGAGGACACGCCGGACGACCTCGTCTTCGAGTTGCACGGAGAGCGGCTCTGGGAGGGCCACCCCTACGGCCATTCCATTCTGGGCACGCGCGAGACCGTGGCCGCCACGTCCGCGGAGACGCTCCGCCGCCTCCACCGGGAGCGCTACGTAGGCCGGAACCTGGTCCTGGCCGCCGCCGGGAACGTGCAGCACGGGCCGCTCCTCGAGGCGGTGACGCGGCTGTTCGGCGGCGCTTCACCCGGCGAGCGCAACGACCGCGTCCCCGCGCTGCCGGAGGCGACCCGCGGCGACGAGCGGGTACGGCGAGGTGGGGCGCAGAGCCACCTGGTATTCGGGACGGACGCGCCCCCGCACGCAGACCCGAGGCGCTACGCGCTCGTGCTGCTCTCCTCGGCGCTCGGGGGCGGGATGAGCTCGCGTCTCTTCCAACGCATCCGCGAGGAGCTGGCGCTCGCGTATACGGTTTACTCCTTCCAGTCCTTCTATGCTCTCGCCGGCCTGACGGGGGTCTACGTGGGGACACGCCCCGCATGGGAGCAGCGCGCCGTGGACGCCGTGCGCGAGGAGCTGGCGCGGCTCGCGCGCGAGGGGCTTCCGGAAAGCGAACTGGAGCAGACCAAGCGGCAGGTGAAGGGGCAGATCATGCTGTCGCTCGAATCCACGGGTGCGCGGCTCCACCGGTTGGCGGGATTCGCGCTCTACGAAGAGCCGTTCCTCGATCTGGACGAGCTGCTGGCGCGGATCGACGCCGTGAGCGGGGAGGAGGTGGCGGCCGCCGCCGCCTTCTACGAGCCGGACCGGCAATTGCTGCTTCGGCTTGGACCAGAAGGCGAATGACCCGTTAAGCGAGGGGGGTATGCGCATCGGCGTGCCGAAGGAGATCAAGCGCGAGGAGTACCGGGTGGCGATTACCCCGGCGGGTGTGGAGGCCCTTGTCGACGCCGGCCACGCGGTGATGGTCGAGCAGGGAGCCGGGGTCCCGAGCGGATTCACGGACGACTTCTACGAGGTCGCGGGCACGCACATGATCGACGGACCGGAGGAGGTCTGGGCACGCGCCGACATGATCCTCAAGGTGAAGGAGCCGATCGAGCCGGAGTGGCCCCGCATGCGCGCGGAGCAGCTGCTCTTCACCTATTTCCACTTTGCCGCGTCTGAGGCGCTCACGCGCGCGGTCATGAGCTCGTACGCGATCGCGATCGCGTACGAGATGGTCGAGCTTCCGAGCGGCGAGCTGCCCCTGCTCACGCCGATGAGCGAGGTGGCGGGACGGATGGCCGTGCAGGAGGGAGCGCGCTTCCTCGCCAAACACGCGGGGGGATCGGACGTCCTGCTGTCCGGTGTTCCGGGCGTGCTCCCCGGAAAGGTGCTCATCCTGGGCGGCGGCGTGGTCGGCACGAACGCGGCCAAGATCGCGGTGGGGATGGGCGCGCGCGTCTTCAGCATGGACGTAGACCTCGCCCGGCTCCGTTACCTGGAGGACGTGATGCCGGCCAACGTGAGCCTGTTGTTCAGCACGCGCTACGCGATCCGCGAGCAGGTCGAGGATGTGGATCTCGTGATCGGAACCGTGCTCATCTCCGGCCGGAAGGCTCTGCACCTGGTGCTGCGCGAAGACTTGAGCCGCATGCGACCGGGCTCGGTGATCGTGGACGTCGCCGTCGATCAGGGTGGCTGCGTCGAGACGATCCGACCCACCACGCACGACCAGCCCACCTACATGGTGGACAACATCGTGCACTACGGGGTCGCCAACATGCCGGGTGGCGTGCCGCGCACGAGCACGCTCGCGCTCACCAACGCCACGCTCCCGTACACGATGAGGCCGCGCACCTCGGCTGGCGCCGGGCCTGCGCGGACGACCGCGCGCTCGCGGGCGGCGTGAACGTCGTGGACGGCAGGATCACGCATCCGGGCGTGGCCGATGCATTCGGGATGGAGGCCCTTCCGCTCGAGCGCTTCCTGCGCGAGCCGGCGCGCGCGTGAGCACGAGTGAGGATGCGGTTGTCCGCTTCCGGCGGCTCCCCTCGAACCCGGACCTCCCGCTCCCCGCCCGCGCGACCGCGCTCGCGGCGGGCTACGACGTACGTGCGGCGGCTCCCGTGGAGCTCGCTCCCGGGCAGATCGTGCTCGTGCCCACGGGCCTGGTGATGGAGCTTCCGGAAGGGATCGAGTGCCAGGTGCGGCCGCGCTCCGGGCTCGCGCTCAAGCACGGCCTCACTCTCCCCAATAGTCCAGGTACGATCGATCCCGACTACCGCGGGGAGATCAAGGTCATCCTCCAGAATCTCGGAGCGGAGCCGCTCCGACTCGAGCGGGGCGAGCGGATCGCCCAGCTCGTGTTCGCGCGCTTCGAGGCGCCGCGCGTCGAGGAGGCGGCGAACCTCGCGTCGAGCGGGCGCGGGGAGGGAGGCTTCGGGAGCACCGGGCGGGGTTGAAGAGGAGCGCCTTCTCCTGCCGGAAGGGCAGGAGAAGGCGCTCGCGAGCCCCTCCGGCCATCGCTCCAACCCCTTGCGGGAGCGTTCCTTGCAGGGGCTCGGGCGTCCGTTTAGCTTCGGTCGTTCCCGGAGCCGCGGCATCCGGGCCCCGCTCACGCTCGGACCGGAACGGTATTTGTTGTTAGGCTGGCTGTCCGGAGGACGGATGATCCCCGTCAACGACATCGCCGTCGACCTCGGCACGGCGAATACGCTCGTCTACGTCAAGGGTGAAGGGATCGTCCTCAACGAGCCCTCCGTGGTCGCGGTCAATCGCGGCACGCGGCGGATCATGGGGATAGGGCTTGAGGCCAAACGGATGCTCGGCCGCACGCCGGAAGGGATCGAAGCCGTCCGGCCGCTCAAGGACGGGGTGATCGCGGACGTGGACGTGACGGAGATGATGCTCCGCCACTTCCTCAAGCATGTCACCGCGAAGCGCATTTTCCGCCTCAAGCCGCGGGTTGTGGTCGGCGTGCCCTCCGGAATCACCGAATTGGAGCGGCGCGCAGTGCGTTCCTCCGCGATGGCGGCGGGGGCCAAGGCGGTGTACATGGTCGCCGAGCCGATGGCCGCCGCGATCGGGGTCTGGCTCCCCGTCGAGACCCCGACCGGCAACATGGTGATCGACATCGGCGGCGGCACTACTGAGATCGCCGTGATCGCGCTAAACGGAATCGTCTCCAACACCTCGATCCGCGTGGGCGGCGACGAGCTCGATACCTCGATCGTCACCTTCATGCGCAAGAACTACAACCTGCTGATCGGCGAGCCGACGGCGGAGGCACTCAAGATCCAGATCGGCTCGGCGTTCGACGGGGGCGATGAGCGGGAGATGGAGGTCAAGGGGCGGGATCTGGTCTCGGGGATCCCCAAGACCGTCACTGTGCACTCGCAGGAGATCCGCGAGTGCATCCAGGAGCCGATCCAGGCGATCGTGGAGGCTGTCCGCCGCGCCCTCGAGATCACCCCCCCCGAGCTGTCGTCGGACATCGTCGACCGGGGGATCGTGATGACCGGTGGGGGTGCCCTGATCCGCGGACTGGACCGGCTGCTCCAGCACGAGACCAACCTGCCGATCCACGTGGACGAGGAACCGCTCACGTGCGTGGTGCGAGGGGCGGGGAGGATCTTGGACGACATGATGAAGTACCGAGCAGTGCTGACGACGTGAGGGCGGGGTACGGTACCTGCGTAGCAGGCTGAGCATGCCGGCCTATACCAACGAGACCGCCGACACTCGTGGCCGCCGTCATATGGTGGCGACCGCGTTGTTCGTGATCGCCGCGCTAGTCGTCACCTACCTCCCCTCCGGCGGTCAGCAGCAGGTCGCGGCCTTCCTCAGGAGCACCGTGCTCCGTCCCTTCATTACCACGCAGGAAACCATCACCACGCTCAGGGTGCGCGCCACGGAGGCGGACCAGCTCCGCCAGCGGCTCGACTCCCTAGTCGCCTGGATGGCCGCGCAGGGCGCACTCACGGAGGAGAACCGCCGCCTACGCGGGCTTCTCGCATTGTCCGAGAAGCTCGGTCCGGCCTTCAAGGCCGCCACCGTCGTGCGCGCCGGGATCACCGGATCCGAGAGCACCTTCTTGGTGGATGCCGGGGCGGCGGACGGCGTGCGCCCGAACGCCCCGGTGATCAGCGCGCGCGGACTGGTCGGCGTGATCCGTGACGCGCGGGCGGATCACTCCGTCGGGATGGACTGGACCCATCCCGACTTCCGTGCCGGTGCGATGACCGCCGACGGCAGCACCTATGGAATGGTGGAGAGCCGGCGGGGACGCTTCCGCGAAGAGGACCGCCTCGTGCTCAATGGGACCGCTTTCCACACGCGGCTGGAGGACGGAACCCTGGTGGTCACGAGCGGCCTCGGCGGGATCTTCCCGCGGGGGGTCCCGATCGGGCTGATCAACGGTCTGGCGGAGGCAGAGGGAGGCTGGCGCAAGAGCTACTGGTTGAGGCCACTGGCGGAGCCGGGCACGGCGACGCACGTGCTGGTCGCGGTCGGCAACGCGCCGGCCGACCTCAGCCCGGTGTTCCCGCCCGACTCCATCCGCTCGGAGCAGGAGCTCGTGCTGACCGAGCAGGCGCGCGCGGACAGTCTCGCGCACCTGGAGCGGCTGCTCGGGGCCTACACGGCGCGCGACAGCGCAGCGCTGGCGGCTGAGGGATCGGCCCGGTCCGATTCCCGCCCGCGGCTCGGGACCCGCACCCCGGTGCGCGAACCCGAGCGGGTCGCCGCGACGCGCGCGCCGGCGGCTGCTCCGCCGCCCGCCCGTCCGGCCCCCGCGATCCGTGCGCCGGAGATCCGTCCCTCCGTGCAGCCGTCCCCGACGGGGGGAGCCGCGGAGCCCGAGCCGCGCGCCCCGGAGCCACAGTCCCCCGAGCCCCAGGCTCCGCCCGTCCCGAGCGGGCCGCCGCGCGCGCGGCCGGCGGACACGACCGGGGTGCGGCAGCTCCCGGTGCCGACCGACACGATCCGGTTGCCGGCCGAGCCCACCCCCGGCCCCGCGGACACGACCGGTCGGTGAACGGGATGCGTGATCAAGGGGGAGCGATCGCGCGGTGAGGGGGTCGTGGCGGGTGTGGGCCACCGTGGTCGGGCTGGCCTTCCTCCACTTCTTCCTGCACCTGGGGCTGGGGCTCGCCGAGGTCGCCCCCGACCTGCTGACCGTTTCGCTGCTGCTCGCGGCCCTGGAGGTCGGGATGGGAGCCGCGGCGGGCATCGGTTTTGCCTTCGGGCTGCTGTTGGACGCGTTCAGCCTCCTGGCGTTCGGGGCGAACGCGCTCGCTCTGACCCTGGTCGGGGCGGCCGGGGCGCGGACGCGGGACTGGTTCGTGGGAGACTCGTTCTTTTTCATGATCTCCTACCTCTTCCTGGGGAAGTGGGTCAAGGATCTCGTCCACTGGGTGGCGGTAGGAGAGGGGGTGCGTGAGCCGTTCGTGCAGGCGATCCTGATCGGCGCGCCCCTGGCCGCGGCGTACGCCGCCGCGATCGGGGTCGTGGCGGTCAGGATCACGGGAGCCTGGTGGGAGTCGCTCCGATGAAGACGCAGCATCCGCATGCACGCCGGCGCCGCGCGCAAGGCGCGATGATCGGGCTGTTCTTGCTCTTCGCGGGCCTGTTCACCGCCTTCTTCCGCGTACAGGTCCTCGCGTCGAGTACCTACAAGCTGCGGGCGGAGGAGAACCGGCTCCGGCGGCTGGACGTGCCCGCGCCGCGGGGCACCATCTTCGACCGGAATGGGCGCATCATCGCGGACAACGTGCCCAGCTACGCCGTGACCGTGCTGCCCGCCTCGCGCGACTCCGTGATGGCGACGGTCGCGCAGCTCCGGACATATATCCCGCTGACAAACCTCCAGGTGTCCCGCCTGGACGCCACCCTGCGGAGCTATCCGCGTCAGCCGCTCGTGGTGACCGCGGACGCCGGGCTCGAAGCGGCTACCGCGCTGATGGAGCGCCGCGCCGAGTTCCTGAACGTCTACGTCGAGATGCGGCCGCACCGGCGCTACACCGACGGGCCTGCGGTCTCGCACGTTCTGGGCTACATCGGGGAGATCACGGCCGAGGAGCTCGGCACCTCCATGTTCCCGCGCGAGGAGTACCAGCAGGGGATGATCGTCGGGAAGACGGGCATCGAGCGCCAGTACGAGCACATTCTCCAGGGGGAGTCCGGGGTCCGCTTCGTCGAGGTGGACGCGCGCGGCCGGATCGTCGGCGACTTCTCCGGCTCTACGTCGCGGCCGGGCGTGTCCGGAGGCGACCTGCGCCTCTCGGTGGACCTCGAGCTCCAGCGCTGGATCCACCGGATCTTCCCGAAGGACAAGATGGGCTCGGTGGTCGCGATCGATCCCACGGACGGGAGCGTGCTCGCTCTCTACTCGGCTCCGACCTTCGACCCGAACGAGTTCGTTGGCGGGATCGACCCGGAGCTGTGGCAGTACCTCAACACCGATCCATCGAAGCCTCTCTACAACCGCGCGGTGCTGGGGCTGTACCCGCCCGCATCCGCCTGGAAGCTGGCGACCGCCGCGATCGGGCTCGAGCTCGGGGTGATCGAGCCCCACGACCAGATGCCGATCCCGTGCACGGGCGGGCTCCAGTACGGCAACCGCTACTGGCGCTGCTGGCGGCCCGGTGGGCACGGCTCACTCGACCTCGCCGGCGCAATCCAGCACTCCTGCGACGTCTGGTTCTACCAGCTCGGAATCAAGATCGGGCTCGAGCGGCTGCTCCGGGAGGCGACCGACTTCGGCTTCAGCCGCCGGTGCGGGATCGATCTGCCCGAGGAGAAGGCGGGAGTGTTCCCGGCTGGTCCCGAGTTCTGGGAGTCGCGCTTCGGCTACACGCCCAACGAGGGGGAGGTGCTCTCGCTCGCGATCGGACAGGGCCCGAACTCCCAGACTCCCCTCAAGATGGCGCAGTTCTACACGGCGCTGGCGCGGGATGGCTCCGCCCCCGCCCCCAGCCTCTTCATCGGACGGCAGAACGAGCCCGAGGGGTGGACGCTCAAGCTCGATTCGGCGGACCTGGCTGCGCTCCGGCAGGGGCTCCGGCAGGTGACCGGCCTAGGCGGAACCGCGTACATGTCCTCGCTCGAGCACTGGGACCTGATCGGCAAGACGGGCACCGGGCAGAATCCGCTCTCGCTCCAGGGGCTGGCCCTGGACCATGCGTGGTTCTCCGCGATCGCCGGACCGCCGGGGGGCGATCCCGAGATCGTCGTGACGGTGTTGGTGGAGTACGGGGGGGGTGGATCGGCGGTCGCGGCTCCCATCGCCGCCAAGGTCGCGGATTTCTATCTGCGCAAGAAGTACGGCATGCTCATCGAAACCGTTCAGACGCTGCGCGAGCACGCGATGGTGGGGCGATACTTCACGCCCGCGGGCCAGCGCCTCCAGCAGCAGCGGGAGCGCCGGTAGAACGATGCTCCGCGTCCTCGAGCGGTGGGTGGTGGACGGCCGCTTCGTGCTGGGCATCCTCCTGCTCTCCTTCTTCGGGATCGCGATGGTGTACTCGGCCGGCGCGGTGAATACGCCCGACCCGGTGGTCACCGAGGCGTGGCGGCGCCAGCTCGGCTGGTTCGCGATCGCGATCGTGACCTTCTCCCTGGTCGCGCGCGTTGCCCTCCGCTGGTGGGAGTGGATCGCGATCCCGGCGTACGTGCTTACCCTCGTGCTGCTCGCCGCGACTCTGGTGGTCGGAACGGGCGTGGGCACCGCGGAGAGTACGACCAGCTGGTTGGCGATCGGCAGCCTCCGCTTTCAGCCCTCCGAGCTGGCCAAGATCGCCACCGTGCTCGCGCTGGCCAGGCTCCTGTCCGCGAAGGACGAGCCGCCCACGGGGCTGCGCGACCTGCTCGCGCCCGGGGTGATGGTCGCTCTGCCGTTGGGGCTGGTCATGCTCCAGGGAGACCTGGGTTCGGGGATGGCATTCATCGGGCTCCTCTACGCGATGCTCTACTGGGCCGGGACCCCTCCCTTCCTGCTCCTGCTCGTCGCGAGCCCGGTGCTCGGACTCATCCTGTCCTTCGACACGCGCATCTGGTCGGGGTACATCGTCATCCTGTTCCTGGTGCTGTACCTTTACCGCTACCGGCTCTTCCTGTACGAGTCGGCGGCGGTGATCCTGGTGAACATCGCGGCCGGCGCGATCGCCATGCCGCTCTGGAACTCGCTCAAGCCCTACCAGCAGAACCGACTCCTGGTTTTCCTCGACCCCGCCGTGGACCCGCGCGGCGCCGGCTACAACCTGATGCAGTCCAAGGTGGCGATCGGGAGTGGGGGTCTCACCGGAAAAGGCTTCCTCGAGGGGACCCAGAAGCGCTTCGACTTTCTCCCCGAGCAGCACACCGACTTCATCTTCAGCGTGATCGGCGAAGAGCTTGGCTTCTTGGGCGTCGGGCTCGCCCTACTGCTGTTCGCCTACGTCCTTTACCGCCTAGTCAAGATGGCAGAGGAGGCGAACGATCCCTTTGCCGGCCTGGTGCTGTTCGGTATCTTTGGCGTCTGGGTGGTCCATATCTTCGTGAATATCGGGATGACCGTGGGGCTCGTTCCTATCACGGGCATCCCGCTTCCGTTCATGAGCTACGGCGGCACCTTCCTCCTCACCAGCTGGCTGGCGGTGGGGATGGTCGCCCGCCTGGCGCACGAGGAATAGCCGGGCGGTCTAGAACGACCGCCGCTCCGGGAGGCCGATGGCCTGGTTCCGGAAGGAGAAGAAGCCGCTCCGCTCCGCGGAGCGGCTGGACGTCGTCGCCGACGTCTTCGTCAAGTGTAAGGGTTGTGGCGAGATCCTGTACCGGGAGAAGCTCTCCCAGAATCTCGAGGTCTGCCCGACCTGTGGCTTCCACTTCCGCATCGACGCGGACGCGTATGTGGAGCTGCTGATCGACGAGGGCAGCTTCGACGAGCTGGACATGCACCTGCGCGCCGCCGACCCGCTCGGATTCAGCGACCTGAAGCCATACCGTAAGCGCGTGGAGGCAGCCGAGGGGAGCGGTCAAGGCGAGGCCGTGATGACCGGGACCGGCTCGCTCGACGGCTTGCCGGTAGCTCTCTCGGTGATGGATTTCCGCTTCATCGCCGGCTCGATGGGCTCGGTCGTGGGCGAGAAGATCGCGCGCTGCGGGCGGGTGGCTCTAGAGCGACGGATCCCCCTGATCGTGGTGAGCGCCTCGGGGGGCGCGCGCATGCAGGAGGGGATCTACTCTCTCATGCAGATGGCCAAGACCTCGGCGGTGCTCGCGCGGCTGCACGAGGCCGGGATTCCCTTCGTCTCGGTGCTCACCGATCCGACCACGGGTGGAGTGACCGCCTCCCACGCGATGCTCGGGGACGTGAACGTCGCCGAGCCGGGCGCGCTGATCGGGTTCGCGGGCCCGCGCGTGATCGAGGAGACGATCAAGCAGGAGCTGCCGGAGGGGTTCCAGCGCGCGGAATTCTTAATCCGGCACGGCATGGTCGACCGGGTGGTCGACCGGCGCGAGCTCAAGGCCGAGCTAGCGCTGCTGCTCCGGCACATGGGGAATGTCTGGGAGAGCCACGCCTGAGCGCACCCGCCTTGCGGCCCGACATCCCCTCCCCGGAGCGGCTCGACCGCCCCTTCGCAGACCCGCTGGTGGCGCGCCTCTTTCCCGTGCTCGCCACGAACGTGCCCTGGGGAGTGGAGCGGATGAGCGCCGCGTTGGCGGAGCTGGGCGATCCGCAGCTCGCCGTGCCGGCCCTCCATGTCGGGGGCACCAACGGGAAGGGCTCGGTCGCCGCCACCCTGGCCTCAGTGCTGTCCGCCGACGGGCGGCGGGTCGGCCTCTACACGTCGCCCCACCTATGCTCCTTCGGGGAGCGCATCCAGATCGGGGGCGAGCCCCTTACCGCGGCCCGTCTCGAGGCGTACGCGAACGCGCTTCAGCCGCTGATCACCCGGCATGAGCTCACCTTCTTCGAGGCCGCCACCCTGCTCGGCTTCCAGGCGTTCGCAAGCGAGGGGGTCGAGGTGGCGGTCATGGAGGTCGGCCTGGGAGGGAGGCTGGACGCGACCAACGTGGTGAATCCACTCGTGACGGCAGTGACGAACGTCGTGCTCGACCATGCCGACTATCTGGGGAGCGACCTGCCGACGATCGCTGCGGAGAAGGCGGGCATCGCGAAAGCCGGGGTACCGTTGGTCACGGCCGAGCGCGATCCCGAGCTGCTGGAGGTGCTCGCGCGCGCCTGCACCGAGCGCGGGGCGCCGCTCCAGCGGGTCGACCCCGACGCGATCGAAGAACTGGAGATCACGTCGGACCACACCGCGTTCACCCTCGAGACTGGAGGTTGGGGGAGGCTCCGCCTGAGGACTCCGCTGGCCGGGGTGCACCAGGCGATCAACACCGCTGTCGCCGTCGCGATGCTCGCCGAGCTGCCTTCCCGGCTCCGTCCCTCCGCCGACGCGCTCCAGCAGGGGATCGCGCGGGTGCGCTGGCCGGGCCGCAATCAGATCGAGTGGTCCGCCGACGGGTGTTGGCTCTTCGACGTGGCGCACAATCCCGCGGGCATGGGCTCGCTCACCGCCCTGCTCGATCGGATCGGCCTGCCGCGCCCGCGGGTGGCGCTGCTCGCCGTACTCGCGGACAAGGACTGGCTGCACATGCTGCCCGCGCTTTGTGCGCGCATGGAGCGCGCGTTCCTCACTGTGCCACCCTCCACCCCGGAAGAGCGGCGCTGGGATCCGACCGGTGCCGCGGCCATGCTGCAGCGGGTGCTCGGGCCCCGCTGCGGGCTCGACGCGGTCCTCGACTTCGGCGCTGCGCTCGAGGCAGCGCGGGCCGCGGCCGGTAGGGGGACCGTGGTCGTGACCGGGTCCGCCTATACCGTGGGAGATGCGCTGCGCGTTCTCGGGCGCTGCCCGCCCGCGGAGTAGGGAGCCGTCGGGCGGGGCGCGGAGCCGGCCGTTGTCCAATCCTCTTCCGATGGTAGATTCCGGCTCCCATGACCAGGCATTTCAAGCGGCTGCCGGGGTTCCGGGACTTTGCCCCCGAGGACTTCGTGGTCCGAGCGCATGTGTTCGAAGCCTGGCGCCGGGTCTCCCGGCGCTACGGCTTTGTGGAGTACGACGGCCCGCCCCTCGAGGTGCTCGATCTGTACGTCGAGAAGAGTGGACAGGAAATCGTCAGCCAGCTCTACAGCTTCACCGACAAGGGAGATCGCGAGGTTTCGCTCCGCCCCGAGATGACGCCCTCCCTTGCGCGGATTCTGGCCGAGCGGAGCCGCTCGCTCCGCAAGCCGATCCGGTGGTTCAGCGTCCCGCAGCTCTTCCGCTACGAGCGCCAGCAACGGGGGCGGCTGCGCGAGCACTTCCAATGGAACGTGGACGTCATCGGTGAGGAGGGGGTCGCCGCCGATGCCGAAGTCCTAGCGGTCGCGCTGGACGGGCTGCGCGAGCTGGGGCTCGGTGAGGCGGACGTACGCGCACGCGTCTCCGATCGGCGGCTCCTCACCGCGCTGCTCGCCGCGGCCGGGGTGCGGGACGCCGCCATGGGCGCAGCGTTCGGGGTGATCGACAAGCTCGGTCGGGAGAGCGGAGAGCGGAGCCGCCAGCGGCTGATCGAGGAGGTGGGGCTCTCCCCGGAGGCCTCCGCCGAGCTGCTCGGGCTGCTCGGCGGAGGCCTCGACCCCGTGGCGGCCCGCTTCGGCGACCGCCCGGAGGTGGTGGAGGCCGTAGGGCGGCTCCGCGCGTATCTGGCCCTACTGGAAGCGATGGGGCTCGTGCCCTTCGTCGAGGTAGACCTGAGGATCGTGCGCGGGCTCGCGTACTACACGGGCATCGTTTTCGAGCTGTTCGACCGCAGGGGAGTGCTGCGTGCCATCTGCGGCGGCGGACGCTACGACCGCCTGCTGGAGCTGGTGGGCGGGGAGCCGCTGCCGGCGGTCGGCTTCGGCATGGGCGACGTCGTCCTCACCGAGCTGCTCCGCGAGCGCGGGCTCGTTCCCGACACGACGCGCTCGGTCGACTACTTCGTGGTGCCGGTGGGCGAGGAGCAGCGCCCGCGCGCCCTGGCGCTCGCGCACGCGCTGCGCGACCGCGGCTGCTCGGTCCTGTACTCGCTCCGGCCGCAGCCGGTGGGGAAGCAGTTCAGGGCCGCCGCCACTGAGGGTGCGCGCTCGGTGATCGTGCTGGGTCCGGCCGAGCTGGAGCGCGGCGTCGCGGTCGTCAAGGACATGGCGTCGGGACAGGAGCAAGACGTGCGGCTCGAGGAGCTGGTGAAGGATGGCCGATGACCGGAAGCTGACCCCGCGTGCCGTCGACTTCGCGGCCTGGTACAACGAGGCCGTCCTGAGCAGTGAGCTGGCCGACTACTCGCCGGTGCGTGGCAGCATGGTCATCCGGCCATGGGGATACGGGATCTGGGAGCGGATGCAGGCCGCGCTCGACCGGCGCTTCAAGGACACCGGCCACGAGAACGCGTACTTCCCGCTCCTCATCCCGATGAGCTTCATCGAGAAGGAGAAGGAGCACGTCGAGGGCTTCAAGCCCGAGCTGGCCGTGGTCACGCACGCGGGTGGCAAGGAGCTCGAGGAGCCGCTGGTGGTGCGGCCGACCTCCGAGACCATCATCTACTCGATGTACGCGAAGTGGGTGCAGAGCTACCGCGATCTACCGGTGCTCATGAATCAGTGGGCGAATGTGATGCGCTGGGAGCTGCGTACCCGCCTCTTCCTGCGCACCTCCGAGTTCCTCTGGCAGGAGGGACACACCGCGCACGCCACCGCCGAGGAGGCCGAGGAGGAGACCCGCAGGATGCTCGGGATCTACCGTGAGTTCATGGAGCGGTGGATCGCGATGCCCGTGGTCACCGGCCTCAAGACCGACTCCGAGAAATTCGCAGGCGCGGTCCGCACGTACGGGCTCGAGGCGCTCGTGCAGGACAACCGGGCGCTCCAGGCCGGGACCTCGCACTTCCTCGGCCAGAACTTCTCGAAGCAGTTCGACCTCAAGTTCCAGAGCGTGGAGGGGAAGGAGGAGTACGCCTGGAACACGTCGTGGGGCGTCTCCACGCGGCTGGTCGGGGGCATGGTGATGACCCACGGGGACGACGAGGGCATCGTCCTCCCCCCCCTCCTCGCGCCGGTGCAGGTCGTGGTCGTACCGATCGTGAAGGGCAGCGACGCGAAGGCCACCGCGATCCACGAGAAGGCCGATGAGCTGCACGGGATGCTGGCCTCCCAGGGCGTGCGCGTGAAGGTCGATCACCGAGACTATCTGAGCCCGGGCGCCAAGTTCTACGAATGGGAGCGGAAGGGGGTCCCCTATCGCATGGAGCTCGGCCCCAAGGATCTCGACCGGGAGCAGGTGGTGCTGGTGCGGCGCATTCCTCCCCGGGAGGACGGGAGAAAGGAATTCCTGCCGCAGACACACGCGATCACCATGCTGCCCGAGCGATTGGAGGCATTCCAGCGTGAGCTCCTCCAGCGCGCCGTCGAGCGCCGCGAGGCCAACTCCTACCGGGGCGTCTCCGACTGGGGGGAGATGAAAGAGATCCTCGAGACCAAGGGGGGGTTCGTCTACACCGGCTGGAGCGGCGATCCGACGGTCGAGCAGCGTGCCAAGGAGGAGATGAAGGTGACCATCCGCGTAATCCCGGACGAGGAGTTTCGCTCGGGCACCGCGCCCGCGCGCTGCATCGGCGGGGAGGGACCCTCGCGCATGGAGGTGGTTTGGGCGCGGGCGTACTGACCGCTCCCTTTCCACGCGTGGAGGGCGAGCTCCGCGCGGGCGTCTTCCGCCTGTCGGAGCTGGCGGCGCGCTTCGGCACCCCCCTCTACGTCTACGACCTGGAGCAGGTGGAGGCGCAGTTCCACGCGTTCGACCACGCGTTCCGCGAGGTCGAACACCTGATCGCCTATTCGGTCAAAGCGAACGGGAATCTCGCCGTGCTGCACCGGCTCGGGCGCCTGGGTGCTGGCGCGGACATCGTGAGCCTGGGCGAGCTGTACCGGGCGCTGCGCGCAGGCATCCCCCCGGAGCGGATCGTGTTCGCCGGCGTCGGGAAGACCGAGCAGGAGATGCGCCAGGCTCTCCAGAGCGGCATCCACGTCTTCAACGTCGAGAGCAAGGGCGAACTGGAGCGGCTGGCCGCGGTCGCCGCGGCAATGCGGACGATCGCGCCCTTCGCCGTGCGCGTGAATCCAGATGTCCTCTCGCCCACCCCGCACGAGTACACCCGGACGGGTCACGCTGAGACCAAGTTCGGCGTCCCGATCGAGGAGACGTACGAGCTCTATCGCTGGGCGCGGGAGCAGCCAGGGCTGCGGGCGTGCGGCATCGACATGCACATTGGCTCGCAGATCCTCGATCCGCTTCCGTATTGCCAGGCGCTCTCGCGCGTGGTGGAGATGGTGCCGAGGCTGCGTGCGGAGGGAGACGCCCTGGAGTTCGTGGACATCGGCGGCGGCTACGGCGTGCCGTACCGCGAGGAGCCGCGCCTGGTCATGGAGGACCTGGCCAGTGCCATTCTTCCGCTCGTGCGGGCGACCGGGCTGCGACTGATCCTGGAGCCCGGGCGCTTCATCGTGGGCGAGGCAGGCATCCTGCTCACTCGCGTCGAGTACGTGAAGCAGGTGGGGACCAAGTGGTTCGTGATCGTAGACGGAGGGATGAGCGAGCTGATCCGGCCGAGCCATTACGACGCGTATCACGCGATCGAGTCCGTCGTGATGCCGGGGTCCCGCCCCGTCGAGGTAGTGGACGTGGTCGGTCCGATCTGCGAGAGCGGTGACTTCCTCGCCCGCGCCCGCCGGCTCGAGCTCCCCGAGCCGGGGCAGCTGCTCGCGGTGCGCACGGCGGGCGCCTACGGCTTCGCGATGGCCTCCAACTACAACGCGCGCCGCCGTCCGGCCGAGGCACTCGTGGAGGGCGATCGCGTGCATCTGATCCGGAGGCGGGAGACGCTCGAGGACCTCGTGCGCGGAGAGTCCATCCCGTGGGAGACACGGAGCGGGGAAGGGGCAGAGAGCTGATGTGCGCGCACGACCGCATCCTGATTCTGGACTACGGTTCGCAGTTCACCCAGTTGATCGCACGCCGGGTGCGGGAGGAGTGCGTGTACTGTGAAATCCATCCCGGCAATCGGCCGCTGGACTGGATCCGGGAGTGGGGGGCGCGCGGGATCATCCTCTCGGGTGGCCCGGCCTCCGTATACGACGCGGACGTCCCGGGCGCCGATCCAGGGCTACTCGCGCTGGGCGTCCCCATTCTGGGAATCTGCTACGGGATGCATCTGATCACGCATCTCGAGGGCGCACTGGTCGTGCCCGGCAAGCGGGAGTACGGCCGCGCAGAGCTCACGGTGGAGAATCCGGGCGCGCTCTTCGACGGCTTTGCGCCCGGCGAGCGCACGATCGTCTGGTGCTCACACGGCGACCACGTGGACGCGCCCCCGGCGGGCTACCGGGTGCTCGCCTCCACGGAGACGCTGCCGGTGGCCGCGCTCGCGGATCCCGGGCGCCGTCTCTACGGCGTTCAGTTCCATCCGGAAGTCGCTCATACGGCCCGCGGGGACGAGGTGATCTCGAACTTCCTGTTCGGCGTGTGCTGCTGCGAGCCGACCTGGACAGCGGGCACGTTCATCGACGACACCGTCGACGGGGTGCTCCGCCAGGTGGGACAGGGCGGCCGCGTGATCTGCGGCCTCTCCGGAGGCGTGGACTCCTCGGTGGCCGCGTCGCTCGTCCACCGGGCGGTGGGCGACCGGCTCACCTGCGTGTTCGTGGACAATGGGCTGCTCCGGAAGCACGAGCGCGACACCGTGGAGCGCACCTTCCGCAAGCACATGCATATGAAGCTGGTAGTGGTGGACGCCGCCGATCGGTTCCTCGCGGCGCTGGCCGGGGTGACCGAACCGGAGCAGAAGCGCAGGCGGATCGGCTCCACCTTCATTGAGGTGTTCGCCGACGTGGTCCGGCAGGAAGGCTCGGATGCCCGCTTCCTCGTGCAAGGGACCCTCTATCCGGACGTGATCGAGTCCGTCTCACCGAGGGGCGGTCCATCCGCGACGATCAAGACGCACCACAACGTAGGCGGACTGCCCGTGGACATGCCCTTCGAACTGATCGAGCCGGTGCGCGAGCTGTTTAAGGACGAGGTACGCCAGGTCGGCCGCGAGCTCGGGCTGCCCGAGGAGTTCGTGGGACGGCACCCGTTCCCGGGGCCGGGGCTCGCCATCCGCGTCCTGGGCGAGGTCACCCGGCCGCGGCTGGACGTGCTGCGCGAGGTAGACATGATCTACCTGGAGGAGATCCGGGCAGGCGGGCTCTACGATGAGATCTGGCAGGCGTTCGCGGTGCTTCTCCCCGTGCAGTCGGTGGGCGTGATGGGTGACTTCCGCACCTACGAGAACGTGGTTGCACTGCGGGCGGTCACCTCCCGCGACGGGATGACCGCCGACTGGTATCCCTTTCCCGCCGAGGTGCTCGGGCGGATGAGCACCCGGATCATCAACGAGGTAAGGGGGGTGAATCGGGTCACGTACGACATCAGCTCGAAGCCGCCCGCAACCATTGAGTGGGAGTAGAAAAGTGGCCCGTCGCGTAGATCCTTCGTCCCGCCCCGGCCTGGCCGACTACGAGGCCGTGGGCCATCTCTCGGGCGCCGTGCGGGAGCTGCGGACGCACGGCGAATGGGTGGCCCGCCGAATGCGCGGGCGCACCGTCTGGATGGTGAACTCCACGGCGCGCGGCGGCGGCGTCGCCGAGATGCTGCCCAGCGAGGTCGCGCTGCTGCGCGAGCTGGGCATCGCCACCGAATGGGTCGTGCTGGAGAGCGACGAGCCCGACTTCGAGAATCCGGCGACGGGTGCCGCGCGCTGGCGGTGGCGCGAGGGCGATCCCGAGTTGTGGATGTTCTGCCGAACCGGCAGCGACGCGGTCGTAGGCTAGTGTCCCGCCCCAGAACTTCGCTGGCATTCGAGCGCCGCTTCATCAGCTCTGGCTGCGTTATTCCTCCTCGAAATAGCGCTGCTATTCCTCGTCGTCGTGCCTTGCCAGAGCAGCGCATCGGCACTCTCGGTGCTCAACGAATTTCTGGGACGGAACACTAGTGACGTCGCTCAAGGAGGCTCACTCGACCGCGCACACCAGACACTTCAGGTAGGCCGTCTCCGGACAGGTGGGTGAGACCGGATGGTCGGGGGCCTGCCCGCGGGTCGCCAGGACGCGGATGCGCCGGCCGGTCGTCGCTTCGACCGTGGCGAGCACGCGCTCGAACAGCTCGCGCGTGATCCGTCCGGTGCACGAGCAGGTGACCAGGATTCCGCCGGGCTCGAGGCAGCGCACTGCCAGCTCGTTGAGCGCGTGATAGCCGCGCAGCGCGCCGGGCACACCGCGGGCGGAGCGCGCGAAGCGAGGGGGGTCCAGCACAATCATGTCGAAGCGCTGGTCGCTCGCCGCGCACGCTTCTAGCCACTTGAACGCATCACCCACCTCGAAGCTGGCGCGGCCGTCGTCGAGCCCGTTCGCACGCGCGTTCGCCGCCGCCAGCTGGATTGCCCGCTCCGAAACGTCGACCGCGACCACCGCGTCCGCCCCGGCGCGCAGGCAGGGGAGCGCGAAGCCGCCCGTGTAGCAGAAGACATCCGCCACGCGACGGCCGGCGGCGAGCGGCGCGACGGCCTGCCGGTTCTCACGCTGGTCGAGGAAGTATCCGGTCTTCTGCCCGGTCCGGAGATCGACGAGGAAGGTGAGTGCGTTCTCGCGCACCGGCAGCGGCTCCTCGGGTACGGCGCCGCGGAGCACGCCGTCCGTGGCCTCGAGCCCCTCCTCCTCAAGCATCCCTTTCTCGGTGCGGAGCATCACGCCCGCCGGGTGGAGCCGCTCCTCGAGCAGGTCCACGAGCAGCCGGCGCCGGCGCCCGAGCGCGAGCGAGGTGAGCTGGATCGACAGGATGTCGCGGTAGCGGTCGACCACGACCCCGGAGAGGCCGTCGCCCTCCGAAAAGACGAGCCGGCAGCCGCCCTCGGGGTCCATCAGGCCGAGGCTGTGGCGGACGGACAGCGCAGCGTCCAGGCGCCTGGCGAAAAATCCCTCGTCGATCCGCTCGCGTGCGTCCCACACATACAGCCTCACCCGGATCTGACTCCGGGAGTTGTAGAGGCCGCGCGCCAGGAAGGACCCGTCGATCGCAAGGACGTCGACTTCGTCGCCGTCCTCCAGATGGCCGTCGATGCGGGCGATCGCCCCCGAAAAGATCCAGGGATGGCGGCCGCGAGCGGGCCGATCGCGCCCCCGCTCGAGGACCACGGCGGGAAGCGCGGTCACGGCCCGTGGCAGTTGGACCGGCGGCCGTGCGTACGCCGCGCCGGCCGGAGCGAGCCGGCGCAGGCGGGTGCGTGGCGGGCGCAGCTCACGCGCCCGGTGCCGCGCTTTCCGGCGGGACCCCCGGTGGGGGAAGCTCCGCGGTGTCGGGGGCGAGCGCCGGCCGGAGGCGCTCCTCCACCTCGGTCCACAGCTCGAGCATGTATGCGGGATCGCGGCCGTGCTCGTCCGCGAACGCGAGGAGATCCTCTTCGGTCGCCCCGTGCTCGCGCAGCACGCGCTCGCGCGCCGAGTCCGTGAGCACGCCGCGTGCGTGGAGGACGGTGAGGCGCAAGTCGACCCAGGTCTCGATGAACGTCTCGCGGTCGATCACGGCCGGCTCCGCCGGCCCGCCGCACCCGAGCAGCAGGGCAGAGGCGAGCGCGACGAGGAGCGAGGGCCTCACGCCTCCATCTGACGGTTGGCGGCGCGCCAGAGCAGCCAGCAGAGCCCCGCGAAGATCGCTGCCCCGATCAGCTCGGAAGAGTACGGGAAGACGTGCGACCACTCCTCGCCGATCACCCATCGGTCGGCGGCCGCGGGATCGCCGGTTGCCTTGGTGATCGCGTAGATCACCCCGCCGAGCAGGACTCCCACGAGCGCGGCGCCGGCGATCAGCCCGGACGCGAAGAGCACGCCTTGCTCGCGCTTCTCGCTCGCGCCCCCGGACTTGGCCGCGCTCGGGTGGTCCGGCTGGGCCGGCGCCTCGCCGGCTCCGGGCCCACCGCCGTAGGCGGGGGAGGCGTTAGGGACGGTCTCGCCCTCCCACCGGCGGGTAAGCGCCCAGCGCATGAGCCCCCCGATCAGGATCGGGGTGCTCAACGAGATGGGCAGGTAGAGGCCGACGGCGAACGCCAGCGCGGGCTGTTTGAAGACGAACTCGACCACGAGTGCGATGAGCCCTCCGAGCACGACGAACCCCCAGGGGAGCGACCCTTCCAGCACCCCGTCGATCACGAGGCTCATGAGGGTCGCCTGCGGGGCCGGTAGGCCGTCCGCGGTGCCGATGCCGTAGGACTCGTTGAGCACGATCAGCACCGACCCCATGACCGCCGCGGAGGCGACCACGCCGATCATCTCGCCCCATTGTTGCCGCCATGGCGTGGCGCCCAGGAGGAATCCGGTCTTGAGGTCCTGCGATGTATCGCCGGCGATCGCCGCGGAGATGCAGACCACCGCGCCCACCGCCAATACCGACACCTTGGACGCGATGGATCCGTCGTTCAGGCCGAGCGCCACCCAGATCAGCGACGTCAGGATCAGCGCGGCGATCGTCATCCCGGACACGGGATTCGACGACGAGCCGATCAGCCCGACGATCCGGCTCGAGACGGTGACGAAGAAGAAGCTAAAGATCACGATCAGCACCGCGCCCAGCAGGCTCACCGGGATCCCGGGGAAGAGCCAGATCGCGAGCGAGATCAGGCCGGTCAGGACGGCGACCAGCTTGAAGGGGAGATCCTGCTGGGTGCGGGGGAGCGTCGTGGATCCGCCGATTCCGATGTTGGCGAATCCCAGGCGGAAGCTCTGCACGATCGTGGGGAAGCTCTTGATCAGTGTCACGATTCCGGCGACGCCCACGGCGCCCGCGCCCACGTACCGAATATAGCTGTTCCAGATCTGGTCGGACGCGAGGCCTTCCATCGGGACCGTGGCCGGATAGACCGTGCGTGTGCCTCCCCACGCGTCGATCGCGGGAATCAGGATGAGCCACGCGAGCGCCCCGCCGCTGAACATGATGGCCGCGATGCGGGGGCCGATGATGAACCCGACCCCGAGTAGCTCGGGGGTGAAGTCGCCTCCGATCGCCGCCTTCCGCGGCAAGCTCACGGAGGGCGACTCGTTCCAGAGCGCGAGCCCCCGGCCGTTCGCGAGCGCCTGATAGAGGGCGCCGATGCCGAGCCCCTGGAAGAGGAGCGTGGCCCGGCTTCCTCCGACGTCGCCCGCGACCTGGACTTCGGCGCACGCGGTTCCCTCCGGATAGGGGAGGCTGCCGTGCTCCCGGCTGATCAGGTAGCTGCGCAGCGGGATCATGAAGAGGACGCCCAGCAGACCGCCGAACAGCGCGATCACCCCTACCTCGAGCACGCTGACCACGATGGCGGGATCCTGCCGCTGCCAGATGAAGAGAGCGGGGAGCGTGAAGATCACCCCCGCGGCGAGCGACTCGCCGGAGGAGGCCACGGTCTGGACGAGGTTGGTCTCGAGGATGCTTCCCCGGCGGATCAACCGGAAGATCGCCACCGCCATCACCGCCGCCGGGATCGAGGCGCTCACCGTCAGCCCGACCCGGAGCCCCAGGTACGCGTTGGCGGCGCCGAAGACGACCGCGAGCAGGATACCCAGGCCCACGGCCCGGAAGGTGAACTCGGCCCGGCTCTCCTGGGGCGCGACGTAAGGGGGATAGCTCTCCCCGGGGATCCGCTCGTACGCCTCGGGGGGTAACCCCTTCCGTCGTACGTCCTGCTCGACCGTGGCCATCGGGCCTCCCCGGCTCGTGGTGGTCCCCCTGCTGCGCACCGGCCTGGGTGCGGAAAGTTCCGGGCCGCGGGATTCCTGTCAACGATTCACCCACCGTTGCAGCTGTGCGCTGCGCAGCTCCAAAGGTCCCAAGATGGCTTGGAAATTGCTCTTCCAGCCGTTTGCGAGCTTCAGTAAGGGTGGAGCTGAATCGCGAAAAACCAGAACCGGGCGGGCCGCGTGGCGGCGGGCCCGAGCGACTCCATGGGGGAGCGGTCATAAATAGAGTGCGGCGGACGCACGGCGCGGCGCTGGCCTTCCTGCTGATCGGAGACTTCGCCGGCTGCACGACCAATCCGGCGACCGGTGAGCGCGAGATCTTGCTCATCGGAGAGAGTCAGGAGATCCAGATGGGACGGGAGGCCGATCCGCAGGTGGTCGCCTCCCTGGGCCTCTACGAGGACGAGGCCGTCCAGCGGTACGTCAACCAGATCGGACAGCGGCTGGCCGCGGCGTCGGAGCGGCCCGATCTACCGTGGACGTTCCGCGTGATCGACGACCCGACGGTGAACGCGTTCGCGCTGCCGGGCGGGTACATCTACATCATGCGCGGGATCCTCACCCACTTGAACTCGGAGGCCGAGCTCGCCGACATTCTCGGGCACGAGATCGCCCACGTAACGGCTCGACACGCCGTCAGCCAGATCAGCCGCGTGCAGCTCGCGCAGCTCGGGGTCGGGCTCGGGATGATCATCGTCCCCGAGCTGGCGGCGTTCGGCGATCTGGCCGGGGCGGGACTCCAGCTGCTCTTCCTCAGCTACGGCCGTGGCGCCGAGAACGAGGCCGACGAGCTGGGCGTCCGCTACTTGCGGCGCACCAACTACGAGCCGATCGAGCTCGCCGACGTCATGCTCATGCTCGAGCGCGCGAGCCAGATCTCGGAGAGTAGCGGGCGTGTGCCCGAGTGGCTCTCCACGCACCTGAACCCGGCGAATCGCGTGGGGAACATCCTCGCCGAGGTCAGGAACACCCAGGCGGAGGCCGCCGGTTCGGGCTCGGCGGTCGTGCGGCGCGACGAGTACATCCGGCGGATCGACGGGATGGTCTTCGGGATGAACCCGCGAGAGGGCTTCTTCGAGGGAAGTACGTTCCTGCACCCGGATCTGCGCTTCCGATTCGACTTCCCCTCCGGATGGCGAACGCTCAACCAGAAGCAGGCGGTGCAGGGGGTAAGCTCGAGTCAGGACGCAGCCATCACGATCACGCTCGCGCAGGGCATGCCCGCGCAGGCGATGCGCAGCTTCGCCGCCGAGCAGAACGTGCAGACCATCGGCACACGCGAGCAGACGAGCAACGAACTGTCGGCGGTGACGGCCGAATTCGCGGCCGCTACGCACCAGGGGGTCGTGCGCGGGGTGGTTGCGTTCGTGGCCCACGGCAACCACACGTACCAGCTGCTGGGGTATACTCCGGAGAGCCGCTGGGGCGCCTACGCGAACGCGATCTCGCGCTCGCTCGGGAGCTTCGTGCGGCTGACGGATCAGGCGGCGCTCTCGGCCCAGCCGGAGCGCGTGGACGTCGTGGAGGCGCCATCGGACATGACGCTCTCCACGTTCCTGCAGCGCTATCCGTCGAGCGAGGAGCTGGAGATCGTGGCCCTCATCAACCACCTGGAAGGGAACGTGCGACTGGGAAGTGGCGCTCTCTACAAGCGGGTCGTCAGCGGACGCTGAGCCGGGACGACCGACGCGGCAAGCCGGACGGCTGAAGCCACGGGACGTGCTCCGCTACCTGGCGCAGGTAGCGGAGCCTCGTGTTGAAGCGCGCGACGACGCGGCGCTCGCGAGAATCCGGTGGCAGGCAAGGCCGGGTGCGGGAGCCGGAGGGCTCCGGCGGAGCCGCGCTGCCGGCTGCATCAAGGAGAGCGCGTGGGAGCTGCTCGAGCTGATCGACGGCTACGCGCGCTACGAGGGCGAGAACCCGGAGCTGCGCGTCGAGGTGCTGCGCCCCGAGGACATCGTCACCGACGCGGTCTCCGTGTTCCGGAGCTCGATGCGCGAGAAGGGGGCTCGAACTGGTGGTCGAGCCCCCGCGTGACATGGAGCACATCTTCGAGCCGTTCTGGCAGGGCCAGAAGCCCGACACAGGGACCGCGGGCGGGACCG
>CAUZJY010000015.1:0-25969 GCA_963580305.1 Gemmatimonadales bacterium UBA6960
AGGCGAGCTGCCGACCCGTACCGGGCACGGTGAGCTCGCGCGCCTCGAAGAGCGGCTCGTCGCCGAGCGTGGCCGGGTCGTAGCGGCGGATCTCCCCCTGCCGCGTGGTCGGGTTGACGGTTGTGTACGAAAAGCGCTCGCCGCCCTCGATCCAGTTGACGCTCGCCGGGCCCGAGCGTCCGGCGAGGATCACGCTCGCCACCAGCGCCTCCTCGACGCTCGCGAAGCGCTGCAGCTGGGCAGCCGCGCGCACGGGCAGCGACCCGAGAAGGCCACAGAGGACGAGAACGGCGAGGCGGATCTTCACAAATCCCTCCAGGGCACGTGCGAGAAGGTGGGGGCTCCCGGCGGCGGCGGGGCGGTCATCCGGTGACCGGTCTACACCCGGACCCGGGCCGGGGGTGCCTGGAGCCCGAACGACCGGCGGGCTCGCAGGGGGCCCGTCTACTGATGGTCGAGCTGGCCAATCGTGTCCTTGAGCAGGTACACGCAGACCAAGCTGATGAACGCACAGACCGCCACGTAGCCCGCCACGGCCATCGAGGTACCCGTGACCTCGTAGAGCCAGAGCGCGATGAGCAGAGCCGGCCCTCCGGCTGTAATCGACGCGAGCTGGTAGCCGAGCGATGCTCCGCTGTACCGGCTCGATCCCGGGAAGCTCTCAGAGATGAAGGCCGCCTGCGGGCCGTACTGAAGATCGCGCACCGGCAGCCCGAAGAGGATCACCAGGAAGGCCAGGCCGATCGAGCCGGTATCCACCACCGCGAAGTAGATGAAGGGGAACACCATCATCGCCACGCATCCGATCGCCGTGATGCGCTTGCGGCCGATGCGGTCCCCGAGGTGACCGAAGATGACCGCACCCAGCGGCCGGGCGGCGAATCCGGCGAAGAACGTGACGAAGGACAGCATCTCCGCGATGAACGGATCCATCGTCTCGGCGAAGAACCTGGTCGGGAAGACCAGGGCCGCGGCCACCCCGTACAGGAAAAAGTCGTACCATTCGATCGTCGTGCCGACGGCCGAGGCGACCACGGCCCGGATCAATTGCTGCCGCCGCTGTTCTGGGGTCAGCTCGTCATGCTGTGTGGTGGGTGTTGCAAGCGCTGAAGTCTACGCCACCTGACCTCTCCCTTGTCCGATTGCCACGGTTCCGAACCGCAGCTCTTCGTGCCCCTGCAGATGCGTGTCTTGGCGTCGCGTCGCCCGACGAGCCGGATCCCACGGAGCGTGCTGGAACGCCGATCTACCGGGTCCTGCCGACCAACACGTTGGCGGGTGTTTCTCGCGGATGCCCTACAGCCGGGCAGACTCCGGTCTCCAAGCTGGTGACCAACAACCAGAACGGCGGGCCCGGCGCAAGTCAATAAGGACAGGAAGCTACTCTCCGCGCGATGGGATCAACCCGCCATCGCTCCCTTCCCTGCGGCCGCATCGCGCGTAGATTGGCGCGACCGTCCATCCGCACTCGGGAGGAACTTTCCATGCGCAGCACGACCGCCGGATGCCTGTTCCTTGGCGCGTTCTTGGTCGTCGGCGAGGCCGGCGCGCAGCAGGCTCAGGTCCCCGACGCGATGCCCAGCGACATCCCCTACGGACCGTGCAGATCGTCCAGACGGTTATGACCGAGGCAAAACGCGGGGCGCGCAACTGGAAGCTCGCCATCGCGGTCGTCGACCCGCACGGCGACCTGGTCTACTTCTACAAGATGGACCAGACGCAGTTCGAGTCGACCAACATCGCGATCGGGAAAGCGCGCACCGCAGCCCGCCTCCGGCGCCCGACAGAGGTCTTCTTCAACCTCATGCAGACACCGGCCGGATCGTTCGTGCCGACCCTCACGCCCGACTTGATCGCCTCACCCGGCGGGATCCCGGATCCCCCTGGTCGAGAACGGGCAGGTGGTCGGGGCCATCGGTTGCAGCGGCGCCTCCGGCGATCAGGACCACGTGGCCTGCTCGGCCGGGGCGGCAACCCTGAGGTAGGGTTGGGCTAGGGGGTCTGCGGCTGGGGATTCTTGATGCCCTGCTCCACCTTCACAGCGAAGCGGGTGCCCCCGGAGCGGCGGGCCAGATCCACGTACTGGACGACGCGACCGTGGCGCACCGCCTCCTCGGCGCTGATCACCAGCGCCACGTCGGGGCGGCTCCGGAACTCGTCGAGCAGCACGGCCGGAACGTCGACCTCGCTCACGGTGCGGCCGTCGATGCGCATTTCGCCATCGCGGAAGATGGTGAGCGTGAGCGGATCCACGTTAGCCATGTCGGGCGCTGCCGCGCGGGGGAGCTCCACGTTCATCGCCTGGGACACCATGTAGGTCGATACGACCATCAGTACCACGAGCAGCACCAGCAGGATGTCCACCAACGGCGTGATGTTGATGTCGGTGATGAGCGGGTTTTGCCGGGAACGCATGCGTGTGACAGGCATGGAATCTCGGAAGGGGGGAAGGCACGAGCGCCACTGTCCACAGGTAGCCGCCGCGAGGATTCCGCGCCACCCGGGCGCTCTCCCGCCGGTGGCGGTTCGACTTCCTGACCAGCTGCGCGGATCCGAATCGTCGCTACCGGCGCCCTGCCGCTCGCTAAGAGCTCGGGATGGGAGTTGAACCCATAACCCCGGCATTACAAGTGCCGTGCTCTACCAGTTGAGCTACCCGAGCAGGATCGAGTCTCGAGCTCCTCGGCCTCACCAATTTCCGTCGGCGCGGGAGCCCGCTCACCGCCATACCCCTCGGTGTTCCCTGCCGTTTCTCCAGCCGAGTAAGACACTAGCGACTCATCTCCTCCACCCGGCGGACCACCTTCCAGCGCGTGCCCTGGACGGAGTCCTCGAGCACGATCCCCTTGGCAGCCAGCTCCGACCGGATGGCGTCGGCACGGGCGAAGTCCCGCGCGGCGCGCGCGGCGCGCCGCTCCTCGACCATGCGATCCACCCAGGCCACGGTCTCGGCATCGAGCGCGCGCGCCATGCGGGCCACCTCCAGCAAACCGAGCACGCGGTCGATCGATGCGAGCGCGTCGCGCAGGGCGTCGCGCTCACACGCGGGGATCACCCCGGCCCGGTCGAGCGCCGCGTTCGCCTGCCCTACCAGGACGAACAGCGCGGCCAGCGCATCGGCCGTGTTCAGGTCGTCGTCCATGGCGGCGCGGAAGTCCGCGAGCGCGCGCGCGGCCAGGTCGGCGAGCCCGGTCGGCGCGGCGTCCGCGCTCACAGGCGCTTCCTCCACCCGCGCCTCGAAGTCGAGCAACCGCTGCACCGCGCGACCCGATCCCTCGAGGCCCGCCATCATGAAGTTGAGCTCGCTCCGGTACTGCGCGGACAGCAGCTGGTGGCGCACCGCGGCCGGCTCGTGCCCCGCCTCGAGCAGCTCGCGAACCACGATGAAGTTGCCGAGCGACTTCGACATCTTGCGCCCGTCCACGAGCAGGTGCTTCACGTGCACCCAGTGGCGCACGAACGGGCGTCCGGTCGCGCCCTCGGACTGCGCAATCTCGTCCTCGTGGTGCGGGAAGACGAGGTCTTCGCCGCCCATGTGGATGTCGAGCGTCTCACCCAGCTCGGTGATGCTCATCACCGAGCACTCGAGGTGCCACCCTGGGCGGCCGCGCCCCCAGGGAGAATCCCACGCGGCGCCGGCCACCTCATCCTCCGGCTTGGCGGCCTTCCAGAGCGCGAAGTCGCGCACGTCGTCCTTGCCGTAGTCATCCACAGCCACCCGCACGCCCGAGCGGAGTGCCTCGGGATCGACGCGCGCGAGGCGGCCGTAGCTCGGAAACGTCCTGATCGAGAAGTAAACCGATCCGTCCTCGGTGGCGTAGGCGAGCCCCTTGTCCACGAGCGTCTCGACGAAGCCCACCATCCGCTCCACGTACGCGGTGGCGTGCGGGTGGACGTCGGCTGGCAGAATGCCGAGCGTGCGCGCATCGGTCAGGAACGCGCGCTCGAAGCGGGCGGTGTGGTCGCGCAGCGGAACCCCGCGCCGGGCGGCCGCGGCAATCGTCCGGTCGTCGACGTCGGTGATGTTGACGACCAACCGCACCTGATAGCCACTCCACTCTAGGTAACGGTGGAGCAGGTCGTAGACTAAAAAGGCCCGGTAGTTACCGATGTGCGGGTAGTCGTAGACGGTCGGACCGCACCCGTAAACGCGCACGCGCGGCGGGTCGAGCGGCCGGAAGGGCTCGAGGGAGCGCGTGAGCGTGTTGTAGAGGTGCAGGGTCATCGGAGCACTCGGACCTCAGCGATGCGCCAGCCGGGCTCCCCCGCGACGAAGCCGAGGAAGACGACGTACCTGAGCCCTTCGGGCGAGCCGGGCTCCATCACTTCCCACTCCAGCTCCGCGAACCCGCGGCGCGGCGCACCGCCCAGCTCCTCCACGCGGGCGATCGCGTCCGCGTTCCCGTTCGACCAATGCCCCGCGACCGCGGCAGCGATCTCGCCGAGCGGGAGCTGCTGCGCGGCGGCAGGGGAGCTTCCCGTCCCCGACCCCAGCAGCGTCAGGGCGAGCGCCCACCCAAGCCGCTGTCGGCGCAGACCGAAGGGGATCCGGGGACTCATGCGTCCACCTGCTCGGGGCGCTCCAGGTTACGCCGCACCTCGGCCATCGCCGCGACCGGATCGGGAGCCGCCGTCACCGAGCGGCCGATCACCAGATGGGTCGCGCCCGCGCGTACGGCAGCGCCCGGCGTGGCGATCCGCGCCTGATCGTGCACGGGCACCCCCGGCAGCCGGATTCCCGGGGTCACGATGAGGAGACCGGGGCCGAGCCGGCGGCGCAACGCCTCCGCCTCATGCGGGGAGGCCACGACCCCCGCAAGGCCGCTCGCACGCGCCGCGGCGGCCAGCCGCAGCACCTCCTCCCGCAGCGACAAGATCGGCCGCCCCCACGCGGCCTCGACGTCCGTGAGCGAAAGCGAGGTGAGCAGCGTGACGCCGAGCAGGGCGAGCCGCCCCGGCCCCGCCTCCGCGGCGGCGGCCGCGGCGGAGAGCATCGGTACCCCACCGGCGGCGTGGACGGTGAGCAGCTCCACATCCAGCTCGGCGGTCGCGCGCACCGCGCTGGACACCGTGTTCGGGATGTCGTGCAGCTTGAGGTCCAGGAAGACCCGTTTGCCCCGCGCGCGCAGGTCGCGCACAACATCCGGGCCCGCGCGCGTGTACAGCTCGAGCCCGACCTTGTAGAAGTCCACCTCGCCGCCGAGCCGATCGACCAGGCCGAGCGCCTCCGCGCGCGCGGGGACATCCAGCGCGACGATCAACTCGGCCATGGCTCAGTCGCCCGCTGCCGTGGTCGTCAGCGGCTCGGGCCGCGCGACTGCCGCCCCCACCAGGTCGTCCACCGAGGCGACGCGGCTTCTGCGCCCCCATCGTTCCAGATCATGCACGATGCGCTCGGCGGCGCGCGGGTCCGCGAAGCTCGCGGTCCCGACCTGCACGAGCGAGGCGCCGGCGAGCAGGTACTCGAGCGCGTCCTCCGCGCGCACGATTCCTCCAACCCCGAGGAGGGGGAGCGCGGTGACGCTCCGCGCGGTGGCGACCGCGAGCAGCCCGAGCCCGCGCAGCGCCGGGCCGCTCACGCCGCCCTGACCGGCGCCGAGGAGGGGCTTTCCGCGCGCGGCGTCGAGCGCCAGGCCGGGGAGCGTGTTCACCAGCGTGATCCCGTCGGCGCCGGCTTCCTCCACACGCCGGACCGTGTCGGCCAGCTCGGGATCGTTGGGCGCGAGCTTCGCCAGGAGCGGCCGCTCCGAGCGCGCGCGCGCTCTGGCCACCACCCGCGCCGCCGCGTCGGGATCGAGCGCGAAGGGCCGCCGCCCCCGGTCGTTGGGGCAAGAGAGGTTGAGCTCGAACCCGATGAATCCCTCCTCCCCGTCGAGCCCCTCAAGGAGCTCCAGGTAGTCCTCCACGGTGCGTCCGGCCAGGCTCACGAAGACCCGGGCGCGGCGCAGCTGGGCGCGGATCCAGGGGAGCTTCTCGGATCTGACCCGCGCGAGCCCAGGATTGGCGAGCCCGACCGAGTTGATCATGGTCGGGCCGATCTCGGCCACGCGCGGGGCCGGATTGCCGCGGCGGGGCTCGAGGGTGACCGACTTGGTGACGAAACCGCCCAGCGCTTCCAGGTCGACCACGTCGCTCAGCTCCTCGCCAAACCCGCAGGTTCCGGCGGCGAGCAACACCGGGTTCTGGAAGGCGACGCCCCACCGCTCGACGGCGAGCTTCACGGGCAGCCTCCGCGGCGCGGAGGAAGCGCGAGCCGGCTCATCGCGGCCGCTCCGCCGCGGCCTCGGCCCGGGGGCGCACGAGCATGTCCCGCTCCCGGACCGCGGCGGTCACGTCGGCGAGAAGCGTGCGCAGCTCGTCGCGCAGCTCGCGCTCGAGGATCTCGTAGCCCCGCGGATCCCCCGGGATCCCCATCGCCACCGCGACATAGGGGTCGCCCGGGAGCGATGTGGCCGCGCGGCGCAGCAGGGCCCCGGCGAGACGGGGCGCGTCGCGCGCGACCTCGGCGTAGGCGCGCTCCGCGTTGTAGAGGCCGTTGAAGTAGACGCATCCGGCCACGGCGGTGGCGAAGGCGAGCGCGAGCGCCGCCCGCAGGGCAGTCACCGGAAGGCCTCGTCCGCGCCCGGCGGATAGCGCTGGAAGAAGTCGTCCACCGCGGAGGCGATCGCGCGTGCCGCGTTGGTCTGGAACTCGCGCGCGGCGAGCAGCCGCTCCTCGGCGCGGTTCGAGATGAAGCCGACCTCCAGCAGCACCGAAGGCATGAGCGCGTTCGTGATCACCGCGAGCGGCGCCTGCTTCACCCCACGGTTCGGTCCCGAGTGGACGGGCGCGATCCGCTCCTGCACCAGCTCGGCGAGCAAGGCGGACCAGTGCTGGTGATCGAGGTTGCCCAGGTCCCTCAGGATGAAGTCGAGCGCGGGGTCACCGGTGACGGGGTCGTCGGCCGCGGCAGTCGCGAGAAAGGGGGCGTTCTCGAGCGCGGCCACCCGGCGCTCGTGCTCGGTGCGCGCCTCGGAGAGGAAGTACGTCTCGAAGCCGCGCGCGGACAGCTCGCCACCGGAGTTGGCGTGGATCGAGATGAAGATCCCCGGGCGGTCCCCCTTGATCCCCGTCGCCCACTCGCCGCGCTCCCAGAGCGGCACCTGGCGGTCGCTCGAGCGGGTGAGGTACACCTCGAGCCCAGGGTGCCCCTCGAGCTCGCCCGCGAGCGCCAGCCCGAGCGCGAGCGCGACGTCCTTCTCGCGCGTACCCGCCGGGCCGCGAGCCCCCGGATCGGCACCCCCATGGCCGGGATCGATCACCACCACCCGGACGGGCGGCGACGTCCGCGCGGGCCGTGGGGCAGGCGCGAGCTCCGGGACCGGAGTCGACCAGGCGCCCGCGCTCAGCGCGCGCAGCGTCAATGGGTCGGTCTCGAACCGGTAGTCCTCCGGGAAGCGCTCCGGGAGGAAATCGGAGAGGAGCTGGAGTGGCACCCACAGCTCGTCGCCGATCCGGTAGGGCTCGTGGGTGAGCTGGAGCAGCGCGCCGTCCCACTCGAAGAACGGGCTCCGCTCGCGCACCCGCACGGTCCGCCGCGCATGTTGCGCCTCGCCCCCTGCTCTCGCCGCCGACACCGTCCACCCGATCCGCTCGAGCACGCGGAAGGGGACCGCGGCGTAGCCACGGTGCCGCTCGACCACGACCGCGATCCCGTCCTGGGGCCCCACCAGCCGCAGCGTCTCGGCTGACTGCGCGGCGGCCCCGCCCGGGAGGACCCACAGCGCCATCGCGGCGCTCGCGAGCGCGGCGCGCGGACGGCCGCCGCGCCTCACGAGCGCCCTTCCATCGCGCGCCGCGCCTCCCGCTCCTGCTCCTGCTCCTTCACCTTCTCACGCTTGTCGTGGAGCTTGCGCCCCCGCGCCAGGCCGAGCGTCACCTTCGCGAAGCCGCGCCGGAAGTGAAGCTCGAGCGGCACGAGCGTGAGCCCCTTCTCCTCGACCTTTCCGATCAGCCGCCGGATCTCGTGGCGCCCGAGCAGGAGCTTGCGCGTGCGGAGCGGGTCCTCGTTGAAGCGGTTGGCCTGCTCGTACGGGGAGATGTGCAGGCTGTGGAGCCAGAGCTCGCCCCGGTCCACCCGCGCGAACGCATCCTGGAAGCCCACCTTCCCGGCGCGCAGCGATTTTACCTCGGGACCCTTGAGCACGATCCCCGCCTCCATCGTCTCGAGGATATCGTAATCGTGGCGGGCCTTGCGATTGGTGGCGACCACCTTCTTGCCCTCGGCTTCCGTCATGTTACACCACAGACCGGCTCCCCCGCGTGTGCAGGAGAGGGGGCCGAAAACGGAGACGGAAGGAGGAAGGCGGGCCGGCGCGGTGGAGCGCACCCGGGTTCATCAGTAGATGAGCACCGGGGTGCCCACCTTGACCATGTGCATCAGCTCGCGGGCGTGCTCGTTGGTGAGCCGGATGCACCCGTGCGAAACCCGCCGGGCGTCGGGATCGGGGTTCATCAGCAGCTGCGGCTGATTGGTCCCGTGGATCGCGATCCCGTCCCCCAGGTAGATAGCGGTGTTCCCCATGATCCCAGCCATGGTCCGGGACGGGTGGTTCCGCGGCGGCGGGGTCTGACCTTTCTCAAAGTAGTACCAGTCCGGGGCCTCCCAGAGCGGATCCTTCTCCATGCGCCGGATCCGCATCAGCCCACGGAAGGTGGAGAACTTCCACGCGTGCTCCCCGGTCTCGAGCTGGAAGCCGGTCCCGGTTCCGGCGAGGGCGGACCAGACCGCCTGGTCGCCCTCGAAGACGAAGACCCGATTCTCGGCCAGGTGGACCACGACGTAGCGCTCGCCCGCCCGGAGTAGGGGATCGTCGAGCCGGAGGGCGCGCTCGAGCAGCCGGTCGCGGAAGAGCACCTCGTCCCCGTCTGCAGAGAGGAAGGGCTGGGCGGAGCCTGGCTCCGGCTGGCCCAGGGCGGCGGCCAGAAGGGCGGCACAGACAACGGTCGCTCTCATGGCTTCTCTATCCCTCCTGGTCACAGAAGAGGGCCCCCGCCCGGGTGGCCCGCAAAGCTCTTCGCATGGTCCATACCTGCGCAATCTCCCCTCCCAAGATAAACACGATCGCGCTGTAATGGATCCAGAAGAAGAGGACGGCGATCGTGAGGAGGTTGCCATAGGTCGAGCCGTAGCTGGCGACCTCGGTCACGTACCAGCTGAAGCCGTACTTGAGCAGCTCGAAGCCGGTGGCCGTGAAAGTGGCGGCCACGACGGCCGTCGGCCAGGTGATGCACCGGGCGGGGACGTACCGGTAGAGCCCCAGGAAGAGCACCCAGGCCGACAGATAAGCCACGCCCAGCGACCAACTTCGCTGGAGCAGGGAGGCGGCGTTCCCGCTCACCCCGAGGACGTCGAGCCCGAGGTCGCGCGCGGCCTCCATCTCGGCGGTGATCCAGAGGTTCACCAGGATCAGCGCCCCACCGAACAGGACCGCCTTGATGTCGAAGATCTTGCCGCCGACGATGCCCCGGTCCTGCGCCACGTCGAACACCTCCCGGAGCACCGCGCGGAGCGTGCCTACCAGCCGCGTGAGAGAACCAGATCAGGAGGAAGGCGCCCAGCAGGGTGAAGCCGCGGCGGCTCTCCACGATTCCCTGGATGGGGCGCCGGATCGACTCCACCAGGTCGATGTCGCCGCCGATCACCGGGAGGTACTCGAGCAGCCGATTGACGATGACGGTGGCTGGGTCGCCGTACTGCGCACTCAGAAAGAAGCTCGCGATTCCAACCGCGAACAGGAGCAGCGGGACGATCGCGACCAGCACATTGAAGGAGATCGCGCCGGCGAGAAAGAAGATGTTGTCGTCGCCGGCCTTCTCGTAGACGCGGCGCAGAAAACCACGGAAGCGCTGCACGCGGCTGGGAAGGGAGACATGCGCGCCCCCGAGGAGGGGCGGTGCTGGGCTCGCGCGGGACCGGGCCGCGGCCGGCGGCCGGTCCGCTGGCGCACCGAGGGGACCGCCCGCTCCCCTGGCTTCGCCTCTGGCCCCACCGCTCAGCCGGTCGTCCGGCCCGTAGCTCAGCGGATCAGGCGCCTTCGGTTCCCGGCTCCGCCAGCTCGGACGGGCTGTCGCCCGCGCGCGGAGGCCGCGGCGGGGCACCGCGGGCCGCCTCCACGCCCGCACGGTACGCCGTCTTCGACTGGTCGAGCCGGTGCTCCAGGTCGGCGCGCGCCTCGCGCGCGGCCTGCCGCCCCGAGTCGACCGCGCTCCGGACCCCGTCGATCCGGTTCTGCACGCCTGCCCGGGCCTCCTCGAGCCGGCTCTCCATCTCCTCCTGCACCGCGCGCACGCGCGCCTCGGCCTGAGCCTTGAGCTTGCGGGCCTGCGTGCGGATATCCTCCTGCGTCTCGGCGCCGCTCTGCGGGGCGAACAGGAGTGCGAGGCCGGCCCCCATCAGGGCGCCCAGGAGGAAGGAGCCGACGCTGCCACCCCGCTCCCGCTCAATCACGATGGTGGGCCCTTCGTCGTCGCGCATCTGAATCTCCTCGCAGGCTGGGTGACCGCTCGGTCACGGGATCGCAATGTGCTTCGCCGGCCACTATACCCGCCACCGGGGATCGCCGTTTCCAAGCGCGGGTGCCTGGAAGCCGCTGCGTCCGAGTAGCCCGTACGTGAGCCGCTTCCCCAGCTCCACACCCGGTTGATCGAGGGGGTCCACCCCGTAGAGCGCACCTGCGTACACGGTCGCGATCTGGAGCATCATGAAGAGGGCCCCGAGCGCGTGCGCGTCCACCCGCTGCAGCTCGATCGTGAGGCTCGGGCGTCCGCCTTGGCGCAGGGCCTCGGCGGTGGCGCGGCGCTCGGCGTCGAGCAGCTCGCCGAGCGTGTGACCGCCCAGGTAGCCCAGCTCCGGAATCTCCCCGTGCAGCGGCGGGATCGCGACCGGATCGCCCGGATCCCGGACCGCGACGAACGCGACCACCTTGTCGAGGGGGCCCTCCATGAAGAGCTGCACCTGCGCGTGCTGGTCGGTGGCACCCACGGCAGGGAGCGGCGTGGGTCCGGTGAGCCCCTTGCCGAGCGACTCCGCCCACAGCTGCTGGAACCAGAGCGCGAGCGAGCGCAGCCGATCGCTGTAGGGCATGAGCACGTGGATGGGCTGCCGGTTCTCGGTATCCGCGGCGTGGAGCAGGGTGGCGAAAAGCCCGGCAGGATTCGCGACCAGCACGTCCGTCCGGCAGCGGTCGACCATGGCGCCCGCACCCGCGAGCAGCGCGTCGATGTCGATGCCCGTCACGGCGGCGGGCCAGAGGCCGACGGGCGAGAGCACCGAGTAGCGGCCGCCGACGTTCGCAGGAACGGCCAGCGTCGGAATCCCCTCCGCCTCCGCGATTCGGCGGAGCGCCCCGCGCGCGGGATCGGTAGTGAAGAGAAAGTGTCCGCGCAGCTGGTCCGGCTCGACCAGCCGCGCCAGCCGGTCGCGGATCACCAGATAGAGCGCCATCGTCTCGGCGGTCGAGCCCGACTTGCTCACCACGTTGAACAGCGTGCGGCGCAGGTCGAGCCGCTCCAGGAACGGACCGACCGTGGCGGGATCGGGATTGTCCAGCACGTAGAGCCGTGGGAAGTAGTCACGCTGCTCCACGCTGCGCTCGTTCCAGAGCGGGCCGAGGAGCGCATCGCGCAGCGTGATGGCGCCGAGCCCGCTGCCACCGATCCCCAGCACGACCACGTTCTCGAAGATCTGCCCGAACGAATCAGCCACCTCCTGCACGCAGCGCGCGGTCTCGGCCGCCCAGGGGAGGTCGAAAAAGCCGATCTCACCCCCGGCGCGCCGCTCCTCCACCGCGCGGTGCGCGGCGCGAAAGCCGGCGGCGAGGTCGCCCTCCAGACGCGCGGGATCGATCCCGCGGCTGCCCCCTCCGGTGCTCCCTCCCGTCCGGGGGAGCGCGGGGGCCAACATCAGGTTCACGTCGAGGACGGGCAGGGTCATGGGTCGATGGCGAGGCCGTCGTAGGCGGGAAGCACACCCTCCGGCAGATCGTGCTCGAGCGCGCGGTGGCTCAGCCGGTGGGTCATGTGCACGAGATAGGTGCGCTCGGCCCCGACGGCGCGCGCGGCGGCGACTGCCTCCTCGACGTTGAAATGCGTCGGGTGCGGGTTGCCCCACCAGAGGGCGTTGAGTACGAGCGTGCGCACCCCCGTCAGCGCGTCGAGCGTGGCGGGAGGCAGCTCCTTACCGTCGGTCACGTAGCCGAGCGGTCCGGCCCTGAAGCCGAACACCGTGGTCACCCCGTGCGGCACCGGGAGCGGGATCACCTCGGCGCCCAGAACGCGTACGGGCTCGAGGGGGCGAAACGCGCGTACGTCGATCTCGGGCTTGGTCGTCCCCGGCTGGACCGCCACGCTCGGGTCGAAGATGTAGGGGAAGCGCGTGCGCAGCTCGGGCTGGTGGATCTCGGGCACCCACATGGTGAGCGGCCGGTGCCGAGAGAACGCTCGCAAGTCGTCGATCCCGTGCAGATGGTCGGCATGGGTGTGCGTGATCCACACCCCTTCGAGCGCGTCCACCCGCTCACGCAGGAGCTGCACGCGCAGCTCGGGCGGGGTATCCACCAGGAGCCGGCCTGCGGGCAGATCGAGCAGCGCGCCGCTCCGCGTGCGCCGGTCGCGCGGATCGTCGGACCGGCACACGGCGCAGCCACACCCGAGCACCGGGATTCCGAAGGAGGTGCCGGTCCCCAGGAAGGTGAGCCTCAGAGCTGCTCCACGCGCATGGTGTTCGTGCTCCCGGAGGTCTGGAAGGGGACCCCCGCGGTCACCACGACCGAGTCTCCGTCACGTCCGCCGCCGCACGCGAGCACGCAGCACTTCCCGAACGCGGTGAGCGCCTCGTAGCTCACCTCCGTGTTCGGGTAGAGCATCGGGCGCACCCCCCATACAGGGGAGAGCTGCCGGTAGGTCGGCTCCTCGGTCGTCACCGCAAAGATCGGGATCGCGGGACGGTAGCTCGAGACCAGCCTGGCCGAGAAGCCGCTGCGCGTGATCACGAGGATCGCGCGGGCCGAGAGCTGGCGCGCCGCGTCCACCGTGGTGGACGCGATCGCGTGCTCGCGCGGCGTAGCCCCGGCCCGTACCCCGTCCCCCGAATAGGCCAGGTAGCGCGGGCCCCGCTCGAGCACCCCCGAGCCCTCGATCTCCCTGGCGATCCGCACCAGCGCCTCCAGGGCGCGCACCGGATGCTTCCCCTCCGCGGTCTCGCCCGAGAGCATGAGCGCGTCGGTGCCGTCGAGTACCGCGTTCGCCACGTCCGACGCCTCCGCACGCGTGGGGCGGGGATAGTCGATCATCGACTCGAGCATCTGGGTCGCGGTGATCACGGGCCGGCCGAAGAAGTTCGCCCGCTGGATGATCCGCTTCTGGGCGAGGGGGACCTGCTCGAACGGCAGCTCCACCCCCAGGTCCCCGCGCGCGACCATCACGGCGTCGGTCTCGGCGAGGATCTCCTCGATCGCCGCGAGCGCGCGCGCCTGCTCGATCTTGGCCACCACCAGCGCGCGCCCCTTCACCCGCTCCTTGAGGCTCACCACGTCCCCCGGGCAACGCACGAAGGAGAGCCCCACGAACTCGACTCCGCACCCGAGCGCGAAGTCGAGATCCTTCTCGTCCTTGGGGGTCAGGCAGGGCGCCCTCACCGCGACGCCCGGAAGGTTGATCCCCTTGCGGCTGCGGAGCATGCCGCCGCGCACGACGGTGAGCACCGCGCGGTCGCCGCGCGACTCTCTGGCCTGGAGCTCGATCAGCCCGTCGTCCAGCAGGACGTGATTGCCCGGCCTCAGGTCGTGCGCGAGCTCCGGGTATGTGGTCGGGATCTCCCCGTCGTGCTCGGTCCCCTCCGGGACGAGCACCACCTGCTGGCCGGGAACCAGCTCGACCGAGCCCGGCAGATTCCCGACGCGGATCTTGGGTCCGGCCAGATCGGCGAGGATCGCGACCGGGTGGTCGGCGGCCCGCGCGGCCTCGCGGACCGCTTCGACGGTCGCGCGGTGGGTCGCATACGAGCCGTGGGACATGTTGATCCGGGCCATGTCGAGCCCGGTATCCACCAGCGCCCGGATGACGTCCGGCGACGAGCTGGCCGGCCCCAGGGTGCAGAGCATCTTGGTTCTGAGCATTCGCAGTTCGCTGAAGAAGTATGGGGCACCGCCTTACTGGGGCCGCGGCCCCAGATCCTATAATAGGCAGCGCGCCGAAGGCATAGCCCGAGCTACGCCGACCGGGGGCCCCCACGCTACTCTCAGGCGAGCTCACGCCCGGCTTCGGAACGGGGCCAGAGCCAGGGAGTAGCAGGCTGCCGAACCCGCCGGGACCCACCGCGAGAGTCGCACCGCCCGCATGCCCTTCATCCTGATCGATGACTCAGCGGACCTCCCGTCGCTCCGCCGGGCGCTCGCTCGGGATAGTCGGATCGCGCTGGACTGCGAGGCCGCTGGGTTCCACCGGTACTCCGACCGGCTCTCCCTGCTCCAGATCACCACATCGGACACGACCACCCTCATCGTCGACCCGCTGGCCTTCGACCCCGGCGATACCCTGCGGGGTCCGCTCGGCGATCCCGCCGTCGAGGTACTGATGCACGGGGCGGACTACGATCTGCGTCTGCTCGACCGCGACCTGGACGTGCGCGTGCACGGCTTGTTCGACACCCAGGTGGCGGCCGGGCTGCTCGGGGAGAGCTCGCTCGGCCTGGCCGCCCTGCTCGAACAGCACCTGGGGGTCAAGCTCTCCAAGAAGTATCAGCGCGCGGACTGGGGGCACCGTCCGCTCCCGGACGACATGCTCGCGTACGCGGCCGCCGACACGCAGCACCTGCGCGAGCTGGGGGACCTGCTGCGCGACCGGCTGGCGCGCGCGGGTCGGCTCGAGTGGGCGCTCGAGGAGTGCCGGCTACTCGAGGAGACCCGCTGGACGGAGGAGCCCAACGACGAGGATCCCGTGGTGCGGGTGCGGGGCGCGCGCGACCTGGCGCCGCGGGAGGTGACCGCGCTGCGCGCAGCGCTCGAGTGGAGAGACCGGATCGCACGGGAGCGCGATCGGGCACCCTTCCGCGTGGCGGGCGACCAGGCGCTCCTGGAGGTGGTGGTGCGGCGCCCCCGCTCGGCCAAGGAGCTCGCGGAGGTGAGGGGAATGAGCCCCGCGCTCGCGCGGCAGGAGGGCGCGGAGCTGATCGAGCAGCTGGACGGGGTGGACCGGCTTCCGGACGCGAAGCTGGTGGGCTATCCGCGCCGGCCCCGAACCGGTCCGGGGCGCACTCCGCCCGAGGTCGACGAGCGCGTGGAACGGCTGAAGCAGGTGCGGAACCGCCGGGCAGACGAGCTCCGGATCGATCGCGGTACACTCCTCCCCAACGCGGTGCTGCTCGAGGTGGCGCGTCTGGAGCCGCGCAGCGCCGAGGAGCTGGCGGTGGTGCCCGGGATGAGGCGCTGGCAGGCGGAGATGCTGGGAGAGGCGCTGCTGACCGTGCTCAACCGGAGGGCGGCCGCGCGCTAGGCGGTCAGACCGCCTCTTCCTCCTTCAGCTTGCAGTCGATGCAATAGCGGGCGTGCGGCAACGCGTCTAGCCGCTCGAAGCCGACCGACTTGCCGCACGTGTGGCAGGAGCCGAAGTGCTCCGGCTCGTTGTAGAGGCGCCGGAGCGCCTCCTCGAGCCGGTACAGGTACCGCCCTTCCTTGGTCGCGAACAGCGCCGCCTTCTCGCGTTCCATCGCCTCGGTGCCCTGATCCGCCATGTGATCGGTGTACGCCGAGAGGTCGGAGTCGCCCGACTCGCGATCCGCTTTCGCCATCTCGTCGAAGAGGCCGAGCGCGCGGAGCGCGCGGGCGCGCTCATCGAGCAGCCGCTTCTCGACGTGCGCCAGTCGCTTCTTGTTCAGTACCGCCATCCCGCGACCCCCGTCTGGGAAAGCGCAAATAAAAGTCAGGAATGTTAGCGAAAAAGGGCCTCACGGTCCACCGTGCCGAGCGCTCATGGGGTGGATGGAGAGCACGCCCCGCTCCGCATCCTCGCTCGCCACGAGCACGGCCGCTGTGGAACGTAGAAGCCGGTGCCCGCGGCCCTGCTGCGGACGCCGGAAGCCATCAACGTATCCTGGGCTGGTCGAAGGGGTAGTCGCCCGCATGGAGACGATCACCTGCCGCCGCTGCAGCCGCGAGGATGCTCCCACCCTCGAGCGTCCACCCTTCAAGAACAATCTCGGGGACCAGATCAAGGCGCAGATCTGCGCCGACTGCTGGAAGGAGTGGCTCGTCCACCAGACCCGGCTGATCAACCACCACGGGCTGGACGTCCGGGACCCGGAAGCGCGCGACTTCCTGTACGCGCAGGTCGACCAGGCGCTGTTCGGTACCGGCGAGGCGGAGCAGGTCGACACCTCGAAGGAGGGCGAGATCGAGTGGTAGCTCCCACCGCCCCTGAGCTGGCCTAGTCAGCGACGCCGGCATTCGCGACCGACAGCCCCTTGACGTCCAGCCGGAAGGGGCGGTCGAGGGCGGCCCCCATCGAGACCAGGAACTTGCGCCCTTCCTCGATGGACATGTCCACGGGGAAGATCCGCCGGTCCGGGATCATCACCACGTTTCCGAGGTGCAGGTGGTTCGAGGGCAGCAGGCACGCGCTCATCGCGTCCCCGTGCGGCCCCACGCAGGCTCTGGGCTTCACCAGAAAGCCCAGCATGTAGAGCCCCTCGGCCGGCCATTCCACCAGGACCACGCGCTGGAGCTAGGCGGATTCCTCGGGCGAGAACGGAGACAGGAGCTGCTTCACCCCCGAGTAAAGCGTCCGGATGATCGGGATCCCGAGCAGCAGCCGCTCGAGCGCGCCGAACAGCGCCTTGGCGATGAAGGTGGAGACAACCGCGCCCGCGATCATGATCAGGATGAAGGTCGCGAGCACCTCGATCCCGGGAAGCACCGGCGGCGGGAAGAAGTCCACGACGATCGAGCGCAGCGGCGCGTCTAGGTGATTGAAGAGCCAGAGAATCACCACGACTGTGATGTAGGTCGGGGCGATCAGGAACAGCCCGGCGACGAACCAACGCTGGAGCTTGGTGAACACGCTGGCAGCTACCCGGTCAGCACGTCGCGGATGTCCTCCAGCGCCTCGGCCAGAGTCTCCCGGTCGATAACGAGCGGGGGCGCGAAGCGGATCACCTGACCGTGCGTCTCTTTGGCCAGGATCCCCCGCTCCTTGAGCGTCTCGCAGAGGGGGCGCGCCGTCCCCGACGACGGCTTGATCTCGACGCCGATCAACAGGCCGCGCCCGCGTACCTCGGCCACGTGCGGCGAGTCGATGCTCGCCAGCTCGGACATGAACCAGCTGCCCAGCTCATCCGCGCGGTCGGCCAGTTCCTCGTCCAGGATGACCGCCAGCGAGGCGCGCCCGATCGCCGCGGCGAGCGGGTTGCCGCCGCAGGTGGATCCGTGGTCTCCCGGCCGGAAGACGTCCATGAACTCCGCGTCCGCCAGGGCCGCGGAGACCGGATAGATCCCCCCGCCCAGCGCCTTGCCCACGATCAGCACGTCCGGGCGCACGTTCTCCCAGTCGCAGCCGAACAGCCGGCCGGTGCGGCCGAGCCCGGTCTGGATCTCGTCGGCCATCATGGCAACGTCCGCCTGGTCGCAGATCTGGCGGGCGCGCGCCAGGAAGCCGTCGGGCGGCACCACAACGCCCCCCTCTCCCTGGATCGGCTCGAACAGGAAGCCGACCGTGTCGTCGGTGATCGCGGACGCGAGCGCGTCCGTGTCCCCGTAGGGGATCGTGCGGAAGCCGGGCGCGAAGGGGCCGAAGCCCGCCCGGTATTGGAGCTCGGAGCTGAAGCCGACCACGGTCGTGGTGCGGCCGTGGAAGTTGTTCTCGCAGACGATGATCTCGGCCTTGCCGTCGGGCACCCCCTTCACCTCGTAGCCCCACTTCCGGATCATCTTGATCGCGGTCTCGACCGCCTCCGCCCCCGTGTTCATGGGGAGGGCGCGCTCGAAGCCGGTCGCCTCGCACAGCTCCCGCAGGAACGGTCCCATCTGGTCGTTGTGGAAGGCACGCGAGGTGAGCGTCACCCGATCCAGCTGGGCCTTGGCGGCCGCGACGATGGCGGGATGGCGATGCCCCTGGTTGAGGGCGGAGTAGGCGGAGAGCATGTCGAGGTAACGGCGACCCTCCACGTCCCACATCCACACCCCGTCGGCGCGCTCGATGACGACGTCCAGAGGGAGGTAGTTGGCTGCGCTGTGCCGCTCGACTTCCTCCACGAAAACGTCGGTGCGGGCGATCTGTGTGGCCATCGATCTCTCTCGGATGATCCCACCCTTGTCCCATGGACCGAGAGGGCGGGCAAGGTTCGTCGCTGAGCGGGAATCTCGCGGCGCCCCGAGAGGGGCAGCAAGGCGGGGGGCTCAGGAGGGGGCGGCGAGCCCCTCCAGGAGGGTCTCGACCGCGGCGCCGAACTCCTCCGGCGTCTCCAAGGGGGGGAGGTGGCCGGCCGCAGGGATCATGACGAGCCGGGAGCCCTCGATCCGTGCGTCCAGCTCGCGCGCCAGATCGAGTGGCGTGAGGGTGTCCGCGGCGCCCACGACAACGAGCGTCGGCAGATCGATCTGCTCGAGGATTCCGGTGGTGTCGGTGCGCGCCGCCATGGCCAGCAAGGCCCCGATCAGCTCCCTCGGGTCATTGCCGGCCGCCATCTCCTTCACCGCCTCGACGATCTGCGGGCGCTCCTCGAGCGTGGTCTTGCCGAGGGCGCCCTGCACGAAGGCCTCCGCGTAACCGGCGGCGCCGCGCTCGCGGAGGGTCCGCATCGCCTCGACCCGCTTGAGCTTCCCGGCGTCGTTGTCCGCGCTGCTCCGCGTGTCCACGAGGATCGATCAGCTCTCGAAAGCGCGCCGGCTCGCGCTCGAGGGCACGCAGCAGCACGTAGCCCCCCATCGACAGCCCGCAGGCCACCACCGGCCCGTCGGCAGCGGCGTCCAGCACCGCAAGCAGGTCGTCCACGAAGAAGTCGATCGTGTACTGCCCGTCTCCGACTTCGCTCCGTCCGTGCCCGCGGAAATCGGGGACGATGACGCGCCAGCGCTTGGCCCACCGGTCGACGTGGTCGTCCCACATACCGCCGTGCAGGAGCACGAGACCCGGGGCGTCCTCCGGACCAGCCACGCGCACGTGCATCTGGGCCCCCTCGGCCTGGACGTCGAGCGTCCCGGCCGCTGCTGGACTCGCCCCTGTACCCGCCTCTTTCGCGCTCATCGGCGTGCCTCGAGGCGCGCGAGCTGGCGCCGCGCATCCGTGTGGATGCGGAAGTCGGGGGGGGTGCGCGCGGGGAGCGCGAGCGCGGTGCCCAGCTCCGCTTCCGCCTCGCGCGGGCGGCCGCGCCGCATATGGATGCGCGCCAGGTCGTAGCGGTAGAGGATCTGCTCCGGATCGAGCGCGACGGCACGCAGTTGATGGCGCTCGGCGCCCTCCCAGCTCGAGCTGCGGAGCGCCTCGTTGCTCCCCAGGATCATGCGGGCGAGGAAGCGCTCGATGCGCGAGAGCGTCATCACCTCGTACTGGAGCCTGCCCAGCACGTTGTGCGCGCCCGCGTGGTCCGGATCGATCGCGAGCATCCGGTGCGCGAGCCGCCACACCTCCTGTCCCAGCCGGGCGGCGTCGCGGACGCTTGCCTGGACCGCGAGCTGCCCCTTGGCCGCGGTAAACCAGAAGAGCGCATCCAGCGAGAGCGAGTCGGCAGCCACCGCGCGCGCGGCGTGCACCTCCCCGCGCAGATACCACGCGTTCTGCTGCGCCTCCTCCTCCGCGAGCATGCCGAGCGCGACCGCCGCGCGCGCCGCCCGCCAGGCGGCGCCCACGTCGCCGGAATCGGCCGTGGCGAGCGCCTCGGCCGCCTCCAGCGACGCGCACGGATCGAAGGATATATAGAGTGAGTCCACGCGGGCGAACGCGTCGACGCCCGCCGGGGGGGTGGCACCCCCGAGAACCATCTGGGCCCCCAGGGGCCCGACCCAGCGGAGAGCCGCGAGCGCGTATATCATGGTCCGGATCATGCCGCAATCTCTGTCCCTCGTGCGATCGGCTCAACCGACACGGGTCCGCCCCGGCCGGGCGCGGGGCGCGCCAGGAGCCCCCTCAACAAGGCCCATGCCGGTCGCAGCCGTGCTTCTGCTGCTGGCGGGAGCGCTCGCGGCGGCTCCCGGGCTCCGGGCACAGGCGAGCGCGCAGCTCCAGCCGCTGGACGCGGTGCATCGTGAGCTCGAGCGGCTCGGCGCCTGGGGATTGATCGACACCATGCTGGTCGGCCAGCGCCCCTACTCGCGCGCGCAGGCCGCGCGGCTCACCGCCCAGGCGCTCCGTGGGCGCGCGCGCCTCGTCCCCGATTCACCGGCGGATGCCTCGCTTGCCGCAACCGCGGACCGTGCTCTCGCCCGGCTACGCGCGCGGCTGGCGCCGGAGCTCGAGGCGCTGGGGGTGGCGCACACCGAGGACGCCGCGCTGCCCGCGGGTGGGCTCGTCGGCGAGGCCAGGCTGGATGCGACCTGGACCGACAGCCCGGACCGCGTCGTCCCCTCGAACGTCCTCGGCTCGACCGCCGCGCGGATCAACCCCATGCTCGCTTACGACCTCGGACGACCCGTGGGGACGGGCACCACCGTCGGGGCGGAGATCGAGCTGGGGGGAGCGCTGGGCAGCCACCTGGCGGGCGCGGTGCGTACGCGGGCACAGCTCTCCCTCCCCCTGGAGGGGGGCTCCGAAACGACGGTGAGGGTCCAGAGCGGGAACGCGCGCCTCGTCGTGGGCAACGCCGCGCTCACGGTGGGGCGCGCGCACGTCGTGTGGGGGCAGGGACCCCGGGGCGGGCTCGTGCTCTCCGCCAATCCCGGCTCGCACCTGCTCGTCTCGATCGCCAACGAGCACCCCGTCGGGTTTCCGCTGCTCGGACCCGCACGGTTCCAGCTCTTCCTCTCCGACATGGGGGTCGAAGCACAGCGCTTCGCGCACTCGCAGCTCTTCGGGGCGCGCGCCTCCTTCCTCCCCCACCGCCGGCTCGAGATAGGCGCCCAGTTCCTCGTGCAGTCGGGCGGCGAGGGCGCTCCGGAGCAGAGCGTCGTCGAGCGGATCCTCGACTATCTCTTCTTCCCCGACCTGCTCAAGGGTGCGGAGCTGGAGTTGCTGTTGTCGAACAAGGTGGCGGCCGTGGACGCGCGCCTGCGCATCCCGGAGGCGCGCGGGCTCGAGCTCTGGATCGAGCTCGCGATCGACGACATCGACATCGACCGTTTCCAGAGCATGATCTGGGAGGACGGCTCGTGGACGGTGGGCGCGCGGGTCGCGCGGGTGGACGCGGCCGGGACGCTCGCACTCCGCCTCGAGGCACAGCACACCAGCCTGCGGATCTACGAGCACGTGGACTTCACGAGCGGGCTCACCCTGGAGCGCCGCCTGATCGGGAGCGAGCTGGGGCCCAACGCCAACGGCGCCGCGGTCGGCCTGGACTGGGAGGCCACCCCCCGCCACTCGTTCTCCTTCGAGGGGTCGATCGAGCGGCGGAGCGCCGACCCGTACACAGCGATCAGCGGCACCCCGTACTATTTCGCGCGCCTGGGGATCCGGCCCAAGGAGGTGCGCTGGCGCGCTCGGGTCGGCTGGACGCTGCTCCCGGAGCGCGCGAGCTGGTGTGAGCTGAGCCTGGAGGGCGGATATGAGTTCGTGGACCACTTCGAGTTTTCGCGTCGCGGAACCCAGCACAACCTGCTGGCGCGCACGGTGATCGTGGCGAGGTTGCCCTGAAGGCGACGGTCGCGGCGTTCCTGCTCGCGAACGTGCTCGTCCAGACGGCGCTCTACCGCTGGCGTCTGGCGGAGGCGGACTCATCCGCAGGAACCGGCACCGGCCGGCCCGGGAGCCCGTGAGCCCCGTGGACGCCCCGCCCCGGCGCGCTCCCGACGTCCTCCTCACCGTGGATGTCGAGCCGGACTGCCTCCCCTACCTGGGAGGCTGGCGCGGTCTCGAGGAGGGGCTCCCCCGGCTGCTCGACCTGTTCGCCGAGGAGCGGGTGCCGGCGACACTATTCACCACCGGAGAGGCCGCGGAGCGCTACTCGTGGGAGCTGCGCGCCGCGGTCGCCGCGGGGCACGAGTTGGGCTGCCACGGCGACACGCACGAGCGCTTCGGCACGATGGAGGCCAGCGCCGCGCGCGACGAGCTGGCGCGGGCCTCCGAGGCGCTGCGCAGGATCGCGCCCACCACCGCCTTCCGTGCCCCGTACCTCGACTTTCCCGAGCGCTTCCTGCCGCTGCTGGTCGAGGCCGGCTACCGGATCGATTCCTCCGAGGGCGCGCACCGGATCAGCCACCGCGTGCTTGCCGCACGCCGCGCGGGCGAGGCGTCGTGCGGCATCCTGCGCGTCCGCGCATCGACCACGTCCTCGGCGCTCCGCCTCCCTGCTCCATTGCGCGATCCCTGGCTCGCGAGGCTCCCGCGCCCGGCCGTGCTGTTCGTCCATCCGTGGGATCTGGTGGACCTCCGGGCCGCGCCGATCCCCTGGCATTGCCGCCTCGGCACCGGAGCGCGCGCGCTGGACGCGCTGCGCGAGGTGATTCGGCTGTTCAGAGGGCGGGGAGCACGCTTCGGGACGATGGGCGAGCTCGTCGCGTGAGCGCGAGACTGCGCGTGAGCGCAAGGCTCCGCGTGATCCTGCTGGCGCTCGGCGCGACCGCGCTGCTGGTGGTGAGCTTCCGCGGAGTGGACGTGGCCCGCGTGGCCGCGCTGCTCGTCCGCGCGGAGCCGGCGTGGCTGCTCGCGGCGTTGCTCGCGAACGGCACGATCCCGCTGCTGTGGGCGGCGCAGTGGTGCCTCTTCCTGCCCCGCGCCGCCCTGCGCGGCAGCGCGATGGGCTTCCGCGCCATGTTCGGCGTCACCGCGGTGATGGCGATGATGGTGAACTCGGTCCCGATGTTGGTCGGCCAGGCGACCGGGCTCCACCTCCTCGCCACGCGCGCACGCGTGGGGCACGCCACCGCGCTCTCGGTGATCGCCCTCGATCAGCTCGCCGAAGGGATGGCCAAGCTCAGCGTGCTCTGCGCACTCGCCGCGGTCACGCCGCTGCCGCCGGCGCTCCGCAGCGGGCTGGCCGTGCTGGCCACCGTGGTGGCCCTCCTGCTCGTAGTCGTGATGGCCGCCGCCTGGTCGCACGGGCGCGTGCGGCTGCCGGCCTCCGAGCGGCCGGTGCTCGCCCGAGCGGCCAGCTTCGTGACGGACTGGGTGGCCGGGCTCGAGAGAGCGCGCCAGCCCGCCGTGCTCGCGGGCGGGCTGGCGATCGGCCTCACGATGAAGGGCGCCGAGATGGGCGGGATTCTCGCCGTCCAAGCGGCACTCGGGGTGGAGCTGCCGCTCTGGAGCGCGCTCGCCGTACTGGCCGCCGTGAGCCTCGCGACCATCATCTCGGTGTCCCCCGGCAACGTCGGGGTCTACGAGGGAAGCGCATACCTGGCATACACCGCGCTCGGGGTGAGCCCAGAGACCGCGCTCGGCCTCGCGGTCCTCCAGCACGTGGCCTATCTGATCCCGATGGCGGGGACGGGATGGGTGGTGGTGCTGCTCGCGCAGAAGCGGGCTCAGGCCGCGGCGATCGCTCCCGCCGACCCACCGCTGCGCGCGCACTCGTAGAGCTCCAGGTGGCGCGCCACCGTGCGCGTCCAGCTCACCGCCGGAGCCGTCGTGCGATTGTGGCGGGCGATCCGCTCGCGCAGGTGCGGGTCCGTTCCCAACCGGACGAGGTTCTCCACCACCCCGGCGTCGGAGGCGGCCAGGAGCGCCTCCCTCCCCTGCGTGAGCAGCTCCGCCATCCCCGTATCGCCACGCGCGACCACGGGCAAGCCCGCGGCCCGGGCCTCGAGCGCGGCGATCCCGAACGACTCGAGCACGCTCACCAGCACGAACACGTCCGCGCAGGCGAACCGTTCGCGGATGGCCCGACGGGGCAGGTAACCAGTGAAGTCGACCCGGTGCGCGATCCCGAGCCGCTCCGCCTCGCGCTCGAGCCGGGCCCGCTCGGGCCCGTCGCCGATGATGGTCAGCGTCACGCGGCACTGGCCCGCCAGCCTTGCCGACGCGTCCGCCACCACCCGCAGCAGGGCGCGCCCCCGCTTCCTCGGCTGGAGACGGAGCACGGAAACCAGGCGCAGCACGCCGGGGCGCCCCGGCACCGGATCCACCAGCCAGTCGCTGCGATGGACGCCGTTCTGGAGCAGCTGCACCCGCCGGCCGGGCGCGACCCACCCGATCTCGCGCGCGACGACCTGCGAGACCGCGGACAGCACGTGCGGCCAGCGCGTCCAGCCGAACGCGAGATCGAACGCGCGCAGCACGTGCCGGTACCGGCCGAGCACCGAGTGGAAGGTAACCACGGTCGGCAGCTCGAGCGCGTCCGCCGCCCACCCCCCCGCGAGCGCCGCGGTCGACCCGATGCTCGCGTGCACGTGCACGACGTCGGGATCGAGCCGATCCAACAGCTCGCGCACCACCCCACCCGCTCGGGGCGAGAGGGTGACACCGAGCCCGGGCGCCACAGGCACGTCGAGCCGGTGGAGGCCGATCCCCGCCGGGACCGCCATCGCCGCGGTCTGAAGAGCGCCCTGCGCGCGCGGATCGGCCGGCGTCGTCGTGACCACCTCGACGCGATGGCCACGCGCCGCCAACTCGCCGGCGAGATCGCGCAGCTGGAGCTCCATCCCCCCCAACCGCGGAAGGAACCAGTCGGAGAGCAGAACGACCTTCACGATTTCGTCCGTGCCCAGTTCACGCCGTGCTGCACCACTCGGATCCAGCAGTAGAGCGCGATCACGCCGAACGCGGCCGCGAGGGCGAGGGCGAGGGCGAGCGTCCGGGCGAAGCCGTGCGACACCGCGCCGCCGATGGGAACCGCGAGATACCAGACCAGCGCGGTCAGCATCGCTCCAGCGAGGGCCCAGATTGCCCGCGCGCCGGCGCGGCGTGCGCCGGTTCGCTCGTGCTCGGCCTTGGCGAGCAGCGCTCTCAGCGAAGGGTCGTCCACCAGCCTCGAGCGCTCACTTCTTCCTGGCCGACGTCGCCTTCTTCTTCGCGCTCTTGGGACGGCTGTTGCCGTAGCTGCCCTTGAAGCGCTTGCCCTTCTCGGTGCGCTTGTCGCCCCTGCCCACGTTTCGCCTCGCCGTTACGGGTTCGTTCCGAGCCGGCCGGAGGGCCGGCGGCAAGAGAACTTACCTGCGGTGGCAAGGCGGCACCAACAGCGTCAGCCTCCCAGCGGGAAGCGCAGGCCGGCGACGATCTGGAAGACCTGGTTCTTGATGTCGGTGTCTTCGGCCTCGGCGAACGACTCGAGATCGATGTTGAAGCAGCCGTCGAGGAACGCATTGAGACCGCCCAGCGGCAGGTCGAGCCCCACCCCAACCGTGGCCCCCGCGACGAACGACTTGCGCTCGTCGTCGAATTCGTCCTCATCGTCGCAGTCGCCATCGCAGTCCCCCAGGGCCGTGTCGATGTCCACCGTGCACCCCACCTCGAAGGAGAAGGTTGGCCCCAAGAGCACGTGGAAGGCGGTCATGGATGGCAGGCCGAAGGACAGGAAGAGCGGGATGTCGATGTAGGCGAGCTTCACGGCCGCCTCGCCCCCGGCGAAGTCTCCCTCGGCGCCCTTGCGCACGAACTGCGCTTCGGGCTGGAATGCGATGATCTGCCCGAGCTGGAATCGGCCGAACGCGCCGGCGAGGAAGCCCACGGTCCGGTCGAGGTCCTCCTGGGCATCGTCGCCGGTGATATCCGCGAACGTCACGCCCCCCAGGCCGCCGAACTCGGCCTGCGCGGCCGCGGGACGGCGTACGCCCGCGAAGCAGACCGCGAGCAGGACGAGCACCAGCAGGATGTGGCTGCGCATACGCAATTCTCCCTGTAGTGGAAATCCATGCGC
>CAUZJY010000016.1:0-25730 GCA_963580305.1 Gemmatimonadales bacterium UBA6960
GCGAGCCCGCCCGGCTGCGCATCCTGGCCGTGCTCATGGACGGCGCGCGCACAGTTGGCGAGCTCGTGGACGGCACCGGCCTCAGCCAGGCGAACGTCTCGAAGCACTTGCGGGTGCTCTACGGGCTCGGCTTCGTCGAGCGGCAACGGGAGGGTCTTTACGTGCGCTACCGGCTCGCCGACGAGGACGTGTTCGCGCTCTGCGACCTGATGTGCGGCCGCATTGAGCGCGAGCACCTTCAGCGGGGACGCCTGATTCGCGCCTGACCGACAAACGCGGGGAGGAGGCACGATGCGGATCGCGATCGCGGTGGTGATGGCGCTGCATGGAATCGTCCACCTGGTGGGCTTCGCGGTGCCGTGGCGGCTCGCGGCACCTCCCGGAGGTGTCTACCTGGACAGCCTTTTTAACGGCAGGATCGCGGTGGGCGAGGCCGGCATGCGCGCGGTCGGCGTGGTCTGGCTCCTCCTGGCGCGCGGCTTCGTCGCGGTCGCGCTGGGCGCCGTGCTCGGCCGCGCCGGCTGGGTCCAGGCCGCGATCGGCGTCGCCCTCTTCTCTCTGATGTGGTGCATCGTGGGGTGGCCCGAAGCGCGGCTGGGAGCGCTGGTCGGGGGTGTGCGCCTGGGCTGGCTGACGGAGAGCTGAGGCTTCGACACAGTAGTACTAGATCTGTCTCCCCGTTTCGGCCAAGGGCTCCTCCCCTGGGTTCATGTAGAGATCCTGCATGAGCCCGTGCTGCTTCTCGTAGAGCCGCCGGTAGAGCCCGTGCAGCGCCATCAGCTGCGCGTGCGTGCCGCGCTCGGCGATCTCCCCGTCGTCGAGCACCAGGATCTGGTCCGCGCTCCGGATGGTGGAGAGCCGGTGCGCGATCACGAACGTGGTGCGCCCCCGGCGAAGCGCCCTGAGCCCGTCCTGGATGAGCGCCTCGGCCTCGCTGTCGAGGCTGGAGGTGGCCTCGTCCAGGATGAGCACGCGCGGGTTGGCGAGGATCGCGCGCGCGATCCCCACCCGCTGCCGCTGCCCGCCGGAGAGCTTCACCCCGCGCTCGCCCACCACTGTGTCGTACTGCTGCTCAAAGCGCTTGACGAACTCGTCGCAGTGCGCGATCCTGGCCGCCCGCCGGATCTCCTCGTCGGTCGCGGTCGGGTGCGAGAACGCGATGTTCTCCCGGATGGTCCCGTCGAACAGGAAGTTGTCCTGCATCACGACGCCCAGGTACGTGCGGTAGTCGCGGAGCCGGACCCCGGTCAGGTCCTGACCGTCCACTAGCACGCGCCCCCGGAGCGGGCGGTAGAACGCCATCACGAGCCCAATCAGCGTGCTCTTCCCCGAGCCCGACGGCCCCACCAGCGCGGTGGTGGTGCCGGCCGGGGCCTGGAAGGAGATCCCCTTGAGCACGGGGGTGTCCGGTTTGTACTGGAACCAGACGTCCTCGAACACGACCTCGCCCCGCACGTCGCCGATCGGGCGACGGCGCGCGTCATCCTCGTCCTCGGTGTGCACGCGCCGGAGCTCGTGGATGCGGTCGAGCCCGGCGAACGCCTCGGTGATCTGGGTCCCGATGTTGGAGATCTGGATGAGCGGGGAGACCATCACGCCCACGTAGAGCACGTAGCTGAACAGCTCGCCCGTCGTCATGGTGCCGGCCAGGATGGCGCGGCCGCCGAGCGCCAGGATCATCACCCCGATCCCGCCCACGATCACGGTCGAGATTGCGCCCACCGCGGACGTGCCCGTGATGGTGGAGGCGATGTTGCGGAAGAGCCGCTCCACGCCCTCCCCGAAGACCGCTTCCTCGCGCTCCTCGGCCACGTATGTCTTGACCAGCCGCACCCCGCCGAGCGTCTCGTTGAGCCGCCCCGTCACCTCGGCGTTGATCTCGCTCCGCCTCCGGAAGATGGGACGGAGCCTCTTGAACGCGATCGACATGGACGCGGCGAACACGAGCAGCAGCGCCACTGTCGCCAGGGTGAGCCGCGCGTTGAGCGAGAGCAGCACCACGAATGCGATCACGGCGGTGAGCAGGCCGCCGATCAGCTGCACGAGCCCTGTGCCGACCAGGTTCCGGATCCCCTCCGGGTCGGTCATGATGCGCGAGATCAGGACGCCGGTCTTGGTGGAGTCGAAGTAGCCCACGGGCAGCCGGAGCACGTGCGCCTGCACCTGCCGCCGCATCTTGGCGATCGCCCCCTGGGCTGCCACGCTTACCACCTGGGAGAGTCCGAACGAGGTCCCTGCCTGGATCAGCGACGCCGTGGCCGCGACCAGCACCAGCGGCAGGAGGAGTTCCGGGCGCCCACCGCCGATCATGTCGTCGATCAGGTACTTGGGGAGGGCGGGCAGGACGAGGCCGGCCAGCCGGTTCACGACCATCAGGCCGAGCCCCAGGGTCAGGCTCTTCCGGTGCTCGCGGATCAGGTGCCCGGCCTCGGCGCGCACGTTCGCGAGGTCGACCTGCGCGCGCCGGGAGGGGTCGGGGCCGCGGGCGGACCGATGGGGCCGGGTCCGTTCGGCGGAGTGGAGGAGTGCCAATTTTCCCTCGGTGCCGCTAAGTTTGGCCCGTCCTCGCGAGAGCGATCTCGACGAGCCCCACGAACATAGCGCGCACGATCCCGCGGTGGCGATTGACCGCCGCGCGCCGGAACCGCGACGGAGAGTACCGGTGACCCCTGAAGAGCTGGCCGAAGAGCGAAAGGCTTCCGCGGAGAGGCGGCGTGCGCAGTTTGAGCTGGTCCGCAAGGCGAACCCTCCCGCGGAGCCTCAGGAGGTCCGGCGGCTCACGCGTGCGGAGCGTCTCAAGCTGAGCGACAACGAGTACGTCGCGCCGCCCCCCGAGGGCTGAGCGCTCGACGGCTGAGCGCTCGGGGGTGGAGGCCGGAGCGGGGCCGACCGGACCCTACAGCCACACGCGTACCTCGCCGTCCACCTCTTCCACGGCGTAGCTCTCGATCGGATCGCTGACAGGCCCCGTTTCACCTGGCCGCTCCTGACGTCGAACTGCGCGCCGTGCCAGGGGCACTGCACGGTCCCGCAGATGAGCACTCTGTCCGCCACCGAGGCGTCGCGGTGGGTGCATCGATCCTCGAACGCGGCCCAGCTGTGCTCGGTGCGCGCGACCGCGCTCCGCCTCCCGTCGATCTTGACCAGCTTGATCTGGTCGCGCTCCAGCTCGTCCCGCCACGGTCACGGGTGCGCCGGCCGTCCCGGAGAGCCGCTCGTGCTTCCACTCGCCGGCAGTCGCGTAGCGGTGGTCCACGCCGATCTGGTTGCGGATGACGAGCGTGCCACCCATCCATGCGCCCATCATGACCAGCACGGCGCCGGCCCCCTCGAGCGCGAGCACGACGGTCCCCGGAGCAGCGCCCGGATCGCGCAGCAGCCAAGTGGCCGCGAACAGCACCGTCGCGCCCACGTTGGCCAGCGCGTGCCGGGTCGCCCGCTGCTTGCTCGAGCTTTCGGGCGGCGCGCTCCGCACGTAGTCCACCGCGCTGGAGGCGGCCGCGAGCAGCGCGGTCGCGATCCCGGCGAGCGAGAGATGCCTGCCGGTAGTCCAGAGGGGAGGTCGCCCGAGCGCAACTCCGGCGACGTCGAACGCCTGCGCTCTCAGGAGGAACGCGAGGGGGAAGGGCACCAGCATGGCGTGGATCGGATGCCCCTTGTAGCTGGCCGCCGTTCTCATCGGCGTGCTCCGTGCCCTGGTCGATCCCGCGGCGGCTTCAACTTTAGTATCCGTGGCCGGTGCCGGACTCGCGCGCGGGCACGCCGGCACCTCCGCTCCCTGCAGGGGTGCTGATTGCCGGTACCGTCGACCCGCTCGTCCATCGCTCAGCCACCGCGACTGCGTGCGCATACTGCTGTTGGGGCTGGTCCTGCTGGGGCTGATCGGGCTGCTGGCCGAGCTCACCCTGCTCGAGCACTACGCGTCCGTTTGGCAGGCCGTCCCGCTCGTGGCGCTGGGGCTCGCGCTGGGCAGCGCGCTCGCCGTGGCCCGCCGTCCTTCGCGGGGAAGCGTCCAGGCGCTCCGCCTCACCATGGCGCTGCTCGTGGTGATGGGAGCGCTCGGGGTCTGGTTCCACTTCGACGAGAACCGTAGTTTCGAGCGGGAACTGAGCCCGGACGCGGCCGGCCTCGCGCTGATCTGGATGGCGATGCGGGGCGCGACCCCGCTGCTGGCCCCGGGCGCCTTCGTGCAGCTCGGGCTGCTGGGGCTCATCGTCGGGTACGACCATCCCGCCCTGCGCCGTCCGGCGCGGCGCGAGGCGGTCAGCGCGGAGAAGGAGGAGCGATGAAGCAGGCGTCGAAGATCTTGAGCCTGGGCATGATGCTGGTCCTGGCGGCGTGCGGCGGAGCCGAGGAAGCGCCCGAAGCCGCTCCCGAGACGACCCCCGAGGCCGCTCCCGTCGCCACCGAGGGCTTCCTCGACCCAAACCGCGCGTCCGCCGGAGAGCTCGCCACCGTGCCGGCGCTCGATTCCGCCTCGGCCGCCGCGCTGGTGGCGGGGCGGCCATACGCCGACATGGTGGCCGTGAACGCGGCGCTGCCGGCGCGCCTGACCGAGCAGGAGCGCGATCAGCTGTTCACGCGCGTGTGGATGCCGCTCGACCTCAACAGCGCGAGCGAGGAGGAGATCCTGCTGATTCCGCGCGTGGGCCCCAACCTCGCGGAGGAATTCGAGGAGTACCGCCCGTACGACTCGATGGAGCGCTTCCGCCGCGAGATCGGGAAGTACGTCGACGAGGCCGAGGTCGCGCGGCTGGAGCGCTACGTCACGATCCGCTGAGCCGGATCATCGTGTCGCGTCCGAGCTCTGAGGTGGGGCGCGCCCTGACGCTGGCGCTGCTGGCCGGGTGCGCCCGGCCGGCTGCCGCGCAGGACGCGCTCGCCACCTGCTCACGGCCACCGCACGCGTGAGCGTGGAGAATCCGAGGGGTGAGGGCGAGGCGATCGCCCTCGACGTGCGCGTCTCGAATCTGGCCGGGCACAAGCTTCCGCCCGCGTATCCGTCGCGCCGGGCGTGGCTGCGCGTGCGCGATGCCGCCGACCGCATGGTGTTCGAGTCGGGCGCGGTCCGGCCGGCCGGCTCGATCGCGGGGAACGACAAGGACCTCGCGGCCGACCGGTGGCAGCCACACCATGACGTGATCCGGGAGGCCGGCCAGATTTAGGTCTACGAGTCCGTGATGGAGCACCACTCGGGCGGGCCGACCACGGGGCTCCTGAGAGCGGTCACGTACCTCAAGGACAACCGCCTGCTTCCGCGCGGCTTCGACCGGGACGCCGGGGGGCCGGACGTGGCCGTGCGCGGAGAGGCGGAGACGGACGCCGACTTCGTGGGAGGTGCGGACCGGGTGCGCTTCATGGTCGACGCCGGCGGCGCGACCGGCGAGCTCGAGGTGGTGGCGGAGCTGTGGTATCAGCCCGTCGGCTTCCGCTGGGCGCAGAATCTGTCGCTGTACGATGCGCCGGAGACGCGCCGGTTCGTCGCGTGGTTCGACGCCATGCCGGAAAGCTCCGCCCTGCGACTCGCGGAGGGGAACGCGCACCTCCCCTGAAGAGGTCGCCCGCCCTCCGTCCCCCACTCAAAACGGCAGATCGAAGGTGAGGTAGAGCTTTCGCTCCTCGCCGGGCCTGGCCGACGTGGTGGAGCGCGAACACACCGACGTCGCCGCGCGTGAGCAGGCTGAGCCGGCCGATCGGGACGCGCCACTCGGCCGATCCGTAGACCGCCGCGTCCCCGGCGAGCCGGTGGAACGCCCACCCCCGCAGCGTCCGTCGCCCGCCGTGGAAGAGTGTGTCGATCAGCCCGTCGCTCAGCTCCAGAGTGCCCGAGAGATGGAGGCTCGGCGTCTGGAAGCCGCCCCCGCGCGGACCGGGCGGAGCCCGCCGCGATAGCTCCCCGGATCGAGCACCGGGACGCGGATGGACGTCGTCCAGACGTCGCGGTAGTGGTGGCCGAGGAGCCGCCGGAGGAACGCTCCGGCCTCGTACTGCGGGCCAGCCACGACGGTGACCGGGGGATCGCCGGGGCGGGGCGGAGGGGATGCACGGTCAAGGGGAGGTGCTGCTCCTGAGCGTGCAGCAGCGTGGGGGCCCATCACCCCTCCCGCCGCCGTTCCCATATCGGCGAGGAGGAGAGCGCGGAGCACGCACTGCCGGGCGGAACCGCCGGACGGGTCGGGGCGTGTCCATGGCGGCCCATAAAACTGGTCCACGAACTTAAAGTTCGTGCCGGCGATCTGCCGGCGGCGCGCAGCTGGCGTCCTGACCTGACCCGTTGTTGTTGTTCGAGCCTCTTGCCTGCCCGGGGAGAGCTCCTACTGTTAGCGACCGCTGAGAACTACTCTCAATCTCATAACGATAATCATTTGCGATACGTGCTCCCGCTTGGGCTTCTGCTCGCGGTCCCCTTGCCGCTCGCCGGCCAGGTGCGCGTCGAGCGCTTCGGCGTGGTGATGGGCACGGAACTGCGGGTCGAGGTGGCGGGGGCGGACCGCTCCGAAGCCCTCGCCGCGGCCGAAGCGGCGCTCCGGGAAATCGAGCAGATGGACGCGCTCCTCACCACCTGGAATCCGGGGAGCCCGATGAGCGCGCTGAACCGCGCCCAGGTGGGCACGCCGACCCGCACGGACGCGAAGCTGATCGCGCTGCTCGGCGAGGCGGAGCGCTGGGCGGCGCACACCGGCCGGGCCTTCGACCCGACCATCGGGCCACTGATCGACGCCTGGGGGCTCAGGCGCGGCGGGGCGCGCCCGGATTCGGCCGGGCTCGCCGCGGCGCGCGCGGCAGTGGGGGCGCACGCCTTCCGCGTGGACGCGGAGCGCGGAGCGCTCACCCGGCTCCATCCCGCGGCGTGGATCGACACGGGCGCGTTCGGCAAAGGCGCCGCGCTCCGCTCGGCGCGCGACAGCCTGCGCGCGCGCGGGGTGCGCTCGGCCCTGCTCGACCTGGGGGGGCAGCTGCTCGCGCTCGGCCGGGACGGCGTGACCGGCGGTCCCTGGCGGATCCGCGTGGCGCATCCGGCCCGCCGCCGCGAGCCGGTGGCGACGCTGCTGCTCACGGAGGTCTCGGTCGCGACCAGCGGCAACTCCGAGCGCGCGGCCGCGGTCGATGGCGAGCCGATCGCCCATCTGATCGACGCGCGCACCGGTCGGCCGGCGCCGGTGTGGGGGAGCGTGACCGTGGTCGGCCCCGATCCACTGGTCGCGGACGTCCTATCGAGTGCGCTGTACGTGATGGGCCCCGCAGCCGGACTCGCGTGGGTCGAGGCGCTCGGGGAGGCGGCGGGTCCGGTCGGCGCGCTCTTCCTGGTAGAGCGCGACGGCGCGTTGGTGCCCTGCTGGAACGCCACGATGGAGCGGTGGCTGGACCCCTCGTTCACTGCCGCGGCTCCCGCGCGCGGCCGATCCTGCTCATAGAACCGAGGGGAAGCGAATAGATGCGTCTTCATGCGACGATCCGAGCCGCCGCGCTCGCAGCGGCCCTGGTTATCCCTCTGTCCGCTCCCATCTCCGCTTCCGCACAGGAGCGGAGCGACTCGGCGCGGCTCGCGGCGCTGGAGCACCAGCTCGAGGCGCTCACCCGCGAGCTCGAGCGCCAGCAGCTGGGCGCCGAGGTGGTGGACGCGGACACGACCGCGATCGGACTGGGCCCGGCCGCATCCAAAGTGTACCGCGTGGGGCAGGGGGTGTCGGTCGGCGGCTACGGCGAGGTTGTCTACCACAACTACGCGGCCGAGCGGGAGGACGACGCGCCCGCCGGCGCGCGCGACGTGATCGACGCGCTGCGCGGCATCCTCTACGTGGGCTACAAGTTCAACGACAAGCTCCTGCTCAACACCGAGATCGAGATCGAGCACGTGGACGAGGTGTTCCTCGAGTTCGCCTATCTCGACTACCGCTTCAGCGACGCGATCGGCGCCCGCGCCGGGCTCCTCCTGGCGCCGTTGGGTCTGATCAACGAGCTGCACGAGCCGCCGGTCTTCCTGGGGACCTCGCGGCCGCTCACTGAGAGCGTGATCATCCCGACCACCTGGCGCGAGAACGGAATCGGCGTGTTCGGTGGAGCGGGTCCGTTCGCGTACCGCGCCTACGTGATGAGCTCGTTCGCCGGAGCTGACGGCGGATTCAGCGCCGGCGGGCTGCGGGGTGGCCGGCAGAAGGGCTCCGGCGCGCTCTCCGAGGACCTGGCTCTGGTCGGGCGCGTCGATTACGTGGGCGTGCCCGGGCTGATCGTGGGTGCCTCGGCCTTCACCGGCGAGACCGCACAGAACCGGACGCTGCCAACCGGCGCGACGGTCGGCGGCCGCACGACCATCTGGGACCTCCACCTTGACGAGAAGATCGCGGGACTCGACCTGCGGGCTCTGGTCGCGGGCGCAACCGTGGATGACGTGGCCGAGCTCAACGCGCTCAGGGGCCTGACCGGCGCGAGCAGCATCGGTGAGGAGCTGGGGGGGTGGTACGTGCAGGCGGGGTACGACGTCCTGCGGGGCGTGGAGACCGCGCACCAGTTGATCCCCTACCTGCGCTACGAGGCGGTGAACACGCAGAAGGAGGTCCCGGAGGGCTTCGCGGTGAATCCCGCGAACGAGCGCACCGTGCTCACGCTCGGCGGCGCGTGGAAGCCGATCCCGGAGGCGGTGCTCAAGGTCGACTACAACAAGCACTCCAACGAGGCCGAGACCGGCGTCAGTCAGCTCAGCGTCGCGCTCGGGTGGCTGTTCTGAGAGGGATTCCGATCGGCCGGTCGTGCGGCCTGGCCGCCGTCCTCTGGACGGCGGCCGGCCTCGCTGCCGGTGCCGCGCCCCTCGCGGCGCAGACGCTCACTCAGGACGAGGCGCTCGCGCTCGCGTTCCCGGACGCCGAGCGGATCGAGCGGCGCACGGCCTACCTCACGGCCGCCCAGCTCGCCCGGGCGCGCGCCCTCGCCGGTGAGGGCGTCTCCGTCGAGAGCGAGATCATCACGCACTACGTCGCGCTCCGGTCCGGCCGGCCGATCGGGGTCGCCTACTTCGACGCGCACCGCGTGCGCACCATGCCCGAGGTGCTGATGGTGGTGGTCGGCACCGATCACCGCATCCGCCGGATAGAGGTGCTCCGCTTCCAGGAGCCGCCGGACTACCGGCCGCCGCAGAAGTGGCTGGAGCGCTTCCAGGGGCGCGTCCTCGACGGCGACCTCTCGCTCAAGGGGACGGTGCCCAACCTGACCGGCGCGACGCTCACGTCCGGCGCCGTGACCGGCGCGACGCGCCGGCTGCTCGCGCTGCACAGCGTGATCGCACCCTTCGAGGCGTCGAAATGAGCGAGCAGCGACGCGCGCTCGGCCGCGGAGGCGGAGCTCCAGTGAAGCCGTTCCCGAAGTGGCTCCTGATGGTGAGCTCGCTGGTCACCGCTGTGACCGGCGTCGCGTACTTCCTGCTCGAGCGCTTCTACGTGCCGACCGACGAGTTCGCGATCGGCCATCCGTTCGAGCCGTGGCTGCTCAAGGCGCACATCCTGGCAGCGCCCGTGCTCGTCTTCGCGATCGGGCTGATCACCTTCGACCACATCTGGAAGCACTACCGCTGCCTGGTGCCGGCCGGCCGCCGCACGGGGCTCGGCGCCATGTGGGTGATCGTGCCGATGATCGTGACGGGCTATTTGATCCAGGCGGTCACGTCGGTGGCGTGGCTAGACGCGCTCGGCTGGATCCACCTGGCCGCGGGGCTCGTCTACTTCGTCAGCCTGATCGCGCATCGGCGGGTCTTCCGGGGCGCGATTCCGACGGTGGTCGAGTGGGCGCGCCGCCGCTCGCCGGAACGGGAGGACCGCCGCGCCCTCGATCTGGCCGACCATGGCGCGCGTCATCTGGAAATCCCCCTGATCGTCGTCGATCAGCAGGATGCGGATCGGGTCTGAGCGGTCCACGGAGCCGGTTGGTGGGGAGGCGGGATCAGAAACAAACAATAGGCGGGCCTATGCCGTCCCATCAAGACGACGGCCCGGGCGACGCCGACCGATGCCATCAATCCTCCGGCGTGGGCTCCCGCCGGAGCTCCTTGACGCGGCCCCGGCGCCGCTTGGCCTCGAGCCGCCTCCGCTTGTCGGCGGCAGGCACCTTAGTGGGCACTCGGGGAGCCACACGCGCGTTTTTTCTCTCGAGCTTCCTGCGTAGCCGCCGGAGGGCGATCGCCTTGTTCCGGTGCTGGCTGCGCTCGTTCCGCGCGGTCGCCCGCACGCCGGTGGGCTCGTGCAGCAGCCGCACGCCGCTCTCCGTCCGGTTCTGGTGCTGCCCTCCCTTTCCCCCCGAGCGGAATGTCTCCACCCGGCACTGGCCGAGCAGGGCCTTGTCGCTCTCGGGGATGGGGAATGGCGGAGATGGCTCGCTCATTTCTTCGTATATTTCTTGCAGCGCCCGTTCGGGCGCCGCCCCCTGAGCCACGGACGGCGCAGGATGATCTTCGACCGCATGGATGAGCGCCCAGGAGCCTGCCTGCTGCTGGTGCTCGCCTGTCTCGTGATCATCGTGGCCGGCCTCAAGGCGGCCTCCCCGATCCTCGTGCCGTTTGTGCTGGCGCTGTTTCTCGCTGTCGTGTCGATGCCGATCACGTTCGGCCTCCGGCGGATCGGACTGTGGGCACCGCTCGCGATCAGCGCGACCATCCTGCTTAATCTCCTCGTCTTCGGGCTCATGATCCTCATGGGCACGAGCGCCCTGGGCGACCTGAGGCTCAAGCTGCCACGCTACCTGAGCCTGTTCCGGGGAATGTGGGGGCGGTGGCTGCTGGAGCTGGACGAGCGCGGTATCCCCGCGTCCACCTACCTGACGCTCGACCCGGTGGATCCGGCCCGGGTGCTCGGGCTGGTGGGGAGCGCCGTACAGGCGATCGCTCAGATCTTGGGAGTTTCCTTCATCATCGGCCTGATCATGTTCTTCATCCTGGCCGAGGCGACCGTGTTCCCCTTCAAGTTCCAAGCGATTCTGGGGGGGAATCGGCAGGGGCGCCTCCGCATCGCCCAGATCGTCAAGGAGATCCAGGTCTACCTGGGGCTCAAGTTCCTCATCAGCCTCGCCACGGGTGTGAGCGTGACCGTGCTGGCCCAGCTGGCCGCCCTGGACTTTCCAGTCCTGCTCGGGCTGATCGCCTTCGTCTTGAACTTCGTGCCCACGATCGGATCGATCATCGCGGCCATCCCCGGCGTCGTGCTGGCCCTCATCCTGCACGGTGAGGTGACCGCGCTGGTGGTGGGGCTCGGCTACTTCGGGATCAACACCGCGATCGGCAACATCCTGGACCCACAGATCATGGGACACCGCATGGGGCTCTCCACCCTGGTGGTCGTGCTCTCGTTGCTCTTCTGGGGGTGGCTCTGGGGGCCGATTGGGGCACTCCTCTCGGTGCCCCTGACCATGGTCATCAAGATCGCGCTCCAGAACGTCCCCGACCTACGCTGGATGGCGGTGCTGCTCGACAAGATCCCCCCACAGGCCCGAAGATCCAGCCAGGCGGGGGAGGTGCTGTACACCTCGCCAGGGACGGCGGAGGCTAGCGTTCCGGTGGTGCCCTCCGACGGTCCCAAGCGGGCGACGGGGTGATCATGCCGCGCGTCCCCTTCGATACGCTCCCCGACGACGCACGCCTCTGGATCTTCGGGGCCGAGCGTACGCTCGACGCGCGCGAGCGGACCGAGTTGCTGTCCGCCGTGGACGGATTCCTGGAGAGCTGGAAAGCGCACGGCTCGCCGCTGACCGCTGCCCGCCACCTCGAGCAGGACCGCTTCCTGATGGTGGCGGTGGATCAGGCGAGCATGCCCCCGTCGGGATGCTCGATCGACGCGATGGTGAACGTGCTCGCGGAGCTCGAGCGGCAGCTCGGCCTTTCCCTCGTGGGCCACGGCTGGGTCTACTGGCGCGACCGCTCCGGCGAGGTGCGGCGCGCCGACCGGGGCGGCTTCAAACGGCTGGTGGAGGCCGGCGAGGTCGACGGCGACACCCCGGTGTTCGACACGACTCTCACCCGTCTCGGCGGGGTGCGCGCCGGCGAATGGGAGCGACCGGCCCGCGCGAGCTGGCACGGCAGGACCTTCCTGAGGCCGGCCGGCCGCTGATCCGCTGATCCGCGGGGCCGACGGCGGCTGAGGGCGCTCGCCATGATGGCCGACGGCGCCGACCGCCAGCCGGGGGCACGCTTCCTCCATCTGCTCGCCAACCTGGTGATCGTGATCGCCGGGCTCAAACTGGCGGGGCCCATCCTGGTGCCGTTCGTGCTCGCCGCCTTCCTGGCGGTCGTGACCATGCCGGTCATGTTCGGGCTGCGCGTACGGGGCGTGCCCGCGCCCGCGGCGATCGGGCCGGCGGTGCTGCTCGACGCGCTCGTCTTCCTCTTGGTCATCCTGCTCATCACCAACTCGCTCTCGGGGCTGAACGAGCGGGTACCCGAGTACGTGCGGATCCTCCCGGGGAGGATCACGGAATGGGTGGCGGCGCTGCAGGCGCGCGGGATTCCGGCGGCCGACTATCTGCGGCTCGACCTGGACCCCGACCGCGTGCTGGGCGTGCTCACGCGGGCGCTCCGCCTCGTGGTCTCGCTGCTCTCGATGGCGCTGCTGGTGGGGATCATCCTGATCTTCATCCTGGCCGAGGCCACCAACCTGCCCTTCAAGTTCAAGGCGGTGCTCGGCAGGAGCCGAGGGCTGATCAACCTGCTGCGTGGGGTGAGCGAAGTGCAGGCCGGGGCGCCGGCGGCGCAAGCCTTTCCTGCACCGTAACATCCGGAATGGAGCGAGCCCCGGGAGGGGGATCCACCCGGGGCTCATGCGCTCGGACCTCACGGTCGGATTAGGCGAGGCGGACGACGTTGGCCGCGGCCGGGCCTTTGGGTCCATCCACCAAATCGAACTCCACCCGTTCCCCCTCCGCCAGGGTCTTGAACCCTTCCGCCTGGACGGCGCAGTAATGCACGAAGCAGTCGTGCTCCACCCCCTCCGCGGAGATGAACCCGAACCCCTTCGCGTCGTTGAACCACTTGACCGTCCCGCTCGTCCGCATCTCGGCTGCTCCATCCACGGTCCATGACAGGGGCACACTCCGGCAGCGACGATGAAGGGCTCCCGATCGCGCCTCAAGATTTCCAAGCCAGGGCTGGGGGAGCGCCGCCCGCCCCGGTCTCTGTCCCCGGGGCGCGCCCTCCCGTCAGATTGGATGCTCGGCCGACTCCTCCAACTGTGAGGCCTCCCGTGGAGACCCGCACCGCTCCACCATCCTCACCCGCGCTCCCCGCCGGGGGCAGCTTCTTCGGGCACCCGCGTGGCCTCTCCACGCTCTTCTTCACCGAGATGTGGGAGCGCTTCAGCTACTACGGGATGCGGGCGCTGCTCATCCTCTACATGACCGCGGCGGTCGCGGGGGCGAACCCCGGGCTCGGGTGGCAGGAGGGGCAGGCGGGGGTGGTCTACGGGCTCTACACTTCGCTGGTCTACCTGCTTGCGCTCCCCGGCGGCTGGGTCGCCGACCGGCTGTGGGGGCAGCGCAAGGCGGTTTTCGTGGGCGGGTGCATCATCGCGCTCGGCCACTTCACGCTGGCTGGCCCGCTCGTCGGGCTCCCCGAGATCCCGAGCTTCTTCCTCGGCCTCCTCTTCATCGTTGTGGGCACGGGGCTGCTCAAGCCCAACGTCAGCACGATCGTCGGTGACCTCTATCCGCGTCCGGGAACAGATGCGCCCAGCGATCAGCTCAAGGCGTGGAGCGCGCGGCGCGATGCGGCGTTCTCGATCTTCTACATGGGGATCAACGTCGGGGCGATGCTGGGCCCGTTCATCTGCGGCACGCTCGGGGAGCGCGTGAACTGGCACTGGGGCTTCTCGGCCGCAGGGTTCGGGATGGTGCTAGGGCTGATCCAGTACCGCGCGGGCATCGGCCACCTGGGTAACGCGGGCGCGCCGCCGACCGACGAGCCGGGCGCGCTGGCAGCGCGCGAGCGGCGCTTCTATCTGATCGCGGGTGGGATCGCGGCCACGACCGCGCTGTTCGCTCTGCTCGCGTCGACCAGAGGGATCGGGCTCACCCTCGAGGCGTTCGCGACCTGGCTGGGCTACGGGATCCTGCTGCTCACGATCCTGTTCTTCGCCGCCCTCATATTCGACGTGAAGTGGGCGGCGGGACTGAGCGCCCTCTTTCTGGTGCTCTCCCTCCTGCTCGCGCCGGCGATGGGCGCGACCGTCGCCGGGCAGTGGGCGATCCTGGTCACGCTCGGCGCGTTCATGCTGGCGAGCGTGGGGCGGCTGGTGGCGGGCGGGGAGCGGGTGAGCGACGATCAGAAGCGGCTGATGGTGATCTTCTGGCTCTTCCTGCTGGCGGCCGTCTTCTGGTCGGGGTTCGAGCAGGCGGGCTCCTCGATGAACCTGTTCGCACGCGATCTCACCGACCGCACGATCGGGGCATTCGAGGTGCCCACGACCTGGCTCCAGAATGTGAACCCGTTCTTCATCGTCATCCTCGCTCCCGTGTTCGGTTGGATGTGGACCTGGCTCGCCACGCGCCACGCCAACCCGTCCACGCCGGTCAAGTTCGCGCTCGGTCTGCTCGGGCTGACCGGCGGGTTCGTCGTGCTGGCGTGGGGGGCCGCCAACGCGACCACGGCCGACGGCGGACTCTCGATGGCGTGGCTCGTGGTCACCTACTTCATGCACACGTGCGGCGAGCTCGCGCTCTCGCCGGTCGGCCTCTCCTCCATGACCAAGCTGGCTCCGGCCGGGCGGGTCGGTCAGATGATGGGCGTCTGGTTCATCGCGGCTGCGCTCGGGAACCTGTTTGCGGGGCTGGTCGCAGGGCGGCTCGAGGTGCTGCCGCCCGACCGGCTGTTCTGGAGCGTCGCGCTGTTCACCGGTGGGGTCGGAGCGGTGGCGCTGCTGGTGAGCCCGGGCGTCAAGAGGCTGATGGGAAGAGCGGAGTAGCGCGGCGGGAGGGGGGCGAGCGCGGGTTGCCTCGGCCCCCTCCCCCTCATAGAATGGCCCCCGCGCCGGCCCTGGGTAACCAAGCCTGGTCGTTCGGGGCTGGTCGTTCCGGATCCCATCTCCAGACGGAGTGCTCTCATGAAGGTCACCGTCCTCGGCGAAACGCGCCCGGACGAGCGGCGGGTCGCGCTGGTCCCCGACACCGTCAAGGACATGAAGAAGGCCGGGATCGAGGTCGTCGTGCAGGCCGGGGCGGGCCAACGCTCCTCCTTCCCCGACGAGCTCTATCGGGAGGTCGGTGCGACCATCGCGCCCGACGCCCGGGCCGCGGTCCAGGGCACGGACGTGGTGCTCAAGGTCCAGCCCCCGAGCGAGGCCGAGCTGGGGCTCCTGAACAAGGGCGTGCTCCTCATCTCGCTGCTGAACCCACTCGGGGACGCGGCCACGGCGAAGTGCATCGCGGACAAGGGCGTGAGCGCGTTCGCCCTCGAGCTCGTGCCGCGCACCACCCGGGCGCAGAGCATGGACGTGCTCTCCTCCCAGGCGATGGTGGCGGGCTATAAGGCGGTGCTGCTTGCCGCCGACACCATCCCCAAGTTTCTCCCGATGTTCATGACCGCCGCCGGAACGATCCGGCCGGCCAAGGCGCTCGTGCTCGGGGCCGGTGTGGCCGGGCTCCAGGCGATCGCCACGGCGCGCCGCCTGGGCGCCAAGGTGGAGGCGTTCGACGTGCGGGCGGCCGTGAAGGAGCAGGTCCAGAGCCTGGGCGCGACCTTCCTCGAAACCGAGCAGGAGGTGACCGCGGAGGGGGAGGGGGGCTACGCCAAGGAGCTCTCGGAGGAGCAGCACAAGCGCGAGCTCGAGCTGATCGCGAAGCACATCAAGGACGCCGACATCGTCATCACCACGGCGCAGATCCCGGGCAGGCCGGCTCCGCTGCTGGTGACCGAGGAAATGATCGCGAGCATGAAGCCGGGGTCCGTCCTGGTGGATCTCGCGGCGGAGAGCGGCGGCAACGTGGCCGGCTCGAAGCCCGGCGAGACCGTGCAGAAGAACGGCGTCACGATCCTGGGCCCCGCGAACCTGCCCTCCACTATCCCCTATCACGCCAGCCAGATGTTCTCGAAGAACGCCTGGACGTTCCTGAAGGAGATGGTGAAGAAGGACGAGGGCGTGGTTGTGGACCTGGCCAACGACGTGGTGGGCCCGACCTGCCTGACGCACCAGGGCGAGGTCAGGAACGAGCGGGTGCGCCAGCAGCTCGGGCTCGGCCCACTGCCGGCCCCGGTCGGCCCGGGCGCGACCGCGACGACCGGTACGGGAAGCAGCGTGGGCACGAGCCCGTCCGCTTCCACCCGCTGACAACTCGAGGAGACTAAATGGGCACGCTGCTCGTCGGTCTGTACGTGCTGGTGCTGGCCACCCTCGTGGGCAACGAGGTGATCAGCAAGGTGCCGCCCACGCTGCACACCCCGCTCATGTCGGGGGCGAACGCCATCAGCGGCATCTCCGTGCTGGGGGCGGTCGCGATCGCCGCGCACGCCGAGTCGGGCGCGGTCTGGTGGCTCGGAATGCTCGCGGTGGCCATGGCGATGGTGAATGTGGTCGGCGGCTTCCTGGTCACCGATCGCATGCTCCAGATGTTCAAGAAGCGCTGACCCGGAGAATCACGAGAACATGGATCTCTCAACACTGGTCGAGATCGCCTACCTCGTTTCGGCGGTCCTCTTCGTGGTCGGGCTCAAGCGCATGCAGTCCCCGGCGACCGCTCGCCAGGGCAACCAACTCGCCTCGTTCGCGATGTTCCTCGCGATCGTGGGCGCGCTGGTCGTCGCCGAGGTGACGGACTGGCGCGGCATCCTGATCGGCACGGCCCTGGGCGCCACCATCGGCGTGGCGGGCGCGCGCCTGGTCGCCATGACCGCGATGCCCGAGATGGTGGCAATCTTCAACGGGCTCGGCGGAGCGGCTTCGGGTACGGTGGCGGCCGGCACGATCGTCATCCTGCTCCAGAGCGGCGCCCCCGTCGGCGGCTTCGTCGGGATCGCGATCACGATCACGACGCTGATCGGGGCCGTGACGCTGTCGGGCAGCTTGATCGCCTTCGGGAAGCTCAGCGGAAGGGTGTCGGGTAACCCGATCACGTTCCCGGGACAGAAGGTGGTCAGCGGCCTCCTGTTCGCGGTCCTGCTCGGCATGGCGTTTCTGGTGGCGACGGGCAGCGGGGCGGCGGCCTTCGGGCCGCTCGAGGTATTCGTGATCTTCGCGGCGCTGGCGCTGCTGCTGGGCGTGCTGCTCACCATCCCGATCGGGGGCGCCGACATGCCGGTCGTGGTGTCGCTGCTCAACTCGTACTCGGGGATGGCGGGGTCGGCGGCGGGCTTCGTGATCGGGAACAACCTGCTGATCCTGGCGGGTGCGCTGGTGGGGTCGGCGGGCATGATCCTCACCATGATCATGTGCAAGGCGATGAACCGCTCGCTCGCCAACGTGATCTTCGGCGCGTTCGGCGGTGACGCCGGCGTGGCTGCCCTCGCTTCGGGCGAGAAGAAGAGCGCGCGCAGCGTGGACGCCGAGCAGGCGGCGATGCTGCTCGCTTACGCGCAGACCGTGATCGTCGTGCCCGGCTACGGGCTCGCGGTGGCACAGGCGCAGCACGAGCTGCGCAAGGCGATGGATCTGCTTCAGGAACGTGGCGTCGACGTGAGGTACGCGATCCACCCGGTTGCGGGCCGCATGCCGGGCCACATGAATGTGCTGCTGGCCGAGGCCGACGTGCCTTACGACAGTCTGTTCGACCTGGACGAGATCAACGACGACTTCGCGCGCACCGACGTGGTCGTGGTGGTGGGCGCCAACGACGTCGTGAACCCTGAGGCGAGGAACCCCAAGAGCATCATCGCGGGCATGCCCATCCTGGACGTGGACAAGGCCCGCAATGTCATCGTGGTGAAGCGGAGCCTCTCGCCCGGCTTCGCGGGCATCGACAACCCGCTCTTCTATCTCGAAAATTCGATGATGTTCTTCGGCGACGCGAAGAAGGCGATGACCGACCTGATCAAGGAGATCCGCGAGGTCTAGCGGCCCGCGAGCGCCGCCGCCAGGAAGCGGGCGGCCTGCTCCTCCGCCCAGAACCGGGGCGACCACGGGGGACCCTCCACGAACCCCACGTGGCCGCCCCGGTTCGTCAGGAAGGGCACGAGCGCGGGGTTCGCGTGCAGCGCCGCCTCGGGTATCGCGGCGGCGGGCAGGAACGGATCGTCGCGGCTGTGGAGCACCAGCGTCGGCACCCGTACGGCGTCCAGGCAGCGCGCGGAGCTGGAGGCCTCGTAGTAGCTCGCGGCGTCGGCGAATCCGTGCAGCGGTGCGGTGACGAGGTCGTCGAACGCCCGGATCGTGGGCGCGTGGGTGGCGGGGCCGAGCGCGACGAGAGGCTCGAGCAGCGCCCGCTTGGGCTCCAGCTTTCCGACCAGTGAGCGCAGGAAGTAGCGCGCGTAGGCGCGCACCACCGGTCCGCGCTCGAGTGCGTCCGCGCCCGCGCTCAGGTCGAAGGGAACCGACACCGCGGCGGCCGCCCGCACCAGCTCCGGGCCGTCCGCTCCCAGCTCGCCCAGCAGCTTCAGCAGCACGTTGCCACCGAGCGAGAAGCCGAGCGCCCCGAGCGGCCGGTCCGGCCGGCGCGCGTGCAGGCGCTCGAGCACCCAGCGCGGGTCGCCGGTCTCGCCCGAGTGATAGAACTGCGCCAGGCGGTTGGGCTCGCCGCCGCAGCCTCGGAAGTTGAGCCCCACCGCGCCCAGCCCGAGCGCGTTGAGCGCGCGATACGCGAGCAGCGCGTACGGACGGAGCGCGCTGCCCTCCAGGCCGTGGAGCACCAGCACGAGCGGCGCGTGCGCGAGCTGCCCGCCGCCCTCGCTCCCGTCGCGGGCGCGGCCGTCCGCGAAGTCGAGGAGCAGCACGTCGCCGTCGGGCGCTTCCCAGCGCTCGCGCCGGATCGGGACCGGAGGCCGCGGCCGCAGGAACTTGCCGGCCAGAGTCTGGGCGTGGGCGTGGCGCGCCCACGCGGGCGGCCGGAAGGGCCGGGGGATGAAGGAGCGCATGCGTACCCCAAGTTGCATGCGTGAGCATGGAGACGAAACCGGAAGCTGGAACGGCGCGTAGAACCCGGTGTCCCCCACGCAAGCCCGAGGAGCCATGAGCCGAGTCGGTCCGAGCGCGCCGGTCGCGCTCCTCGCGCTCCTCCTGCTGCCCGCGGCGGCCTCCTCCCTTGCAGGTTGCTCCACACACCCCGGACGTCCGGCAGTCCTCCGATGACGCCTTCCTCGACGACCGGGCCGGCGAGCTCCACGCCCTGGCGCGCGCCCGCTGGCAGGAGATCGACGGCACCCTCCTCCGCTACCAGGCGATCGTGCGGCAGCGTCTGGGGGTCGGGCTCAGGCTGCCGCTGCGATACCGCACGCTGGTCCACCACGAGGCGGCCGCGCGAGTGATCTGGGAGCGGGGCGAGCAGGCGGAGCGAGGCGACGTCGCCGCCGTGCAGATGCTCGGTCTCCGCAACCGGCTTCCCGAGGACGGCACGAACGACCCGAACGACCCCGGGGGGGATGGCCCACGCAGCTGTGGCGGAGCGGACTGCGTGAGCGCGGGCATGAGCGGGCTCTTCCTGCGCGGGTTCGTGCCGGGCGGCGATCCGCTGCTGCTGGGCCTGGACGAGTGGGACGACGGCGCCCGCGCCCGCTCCGCACCCGCCATTCGCCGCCGTCCGCGGCGGCCAGCGTGGCCAGTCCGGGCACAACGCGGGGCGACGCCCCGCCGCAGCGCCTCTGGGTGCTCGGCGGTCCGGTGAGCCTGCGTGGGTACGCGCCCGGGGTGGCGATCGGCCGCACGTTCGTGAGCGGACGCGGCGAGGTGGTCGTCCCGCTGAGCCGCCTGCCAGCGGCGCGCGCGGTGGGGCTCGCGTTCTTCGTCGACGGCGGCTGGGCGGGGCAGCGCGACGCTATCCGCTGGGACGCGGCGGTCGCGTCGGCCGGGGTCGGCCTCTCGCTGCTGGACGGTGTCATCCGTCTGGACGCGGCCTGGGGGTGGAAGGGGCCGGAGGGCCGGCGGCTCGACCTGTATCTCGACGGCCTCCTGTAACACATTCCGGCGCCGGCCATCGCCCGCGGTGATGGCGTCCCGCTACGCAACCTCGGAGACCACGGATGCTCCGGCGGATCCTCGCCGTCCCATTCCTTCTCGCCATGGGCTCCTGCCTGGCCGACGCCGCCCCCACTCCGACCGAGATGGGCGTGGCCCGGGAGCTGGCCGAGCTGCGCGCGCGCACCCTCTCCGACGTGCGCTACGACGTCCGGCTGAGCGTTCCGGACGAGCGTGCGCGCCCGGTCACGGGCGAGACGGTAGTGCGCTTCCGGTGGAACGATCCGCGCGGCCGCGACCTGGCGCTCGACTTCCTGGAGCCGGCCGCGCGCGTGCGCTCCGTCGAGGCGAACGGAACGGCCGTGCCGTGGCGCCCCGTGAACGACCACGTCGTGATCCCGGCCGCCGCCCTGCGCGCGGATGCGGAGAATGAGCTGCGGGTCATCTACGCGGCTGGCGATGAGGCGCTCAACCGGGCGGCCGATTTCCTGTATGCGCTCTTCGTTCCCGATCGCCACCACTTCAGTCTGCCGGTCTTCGACCAGCCGGACCTCAAGGCCCGCTGGCGGCTGGAGCTGAACGTTCCAGCCGTCTGGGTGGCGGTCTCGAACGGAGCCGAGGAGCGCGTGGAGGAGGCCGGGCACGGGGCGGATTCCAACTCCGCCCGGCGTGTCTATCGGTTCGCGGAGACCAAGCCGATCCCCTCGTACCTGTTCGCGTTCGCGGCCGGCCGCTTCACCATCGAGGAATCGGAGCTAGACGGCCGGCGCATGCGCATGTACCACCGCGAGACCGACGCGCGGCGCATCGCCCGCAATCGTGAGCAGCTCTTCGAGCTGCACCGGACGGCTGTCACGTGGATGGAGCAGTACACCCAGATCGGCTATCCCTTCGACAAGCTCGACTTCGTCCTGATCCCGAGCTTCCAGTACGGAGGGATGGAGCATCCGGGCGCGATCTTCTACCGCCAGGAGGGGCTGCTGGTCGACGAGTCAGCCACGCAGACGGACCTGCTCAACCGGGCGAGCATGATCGCGCACGAAACCGCACACATGTGGTTCGGCAATCTCGTCACGATGAGGTGGTTCGACGACGTCTGGACGAAGGAGGTATTCGCCAACCTCCTGGCCGCCAAGATCGTGCACCACTCCTTCCCCGACCTGGACCACGACCTGCGCTTCTGCCTCGCACACCATCCAGGCGCGTACGCGGTCGACCGGACAGCGGGGGCCAACCCGATCCGGCAGCCGCTCGACAACCTGCGCGAGGCCGGCGCGCTCTACGGTCCGATCATCTACGACAAGGCGCCGGTCCTGCTGCGCCAGCTCGAGCAATGGGTGGGCGAGCTCACCTTCCGCGAGGGCGTCCGGGAGTACCTCAGGCGCTTCGCGTACGGGAACGCGAGCTGGCCGGAGCTCATCGAGATCCTCGACCGGCGGAGCGCGCAGGATCTCCAGGCGTGGAGCCGCGTCTGGGTGGAGGAGGCGGGGCGTCCCACCATCCAGGTCGAGCGCGAGGCCACCGAGGGCGGCACCCGCTTCACGCTCCGGCAGCTCGACCCTGCCGGCCGCGGCCGGGTCTGGCCACAGTCGCTCGGGGTAGCGGTCCCGGAGGGGGACGGGATCCGGCTGTACTGGATCGAGCTTTCCGAGCAGCCCGTGGTGCTCGAGCTGGCCGGCGAGCCTGCATGGATCCTTCCCAATGGGGGCGGGCTCGAGTACGGGCTCTTCCGCCTCGATCCGGTGAGCCGCGCCGCGCTGCTCGAGGGCGTCGCCGAGATCGCCGTTGAGCGCGTGCGGGGGGAGGCCTGGCTCACGCTCTGGGACGCCGTGCTGGAGCAGGAGATCCCGCCCGTGCGCTTTCTGGAACGCGTGCTCGCCACGCTCGCGGCCGAGCGCGACGAGCAGATCACGGAGTGGCTGCTCGCCACGCTGCGGACGGTCTACTGGAGGCTCCTTCCGGACGTCGAGCGCGGTCGCCGCGGCCAGGGTGTGGAGCTCGCGCTCTGGAACGGCGCGCGCGGTGCGGCGACGCCCACGCTCCGCTCCGCGTACTTCTCCGCCTGGCAGGACGTGGTCGAGAGCCCAGACGGGGTCGCGCGGCTGCGCCGGCTCTGGTCCGGCGAGGAGGTGCCCCCGGTCCGCCTTGCCGAGCCGGATCGCACGCGGCTCGCAGCGGCGCTCGCGCTCCGCGCCGCACCCGGATGGATGGACGTGCTCGATCAGGAAGAAGGGCTGATCGGGAATCCCGACCGGCGGGCACGCTTTACGTTCGTGCGACCGGCCCTCTCCGCTGATCCGTCCGACCGGGAGCGCTTCTTTCTCTCGCTCGCCGACCTGGACAACCGTGAGCGCGAGCCCTGGGCGCTGGACGGGCTCGCGTACATCAACCACCCGCTCCGCGCCGGACATGCCCGGGCGTTCATCCGTCCGAGCCTCGAGCTGCTCGAGGAGGTCCAGCGCACGGGCGACATCTTCTTCCCCGGGGCGTGGGTGGACGCGACCCTCTCGGGTCACAACCGCCCCGAGGCCGCCGAAGCGGTGGCCGCCTTCCTCGCGGAGCACCCCGACTACCCGCCGCGCCTGCGCGGGAAGATACTGCAGGCGGTCGATCTGGTCGATCGCGCCGCGCGGATGGTGCACGGCTGGAAGGGCTGATCCTCCCCCTTCTTCCCCGAGACTCTCGGCCCCTGCTCTCCGTAGGGGAGCTTGGGCCATCGCACCTTCTGTCACTAAACGTCGTTTCCCATCGTTAGTTGTCACGGACGTTTGTAACGACAAGGGGAAGCGCGTGTTCACCAGTTGACGGGGTCCAGGAGATAGTTTACGGTGTTCACCTATGAGCGAGCAACGAGAAAAGATTCTGGCGTGCGCCTGTGACCTCTACCTGAGCGACGGACTGGACGGCTTCTCCATGCGGAAGCTGGGGCGGTCGCTCGGGGTCACCGCGCCCGCGCTGTACCGGCACTACGCGAGCAAGGAGCGGGTGCTGCTGGACGTCGTGGGGGAGGGCTACCGGCAGCTGATCCAGTACCTGCACCGCGCGCTCCAGGGCCGGACCCCCGAGGAGCGCTTCCGGATGGCGGGCGACGGATACCTGGAGTTCGCGATCCGGCATCCGCGCTACTACGAGGTGCTGTTCATGGGCGTGGAGCTGCTCCGGGTGGACGACGTTCCCGAGGAGATCTCCGCGCAGGGATGCGCGGTGGGGCAGTTCTGGAACGATCGCGTGCGCGAGTGCATCGAGGCCGGGCTGCTCCGGGACGGCGATCCGGAGGCGATCGGGATGTCGCTCTGGGCGCACGCCCACGGCCTCATCTCGCTCTACCTGAAGGGCATGCTGACGCTTCCCGAGGACCAGCTGCGCGCCCTCTACCGGGCGTCCTGCGTCCGCGTGCTGATGGGGCTCGGGACCGAGGGCTACGCGGAGCAGCTGGCAGGGGCGCCGGGGGAGGCGCCGGCCGAGGCGTCCGCGAGTCTCCATGGATCCGTGCAACGAGGAGAAACGTGGATACACAGAGGAACAGGACAGTGAGGGCGGGCCGGATCGCCGGGGCGCTGCTCGGGCTCGTCGCCCTGGCCCCCGCCGCGACCGCCGGGCAGGAGCGGCTCGTGCCACAGGCGGCGCAGCCGGCCGAGGCACAGGCGCAGTCCCAGGCGCAGCTCCAGGCGCAGCCCCAGACTCTCGGGTTGCCCGAGGTCGTGCGCCAGGTGCTCGAGCGGAGCCGGGAGATCCGGCAGGCGCGCTACGCGCTCGACGAGGCGAAGGAGCGCGTGGCCGAGGCGTGGGGGAACGTGTATCCGACCGTGGACTTTTCGGCCGACTACGTCCGAAACGTCTCGCCGTCGCTCAACTTCATGCCGGCGATCTTCTTCGACGAGAACGCCGGTCCGGGCGAGTTTGTGCCGGTCCAGTTCAGTGCCGACAACATCTGGGCGAGCTCGATCAACGTCGACCAGCCGGTCTTCAACGCGAGCTCGTTCATAGGCGTGGGCGCCGCCGGGCGCTACCGCTCCCTCCAGGACGAGATGCTGCGCGCGCGCACCGAGTCGGTTGTGACGCGGGTACGCATGCGCTACTACGAGCTGCTGCTCGTGCAGGAGCAGCAACGGCTCACCGAGAACTCGGTGCGGCGCGTGCGCGAGAGCCTGGCGCAGGCGAAGGCGCTCCAGCGCGCCGGCCTCGTGCCGGAGTACGACGTGCTCCGCCTCGAGGTCGAGCTCGCCAACCTGGAGCCCAACCTGCGGCGCGCCACCAACGCCATCGCCCAGCTCCACCGCCAGCTGGCGGTGGAGCTGGACCGCGACGACGCCGAGACGCTGGCGGTGGCCGGCTCGCTCGCGGACATGAACCTGGCGGATCCGGAGGCCAACAGCGCGGCCAACCGTGCCATCCTGGAGTTCGGGAGCGTGGGGGATGGCGGGGACGTGGACGCGCTGGTGGCGGAGGCGCTTGCCTCACGCTCCGACCTGCGGCAGCTCGAGCTCACCGAAGACCTGCGCCGTACCGAGCTCAGGATCGAGCAGGTGCAGTACTTCCCGAAGCTGAGCGTGTTCGGGAGCTACACGATCAACGCGCAGCAGAACGGCAGCCCTGAGTTCTTCGGGTCGCAGCGCGTGTACGGCCGGACGGTCGGCGTACGCGTCACGCTGCCGATCTTCAACGGCTTCCAGCGCGAGGCGCGGATCGATCAGAAGCAGGCCGTGCTCCGGGCCGCGCAGAGCCAGACGCGGCTCGCCGCGGACATGGCCGCCGCGGAGCTGCGCACCCTCGCCGAGCAGGTCGAGGAGGCGCTGCTGCGCGCGCACGCCCAGCAGCTCGCGGTCAGGCAGGCGCAGCGCGGCTTCGAGATCGTGAGCGCGCAGCACCGCGAGGGCCTGTCCAGCCAACTCGAGCTGACCGACGCCGAGGTGGCGCTGCGGGAGAGCGAGTTCAACTACGCGCAGGCGGTGTTCGACTATCTGGCCACCCGCGCGCGCCTCGACGAGGCGGCCGGACGGGTGCCGCTGGTGGGCGGGAGCGGATCGTGAGAGCGCGGCGCGTGTCTACTCGCAGGGGCGGACAGTGGACCTGAACGGCAATCCAGGGAGAGCGACGACCATGTCGGCACACCTCAGGGGCGCGGCGCTCGTGCTGGCCGCGGCGGTGGCAGTGAGCGGGTGCGGGTCCGCGGAGGCCAACGGAGCGGACGACGCACCTGTGGAGGCCGGCCGCGTCGTCAACGTGGAGGTTGCCACCGTCGTGGCCGGCGACTTCACGGAAGTGATCCGGCTCACGGGCACCGTGGCGGCCAACCGTGACGTCCTGGTTTCGGCCGAGGAGACCGGTGTGGTCACCCAGCTGTTGGTGGCCAAGGGCTCGCTCGTGAGCGTCGGCCAGCCCATCGCCAAGATCGACGACCGGCTGCTGGCCTCGCAGGCCGCGCAGGCGCGCGCGCAGGCGGCCCTCGCGCGGGAGCTGTGGGAGCGGCGCAAGCGCCTGTTCGAGGAGGACGAGGTGGGATCGGAGCTGGCGTACCTCGAGGCGCGCTTCCAGGCGGAGCAGGCCGAGGCGGCGCTGGCCACGCTCGAGCGTCGGCTCGAGCGCACCGTGGTCACCGCCCCGATCGAGGGGATTCTGGACGACCGCCTGGTCGAGGTGGGCGCGATGGTGAACCACGGCACGCCT
>CAUZJY010000017.1:0-24161 GCA_963580305.1 Gemmatimonadales bacterium UBA6960
CCCCCGAACTCCTTCCGCCACCGGTAGTACGTCTGCTCGCTGATCCCGAGTTCACGGCTCACCATCGCCGCCGTCTTCCCGCTCAAAAGCCCAACCTCGGCCTCTCTCAGTGCCGTGATAATCTCCTTCGGCGTGTGCCGTCTCCTGCCCATGCTGACCTCCCTGTAGCTAAGACCAGGCGCCAGATCCTAACATCCGCACTGGTCTCGTTTCAGGGGGTCACGTCATCAGCTCGAAGCGTCGTGGCTCCGTGAGGAGGGCTCCGGATGGATCTGGAGGCGCGCGGCTCTCGGGCTCCGCGGGTTCCTCTGAGGTTTTCCTATTGACCAGGTGCTCGAGGCGGCCGAGGGTGGCGACGGGCTCAGCCTCGCGGCCGAGCGGCCGTTAGATCTCGTGATCACCGACTTGATCATGCCGGGCAAGGAAGGAATCGAGACGGTCCGGGAGATCCGGGAGCAGAACCCCGCGACACGGATCATCGCGATCTCCGGGCAGGCACGTACGCTGCCCGAGGAGTAGCATTGCGGATGCCGAGCTGTTCGGTGCCGACGCGTCGCTCTCCAAGCTCTTCTCGAACGAAGCCCTGCGGACCACCGTGAGGCGCGTGATCGGAACCGCCGTCTGACCGCGCCGATGCCACCGGAAGATCGTCCGGAAACGTTTGTTGGTTATTCGCAAAAATCTTCGTTGACCCGAAGCCTGTGGCGGGTCTATCTTCAGTTGAAATGGGGCCGTCGCGTGCGGGTGAAGCGCGGCCCTCCCACCTGACCGAGGAGCCCTGATGGTCCGGTCGGTAGCGGCGATTCTGGCCCTGGTTCTCCTGCCCGGTATCGCGCAGGCGCAGCAGCGACACCAGGTGGTCGAGGGGGAGACGCTCTGGGCGCTGGCCCAGCGCTACTACAACGATGTCTGGCGCTGGCCCCGCATCTACGAGGCCAACCGCGCCCCGGGTAGTCCGGTAGAGGACGCCCACTGGATCTATCCCGGTGAGGGCTGACCATCCCGGACGTCGCAGCGACGACCGTGGTGGCCGAGGTCGCCGTCGAGCCGGCGCCCCCCGCCCAGCCGGAACCGGCTCCCGAGCCCAGGCCGCCGGCAATCGGGGAGCCGGTCGAGCCGGCGCGGACCGTCTTCTACACGGCGGGAGGTGCGGCCGGCTTCGGCATCATCGGCACCTCGGTCCGGCGCACCGCGGTGCGCCGCGAAGTCTCGGTGGTGGCTCCCTGGCTGGGCCCGCTCCAGGGGCTCCCGCCGCACCTCGGGAGGGTGACGGAGTTCGCGGGTGCGGAGGACGAGCGGGTCCCGCGCATGACGGCGATGCCGTACGACCGGGTCCAGGTCGAGCTTCCCGGGCTGGCCACGGCACGCGGCACCGAGCTGCTCGCCTTCCGGCAGGGTGGCGTGGTCCCGGGGGTCGGGCGGGTCCTCATTCCCACCGGGGTCCTCGCCGTGAGCGATCCCACCCCGGCGGGGGCGGTTGCCCTCGTGGTGACGGTGTTCGACCGGCTCCGCGTGGGAGACTTCCTCGGCTAAGAAGACGGGTCGGATTTGGCGCAACCAAGGGGGCACCAGCGCGCTCAGCGTCCCGCCGAGCCGGGTCATCTCAGTCAACTCGTGGAGGTCTGTACGATGGCAGAAGTTGTGGGGCTTTTGGAGGTTACTGAGAAGTGAGGAAGGAGGGTAAGTTGGAAGACGATGCGATTAGACTGAGACCTTCACGATTGCGAGACGCTGATCTGCTACTCGAATGGCGCAATGATCCCGAAACGAGGAATGCAAGTCACAATACGGAGAGGGTTCGGAAGAAGGACCATGTATCTTGGCTGACCAAAACCATGAACGATCCCAGTCGGCAGCTATTCGTTGCGGAAGAAAATGAAGTTCCTGTCGGCACCGTTCGTGCAGATTTTTCCGAGGGTGTTTATGAGCTGTCGTGGACGGTTGCGCCGAACGCAAGGGGGCGTGGCGTAGCGAAACGAATGGTTGCCTTGTTGGCCAGTCGGATTTCGGAACCAATCCGAGCCGAAGTAAGACATGGAAACACCGCATCAGTTCGTGTTGCCGAAGAGGGAGGCATGCACTTCGACCGAGAAGCCGATGGTGTTCTCCATTACAGGCGAACAGCGTTGAAATGAGCCGATATTTCAAACTGTACCACTACCTAGATGTCACTCAAGTTGACAATACCGGACCAACAGCAGGAGCAGCAGGAGGACCAGCGTGTGGGACTCCCGGGGGCGTGGAGCAGTCCGGGAGGGGGCCCGCAGTCATCCAGGAGGCAATCGCGACCTGCAAAGGCCAGTTATTACAATACGTCTGGTATGACCGTCGGATTATCAAAGCGAGGCCGTCAGGTTGCCGCTGTTCGCCCCCGTTAGCCTATCGTCTCTGCCGCAAGCGGTTACGCGATTCGGCGGCAAACGCTGTTCGCCCTACTTCACCCCTCTTTTCTGCCAGCTCCTCCCCTCCTTCCCGCTCCAGCCCGGGGTGCAGGCGCAGCCCGTGCTGGCGGGACCGGACGCCACGATCCTCGGCTTCGCCGCCGAGCACGCGCTCCAGAGCATCCACGACATCGCCTTCCTCAATCAGGGCTCGGACCAAGGCGTCGCGATCGGGGACGAGTACGTGGTGGTCTGGAACGAGGGAACCGGTGTTCCCCCCGAGGTCGAGGGCCGGTTCCAGGTGATCTCCGTGCACCCGGACCACTCCTGCGCGCGCATCGTCTGGCTGAGGAACCCGGTGTTCGAGACGGGTGGACGGGTCGCGCTCTACCGCAAGATGCCGCGCCCGGTTCCGCGACAGGGCTCTGGGTTCCAGCCCCACTCCGAGTTGCATAGCTTCCGCAGCCGGCAGGAGCCGGCGCGAACCGGCGGAAGGCGGAGCTTTTCCGGCACGTGACCCACCTCCTCGCACTGCTCCTCTACAACGCGGCGTTTCTCCTCTGGCTGCGCGCGCTCCTCGCGGGCGGGCGCACTGCTGGGGGCGGGGGAGGCGAGCACGGCTCGCGTCGTGGCGGGCCCACAGGCGAAGTGTGGCTCCCCGGGCTTCGCCCGTGGGCCCGCGAAGCGTGGGGCGGGGACGCGCTCCCCGCGTGGATCGCGGCCGCGGGCGTGATCTTCCATATCGTGGCGACAGCCCGCTTCGCCACGACCTTCGGCGAGCTGCCCCTGGTCGGGCTCGGCCCCTCCCTCTCGATGCTCGCGCTGCTCACCGCAGTCGGGCTGCTCGGCGCGCTCGCGGTGCGCGAGGGGGAGCGGGTGGGTATCCTCCTCCTCCCCCTCGCGATCGTGCTCCAGGCCACCGCGCTCGCCGTCGGCATCCGGCCCTCCGGCGCCGATCCCGACTTCCGTGGGGGCTGGTTCGTCTTGCACGCGGGGCTCGGGCTCGCCGGCGTCGTCGGCATCGCGCTCGCGGGCGCGGCCGGGTGGCTCTATCTCGCGCAGTTCCGCGAGCTGAAGGCCAAGCGCATGGGGCGCCTCTTCCATTTCCTCCCGCCCCTCACAACGCTGGACCGGCTGGGACGGGTAGGCGCGCGTGCCGGCTTCGTCCTGCTCTCCCTCTCGCTCGCGCTCGGGTGGGCCTGGACGGTCCGCTTCCGCGGCACCTTCGGGCAGGACCAGGCGGATATGTGGTGGGGGCTCTTCAGCTGGTTCGTCCTGCTCGGCGCCATCCTGTCGCGCACACTGGGGGAGGGGGCCCCGGAGCGCCGCGCCGCGCTCGCCAACTCGCTCGCCTTCCTTCTGATCGCCGCCGGCTACGTGGTCCTTCGGTTCGCGGGAAACGCGAACGGCGGGTTCCTGTGAGCTGCGGCCGTTGCGCGGTCTCGCTCCGTCCGTCGTCGGACGTGGTGCGCCGCCCAGCGGCAGGGCGCCGGCCGTGAGCTGTCGGCGCGCGCGCGCGCGCCGCGCCTCCGGCCCAGTAAGGTGCTGACGTGGCTCCCACGCTGGTGGGCCTGAGCCACCGCACCGCCCCGGTCGAGGTGCGGGAGCGGCTCGCCTTCCCAGGGGGCGATGCGGAGCGCGCGCTCGCTGCGCTCCGCCTGGACGGGGTCGAGGAGGCGGTTCTGCTCGCGACCTGCAACCGGACCGAGCTCTACCTCAACCCGGAGGACGAGCGCGCGCTCGCGCGCGTCGAGGCGCTCCTCGCGCGGACCGCGGGGACGCTCCCCGGCCCGATCGACCGCTACCTGTACCACCGCTCTGGCGACGACGTCGCGCTCCACCTCTTCCGCGTGGTGGCGGGGCTGGATTCGATGGTGCTGGGTGAGGCCGAGGTGCAGGGGCAGGTCCGCGAGGCCTACCAGCGCTCCGCCGAGGTCGAGCCGCCGATGACCGGCGCTGTGCTCAACCGGCTCTTCCAGACCGCCCTCTCGGTGGGCGGACGGGTCCGCTCCGAGACCTCGATCGGGGAGGGGACCGCGTCGGTCGCCTCGGTCGCGGTGGACCTGGCGCGCAAGATCTTCGGTGATCTGGGCGGGCGGCGCATCCTGGTGCTTGGGGCGGGGGACACGGCGGAGCGCGTGGTCACCTCGCTCGGGCGCGAGGGGGTGCGGGGGGTGACGGTCGCCAACCGCACGTACGACCGCGCGCTGGACCTGGCGGAGCGGCTGCACGGCCGCGCGGTGCGCATGGAGGAGATCACGCGCTCGCTCGCGGAGTGCGACATCGTCGTGACCTCCACCTCCGCGCCGCACCCGCTGATCACACGCGCGACGCTGGCCGAGGCGTGCCCGCGCGGTCCCACCCGCCCGCTGCTCATGATCGACATCGCGATCCCGCGGGACGTCGAGCCCGAGGTGGGGAGCATGCCGGAGGTCTTCCTCTACAACGTCGACGACCTTCAGCGCATCCTGGACGAGTCGCTCGACCAGCGCCGGGAGGCCGCGGTCGCCGCCGAGGCGCTGGTCGCGCGCGAGGTGGAGTCGTTCGGGAGCTGGCAGCGCACGCTCGTCGTGGTCCCGGTGATCCGCGCGCTGCGCGAGCACGGCGAACGGGTTCGTGCGCGCGAGCTCGAGCGGCTGCTCGAGCGCATGCCGCACCTCTCGGGCGCGGATCGGGACACGCTCGAGGCGTTCTCGCGGCGGCTCCTGAAGCGACTGCTGCACGAGCCCACGGCGCGCCTGCGTGGGGCCGCGGAAGAGGGAAGGGCGGAAGAGATCGTGGCCCTGGTTCGCCATCTGACGGGAGGGGACGAGGGATGAACGTGCTTGTCACGGGCGGGGCCGGGTTCATCGGCAGCCAGGTCGCCGAGGCGTTCCTCGCGCGCGGCGATCGCGTGTGGGTGCTCGACGATCTCTCGACGGGGAAGCGCGAGAACGTTCCGGCCGGCGCGGAGCTGGTCGTTTCGGACGTGGCCGACCCCGCCGTTGGGCGGCTGCTCGGCGAGGCACGCATCGAGCTGGTGAGCCACCACGCGGCGCAGATCGACGTGCGGGCCTCGGTCGCCGATCCCGCGAGAGACGCGCGCGTGAACGTGCTCGGGCTGCTCAACCTGTGCGAGGCGGCCGTGCGGTCCGGGACGCGGCGCTTCCTCTGCGTATCGAGCGGCGGGGTCGTGTACGGCGCGCCTGAGCACCGCCCCACCCCGGAAGCCGCACCCAAATTGCCCCTCTCCCCTTACGGGGTCAGCAAGCTCGCGGGCGAGTACTACCTGCACTACTACCGCAGGGTGCACGGGCTCGAGTACGTCGCCCTCCGCTACGCCAACGTGTACGGGCCACGCCAGGATCCGCACGGTGAGGCGGGTGTAGTAGCGATCTTCTCGAACCGACTGCTCGACGGGATCCCGCTCACCATCTACGGGGACGGCGAGCAGACCCGGGACTACGTGTTCGTGGCCGACGTGGTCGGCGCCAACCTGCTGGCCGCGGACATGACGCTGCCGGACGAGCCGACCGATCTGGACGCGGTCGCGTACAACGTCGGCACCGGCATCGAGACCAGCGTGAATCATCTGGCCACGCTGCTCGAGCGCGTGGCGGCAGCCGGGCCGGGCAGGGAGCATCGCGACCCCCGGCCCGGCGAGCTCCAGACGAGCGCGCTCGACGCGGGGCGACTGCGTGCGCGGGGCTGGACGCCCGGGCGCACGCTCGCGCAGGGCCTTGAGGAGACGTACCGATACATCGCCGCGCACCGGGAGGGTCTCTGATCACGCGGACGAAGGCGCGATGACTGTCCTGGCCGTAGTGCTCCAGGCGCCTCCGGGCGCCTCGATCGTGAATCTGCTGCGCCAGGCGACCGTTCCCACCTATATCGTGCTCGGGACGCTGCTGCTGTTCTCGATCCTGAGCTGGTGGCTCATCTTCTGGAAGGCGAAGCAGTTCCGTGAGGTGCGCAAGCAGGGCGATCGCTTCCTGGTACAGATCGAGAAGGCGCAGCGGCTGGAGGACGCCTACAAGGCCATCCTCGCGCTTCCCGATTCCCCTTATGGCCGCGTCTTCCGGCAGGGCGTGAACTTCTTCAGCGAGCTGCGCCCCGGCTCGCTGCGGCAGGGGGCGCCGGTTGTCGAGGGGCTCTCCCTTACCCAGCTCGAGGCGCTCCGCATGGTGCTCGAGAAGGAGGAGGCGGAGGAGCGTGACGAGCTGGCGCGCGGCCTCACCTGGCTCGCCGTGATCGGATCGGTCTCCCCGCTGCTCGGCCTGCTGGGCACGGTGATCGGCGTGATGAACGTCTTCCTGGGGATCGCGGCCACCGGGTCCTCCAACCTCTCCTCCGTGGCCCCCGGCGTGGGCGAGGCGCTCGTCACGACTGTCACGGGCCTCTTCGTGGCCATTCCCGCGGTGCTGGCGTCCAACTACTTCGTGGGGCGCTTGAACCTGGTCGCCAGCGAGCTCGAAGGCTTTTCGAGCGAGTTCATCGGGACGCTGGCCCGCGAAGGGAGGGTGTAGCGGATGCGGCGCAAGCGTCTGCGCGGGGACGACCTGCCGGTCCGGGCCGACATCAACGTCACCAGCCTAGTCGACGTCGCCTTCGTGCTCTTGGTCATCTTCATCATCACCGCGCCGATCCTCCAGGGCGGGGTGGAGGTAAACTTGCCCCGTGGCCAGATTCAGCCGATCACCTCCGCCGATCGGCCGTTCATCGTCACCGTGCGCCCGGACGGGACGGTCTTCATGGAGGAGACGGCGCTCACGATGGACGAGTTCGAGCAGAGCTTTCCGCAGCTCGCCGAGACGGGGGCGTTCGAGCGCGTCTACATCCGCGGGGACTCGATGGCCCTGCACGGTTCGATGATGCGGGTGATCACGACGGTCGCGGCCGCCGGCAAGCCTCTCCTCCTGGTGGCCGAGCTGCGCGATGAGCGATGAAGGCCGGAATCCAGCCGATCCGGCGCCGCCCCGCCCGTCCGAGCAGCCGCCATGCCCTGGGCTCGGTCCTGGTGCACGCGCTCGCGATCGGGGGGGGGCTGGTCGCGGCCTCGCTTCGCCCGGAGCTGCCGGACTTCGTCTCCTATCAGATCGAGCTGGTCGCGCTCCCCGACGCCCAGCCCACCGAGATCGTGGTCGAGGCTCCACCCTCTCCCCCGGAGCCGGAGCCCGAGCCGGAGCCCGAGCCGGAGCCCGAGCCGGAGCCCGAGCCGGAGCCCGAGCCGCTGCCCCCCGAGCCCGTGCGCACCGAGCCTCCGCCGCGCCCGAGCAGCTCCACGCCCGCCCCCACCCGCAAAGAGGAATCCGCGGACGCGGTCAACGTCCGCATCGAGGGGCTGCGGCGGGACTATCCGGTCTACTACAACAACATCATCGTCCAGATTCAGCGCTGCTTCCGTTGGAGCGGGGGCGGGGCGCACTTGACCGAGATCTATTTCGTGGTCGAGGCCGACGGCTCGGTCTCGGGCTCACGCTTCGTCACGCAGTCGGGGAATCCAGCCTTCGACTACGAGGCGCTCGGTGCGATCGAGTGCGCCGGCCAGGCGGGACGCTTCGACCCGCTCCCCGACGATCTGCCCTACGACCGGCTCCCGATCCGCTTCACCTTCCGCCCGGCCGGGATCTTCCGCTGAGCCCGGCCAGGATCATCCCGATACGAGCCGAGCGTCCCCGTCTCCGAGCAAGGCACCGAGGGAAGTCGTGATGAGGCGACGTGCACTCCTGGCCTGCGTCCCGGCCCTCGCGGCCGCGTTCAGCGCTTCCGCCGTGCCTGCCGGCGCGCAGGTGCGCGACTCGATTCCGGGGGTCACGCTCGGCCTGGTCTACGAGACCACCTACACCCCTGCGTTCGCCCTCCTCCCCTTCGGGGCGCGCTTTGGCGGGGAGGCTGCGGCCCCCCAGGTCGAGGCGATCATCGCCCGCGACCTGCGCTACTCGGACCGCTTCCAGATGATGGACTCGCTCCCCGCTGCGCTCGCTCGGGAGTCGGTCGACTACGGGCTCTGGGATCGGCTGGGCGCCGTATGGCTCCTCTCCGGCCAGGTGGAGGGCGCCGGAGACCGCTTCACGCTCGTGCTCGAGCTGCACGACATCGTCTACGGACGGATGAAGGAGAGCGGGCGCTTCGATCTGCCGAACCCGCAGGACGCGGGTTTCCGGATGGCGGTCCACCGGATGTCCGACCAGGTGGTCCAGTGGGTGTTCGGCGAGCCTGGGATGGCGGCCAGCCGGATCGCCTTCTCGATGGTGGTGCCGGGCACCGGGGCCAAGGAGATGTACCTGATCGACTCCGACGGCGAGAACCTCGAGCGGATTACGAATCACGGCAGCACGATTCTCTCGCCGGCCTGGTCCCCGGACGGCAGCAAGCTCGCGTTCACGTCCTTCCAGAGCGGGCTCGCCCGCATCTACGTGAGGGATCTAAGGACGTTCACTGAGCGCATGATCGCGCCCCTCCAGACAGGCGATCACATCACGCCCGCCTTCGCGCCCGACGGTGTGACCCTCGCGTTCGCGGTGACCTCGGGGGAGCGGTCCGGAATCTTCTCGTACAACATCGAGCGCAACTGCTGCCTCACCCACCTGAGCGGAGGCCGCTGGAACGACCTCTCCCCGGTGTACTCGCCGGACGGGCGCTGGATGGTCTTCAACTCGAACCGGCTCGGTACCGCGCAGCCCCAGATCTACGTCATGCCGGGGCGCGGGGGCGAGGCAGACATGATCTCCCCCTACACCTTCGACCGGCCGGGCTACTTCACCGCGCCCGACTGGTCTCCCGTGGGAGGCATGGTGGCGTTCCACGGAGCGATCCGGCGCGGAACCTACCACATCCTGGTCGTCCGGATCGAGGACCGCGGGCGCCGGGTGCGCCAGCTCACGTGGGAGGGGAACAACGAGGATCCGTCGTGGGCCCCCGACGGCCGCCATCTCGTATTCAAGGGCGCGCGCCGCTGGGGGAAAGGCCTCTTCGTGGTGGACGTGGCGACCGGCAACATCCGGACGGTCCTCTCCGGGGTGGACGTCACGGTTCCGGAGTGGTCGCCGGCTCAGACCGGGGGGTGACCCGAAACGGGTTGCGTCCTTCCGGTCGTGGCTCTATATGCAGGGTTGACCATCCCCACATCCCGAGGAGCAGGGTAATGAGCGCATCACGCCTAGCTTTCGCCGCTATGGTGTTTGTCGTGGCCACGTCGTCGGCCTGCAGTAAGGAACCGCCGCCCCCGCCCCCGGCGCCCACCGGGCCCACGGCGGAGGAGCTCGCGCAGATGCGCGCCGACTCGATTGCCAGCGCGCGCCAGGACTCAATCGCCGCCGCCCAGGCGGCCGCCGGGCGCGCGCGCGCGGAGGCGGAGCGGATAGCCGCTGCGCAGCTGGCCATGCGCACCACGCTCGAGGTGCTCGTGCACTTCGACTACGATCGGGCGGACATCCGGACCGACGCGGAGAGCGTCCTGCGTGAGAAGGTGGACATCCTGCGCGCGAACCCGGGCGTGCGGACGACGATCGTGGGGCACGCGGACGAGCGGGGCTCGACCGAGTACAACCTGGCCCTCGGCGCCCGCCGCTCGGAATCCGTGAAGACCTTCTTCACAGGGTTCGGGCTGGACGAGGACCGCTTCGTGACCAGCTCGCGGGGCGAGGAGGAACCGCTCGTGAACCGGAGCGACGAGGCGGCGTGGGGGCAGAACCGGCGCGCCCAGTTCATCATTACCGCGGGTGGCGCGGAGCTTGTCGCCCCACGGTGATCGCCAGCCGAGCATGACCCACGTCAGGCGCACCATGACCAGGGCGGCGGCCATGGCCGCCGCCCTGGTCATGTCCGCGGGCTGCGCGACCAAGGGGGATATGCGCGCGGTGCGTGTGGAGATGCGTGCCCTGGGTGCGCGCCAGGACAGCGTGCTGGCCATGCTGGCGCGCCAGAGCGCGAACACCCAGGACACGCTGCGCCGTCAGGCCAACCAGCTCTTCGAGATCCGCGGCGACGTGGCCCGGCAGCTCCAGCTCATCCTGGACGAGCTTGCCACCCTGCGCGAGCTGACCGGGCAGAGCCAGCGCACGATCGCGTCGGTGCGCGATCAGCTCGAGCGGATCCAACGGGGGGCGATCACGGCCGGCCCCGTGGGCGGCGAGGTCGCGGTCACCGGGCGGGCTGAGGTGACGTACAACACGGCCGTACAGCTCTCCCAGCGCGGCAATCTCAACACCGCCCAGCGCGCCTTCGAGGACTTCCTGCGCGATTTTCCCACCCACCCCCTCGCGCCCCAGGCGCTCTTCTATCTGGGCGACATCCTCGAGCAGCAGGACCGCCTGCGCGAGGCGATCCAGACGTTCGGGCAGATCCCGGAGCTGCACCCCACCGCTCCGCGGGTTCCGGACGCGCTCTATCGCATGGGGCTTCTGCACATCGACCTGGACGAGCGCCAGGACGGGATCGTCTTCCTGGAGCGAGTGGTCAACACCTATACCGACAGCGACGCCGCGGGTCTGGCACGCGAGCGGCTTCGGGAGCTGCGGTAGTCCCGAGGCTCCTCCTCCCATGCGCTGTCCCAACTGCGACGCCACCGACAACCGCGTGGTGGACACCCGGACCAGCAAGGGCGGACGCGCCGTGCGCCGGCGCCGCGAGTGCGCGGTCTGCGAGGCCCGCTTCACCACCTACGAGGTGGTGGAGGAGCACCCCATCCAGGTGCTCAAGCGGAGCGGGGCCGCCGAGGACTTCGACCGCGGCAAGCTGCTCGGGAGTCTGAAGGTCGCTTGCGCGAAACGCCCGGTCTCGGCCAGCGACATCGAGGACGCCGTCGAGCGCATCGAGGAGGACCTTTCCCGCGAGGCCGGGGTGGAGGTGGAGAGCGCTCGTATCGGCGAGCTGGTCATGGAAGCACTGCAGAAGCTCGACCGCATCGCCTACGTCCGCTATGCCTCGGTGTACCGTAACTTCCAGGACGCCGGCGAGTTCAGGGACGCCGTAGACGAGCTGGAGACCCGCGGCGAGCGAGAAGCGCTCGCGCGCAGCCAGGTCGAGCTGCCGCTGCCTTAGCCGGGGGTCCGCGCGTTGCGTCCTAATCCCCGCGGTGAGATGCCGTTCCTCGATCACCTCGAAGAGCTACGCTGGCGGATCTTCAAGGCGGGTGGATCGCTGGTGCTCGGCGCCATCCTCGGGTTCCTGATCGCCCACTATCTGCAGGTCACGGACATCCTGATCCGCCCGGCAGAGCCCTTCCTGCCGCAGGGGCGGCTGTCGGTCTTCTCGCCACTCACGCCGTTCTTCTTCGAGATCAAGCTCGCGATCATCCTCGGGATCCTGTTCGCGTTCCCGATCATCCTCTACCAGGTCTGGGCGTTCTTCTCGCCTGCGCTGGAGAGGCGCGAGCGGCGAATCATCATCCCGGCCCTCTACGCAGGGCTGGTGCTGTTCGCCACCGGCGTCGCGCTCGCCTACTGGATCGCGCTGCCGCTCACGCTCCGGTTCCTGTACGGGTTCCAGACCGAGACGACCAACTGGCTGATCGGGATGAACGAGTACCTCTCGTTCGTCATCCGGCTGCTGCTCGCCTTCGGGATCGTCTTCGAGCTGCCGGTGGTGATCATGATCCTGGCATCGCTCGGGCTGGTCACCCCGACGTTCCTGCGCGCGCACCGGCGGCACGCGATCGTGATCTCGACCGTGACCGCGGCGGTGCTGAGCCCGGGCGACGTGCTGACGGTCACGTTCCTGATGATGTTCCCCCTCATCATCCTCTATGAGGTGAGCATCATCCTGGCGGTGTTGGTGGGGAAGAAGCCGGAGGAGGACTCGATCCTGCCGTCGGAAGGGCCACCGGATGGCGCGGTCGAGGTGGACCGCGAGTAGGTCGCGCCATGATGAGCGCCCGTCGCCTCGGGTGGACGTGCGTCCTGCTGGTGCTGGCCGTCCTTCCCGCTCCTGCCACCGCGCAGGTGCAGGACTCGGTGGAGCTCCGCATCCGTGAGTCGCTGCGCCGGCTCGAGCGTCCGCCCGCCCCGGACACGGCGGCCCTGGACACGGCCGTGGTGATCACCGGGGCCCGTCCGGGGGGGGCGCGGGCTCCGGCCCCGGCGGGACGGGACTCGGTCGCCCAGGCGCTGCTCGGGCTGGCCGGCTACGGCGCTGCCCAGTACGAGGGGCTCGCCGCCGAGTTCGACGCGACCGAGCGCGTGCTCATCCTGCACGGCGACAGTACGCGGCGCGCGATCCTGGTGCACGAGGGGGCGGAGCTTACCGCCGACTCGGTGATCCGCTACGACGAGGTGAGCGGCCAGGTGCAGGGGCTCGGGCGTCCGGTCTACACCCCCCCCCAGGGGGACCCGATCACCAGCCGAGAGATCATCTACGACCTCGCCGAGCAGCGCGGCACCGCGCTCGGCGCCCGCACGCGCTACAGCGAGGGCGCCACCTGGTACGTCACCGGCGATCTGCCCTCGGTGTCGCCCGACGTGGTCTACGGTTCGGAGACGCACTTCACCTCGTGCGACCTGGATGTGCCGCACTACCACTTCGCCGCCGACGAGATCAAGATCATCGCCGGGCGCGTGCTGGTGGCGCGGCCGGTCAAGCTCTACTTCGGGGACGTTCCGGTCGCCTGGTTCCCCTTCATCGCGCAGAGCCTGGGGAGCGGCCGCGCCAGTGGCCTGCTCACCCCGCGCTTCAGCGTCAACGACATCGTCCGCACCTCGGGCGGATACCGGCGGCGGGTGAGCAACGTCGGCTTCTACTGGGCCATGTCCGACTACGCGGACGCGACGGTCGCGCTGGACTGGTTCAGCGACAACTTCACCTCGGTCACCGGCAGCCTCCGCTACGCCTGGGCGCGCCAGTTCCTGAACGGCACGGTCAATATGCGGCGGTACTGGCAGGCGGGCGGCGGGACCCAGTTTGCTTTCGACACCAATAACAGCTGGCAGATGGACGAGCGCACCTCGTTCCGGATGTCGGCCCGCTACAGCTCGTCGGCCGATTTCATCCGCAGGAACAGCTTCGACCCGCGCGAGGTGACCCAGTCGATCAACTCGACGGGCGGGATCGACCGGCGGTTCGAGTGGGGGAACATCTCGCTCTCCGGCAACCGCGATCAATACCTGTCCGACGACCGGCTCGAGATGACGCTCCCGGAGGTGCAGCTCAACCTCTCGTCGATCACCCTCTTCCGCGCGCCTCCGGGGCGGGGCAGCTGGTGGAACAACCTGACCTGGTCGGGAGGCGCGGGCGGATCGCGCCGCACGATCGATCGGGTGCCGGAGCCCGGCGAGACCATCAGCGCCGCGACCGCGGACCTCGAGAACATAGGCGCGCGCGCTCGCTCGAGCTTCAACCTGGGCAAGCTCTCCTGGTCGCAGAGCTTCACGCTCGAGCGCGCGTCCGTGCTCCAGGTGCCGGTGGGATTCGGGGATCCGGTGCTCGGCTTCTCGCCCTCCGGACAGAGGCTCGTCCCGATGGCGGCGGCGACCACCGAGTCCGGCGAGACCCTCCGCGACATCACGCGCACGGACCTTTCCTGGCAGACGTCGCTCGGCTACCAGCAGCCGCTGATCGGCTCCACCACGCTGACCCCGTCGCTCACCCTCCAGGGGAACGTGCGGAGGTCGGACACCATCGACGTGGCGAGCGACCACTTTGTGAGCGGCCCGGTCCGGCTCTCATTCGGCGCGCGCCTCCAGTCGGACCTGTTCGGCTTCCTTCCCGGGATCGGCCCCTTCGAGGCGATCCGCCACAAGCTTTCGCCCGGGATCGACTTCTCGTACGCTCCCGAGGTGGCCTCCTCCGAGCTGCAAGAGCGCGTGTTCGGGCGTCAGGCGATCCGGCCGCGCAAGCAGCTCACCTTCAGCGTGAACCAGACCTTCGAGGCGAAGCGGCGGCAGGTGGACACGGTGGCGGTCGCGCCACCGCCCGGCGCCCCGGCGGACACCGCGGCGGAGCCGGGCGGGCCGCGCCCCGCGCCCCGGCGGCAGGACATAGTGACCCTGCTCGCGCTGCGGACGACCGCCATCCAGTACGACTTCGTCGAGGCGGACGAGCAGAACGACCCGCTGTTCGGGTTCCAGACGACGCGGATCAGCAACCAGATCAGCTCGGACTTCCTGCGTGGGCTCTCGATCTCGATGAGCCACGGCCTGTTCGACGACCAGACCGTTCCGCTTCCCGGCGGAGGCACCCGCCGCGAGCGGCGCTTCGACCTGCACCTGGCCGACCTCAATCTCGGCTTCTCGCTCGACCACCGCTCGGCGCTCTTCCGCGGCTTCGGGCTGTTCGGGGGGGGCGAGGACGCGGACACCGCTCCAGCCGACACCGCGACCGTGGACCTTCCGGAGGATCCGTTCCGGCAGCCGACGTCGGCCACCGACGAGAGCACGGTCATACCGGGACAGGATCGACGGGGTCCGGTCGACCAGCGCGACGAGCAGCGGCGCCGCGCGCAGCCGGTCGGGACGTGGAGCGCGAACTTCTCTTATTCGTTCGCTCACCCGCGCGACCCGAACCGCTCGGCCAGCCAGATGCTCAGCGCGACCTTCCAGCTCAAGCCGACCACGCTCTGGTCGCTGAGCTGGCGGACCTCGTACGACCTCGAGCGCGGTGGCTTCAACGATCACATGGTGCGCCTGACGCGCGACATCCACGACTGGGAAGCGCACTTCAACTTTGCGCAGACTGCGACCGGGAACTGGGCGTTCCGCTTCGATGTCTCGCTCAAGGCGAACAAGGACATCCACTTCGACTTCAAGCAGAACAACGTGGTGACGACCCGCACCGCGCGCTGACCCTGCCCGTCCGTCCTGCCCGCCCCTCATTCCTGCGTTGTCCCTCTCCCGCCGGCCGTTCCCGTCCTCTCCAGGGGACGCCCCACCGGTCTGCCGTACATGTAAGTCGTTGCAGAGCATTGGCTTCCCGCGCGGTACGTCCCCTGCTCTTGCGGCGGGCACGAGCCGTGGAACCCGGGGGAGGGATCATGACACGACGGGTGTGGGGATCGGTGGCCGTGCTGGCGCTGGCCGGCTGCGACTCGGTGGGCGTGGACGTGCCCGACGCGACGCGCGATCTGGCCGCGAGCTACTACGCGGGAGCCGTGACGCTGAGCTGGGAGCTCGGATCCGGGTGGGACGGGGAGAGTTTCTGCGTCTACGCCAAGCGCGCGAGCGACACCCGCTATGCGGTGGTGGCCGAGGTGACGAGCTGCATCCAAGGCTTCTGCTCGTACACCGACGTGAACGTCGAGTCTGGGCGGAGCTACGACTACTACGTGGCGGCCGTGGACCCGGGCAGCGGAGCGGAGCGCGCGTCCGCCTCGGCGGTGCAGGTGGAGGTATCCGACCCCACCCCCCCGCCGGTTCCGGTCGGGCTCCGCGTGGTCGCGCTGGACCACACGAACTACCTGACGTGGGGCGACAACGCGCGCGACGCTCCCGACTTCTCGCACTACCGGGTCTGGCTGCGCTCGTCCGAGGGGAGCGAGTTCCTGCTGGGGGAGACGGACTCCGAGGGCTTCCTCGACCAGCTCCCCGAGAACGGCCTCACGTACAGCTACTTCGTGACCGCGATGGACGCCGGCGGGCACGAGAGCGCAGGAAGCGCGCTCAGGCACGGCACGCCCCGGCCAGACTACACGGGCGAGTGGCTGTACAACTACTTCGACCTGCCGAGTGCGTCCGGCTTCCGCCTTCGGAGCTCAGACTGGGACGATCCGATCGTGAGCGGCGACGATCCGGCCCGGCACTTCCGGCTGGAGACCGACGCGTCCGGCTGGTGGCTGGTGCCGAGCGCGAGCGCCGACTTCCGTCAGGACTCGTGGGCCACGACCACGCTCAGGTGCGGGCCGGCCTCCGACCCCGAGTGCGCCAACGTCACGGTCGCTCCATCCTCCGGCTACATCCACCAGGACCTCGAGGTGATCCCGCAGAGCACGTACGTGCTGCGCGTACGCGGAGACGACGGCCAGATCCACTACGGGGCGATCCGGATCGTCCTGCTCGGCAAGGACCAGAACAGCGACGGCATCATGATCTTCGACTGGGCCTACCAGCTCCAGCCGGGGAGCCTCGAGCTGACGCCGCAGCCGACGCCGCGAAGGTAGTCGCGCCAGGAGGGCGCGCCGAGGGCCGGCCGGGAGGGCCGCTCAGGAGCGCCACGCTGTCGTCGCGCCCGCGTGTCCGGATAACTTCCGGGATGCTCCCCGTCCTCGAGGCCGTGCCCAATTTCAGCGAGGGCCGGGACCCCCGGCGCATCCGCGAGCTGGTCGAGGTGATCGAGGGATGCGGGGTCGAGGTGCTCGATTGGTCGTCCGATCCCGATCACAACCGCTCGGTGGTCACCTTCGTGGGAGACTCGGCGCGCGTCGAGCAGGCCGCGATCGAGGCAGCGCGCTTCGCGCGCGACCACTTCGACCTGCGCGCCCATCAGGGGGTCCATCCCCGGGTGGGCGCCCTCGACGTGCTCCCCTTCGTCCCCCTGGAAGGGCTCACCCGGGCAGACGCGGCGCGCAGCGCGCACCGCGTGGGGAAGGCGCTCGCCGGGGAGCTCGGTCTTCCGGTCTACTACTACGGCGAGGCTTCCGCTCCGCGCGGGCGCCGCCTCGCCGAGATCCGTCGGGGCGGCTTCGAGGCGCTCGTGGACGGCTTCCCCCCGGGCCGCGAGCCGGATCTCTCCGCGGGGCGGAGCGCGGGCCATCCGTCCGCCGGCGTCACCTGTGTGGGAGCCCGGCCTGTGCTACTCGCGTGGAACCTCTACATCGAGGGCGTCGACCTAGAGCGCGTGCACGCGCTCGCGGCGGAGATCCGCGAGCCCACCTCCCCGTCCACGGACGGCGGGAGCGAGGCCCGGGGCGGATTCCCGTCGCTCCGCGCCCTCGCCTTCCATCTCGCCACCCGGGGCCGTGTGCAGTTGTCCATGAACCTCGAGGACATGGAGCGAGCGCCCCCCTTCGAGATCTTCCGACGGGTCGAGGAGGCGCTGCGGGGGATCGGCGGACGGATCACGGGCACCGAGGTGATCGGCATGGTCCCGGACGCCCTTGTGCTTCCGGCAGCTGCCGACAGATTACACCTTCTCGACTGTCCCCCCTCCCGCCTCCTCTCGATCCGGCTGGCCCGGCACGTCGCGGAGCGGGCGGCCCGTCATGCAGAGGCGCTCCTCCAGGCGGTGCGCGACGAGGGGGACGCAGTGCCCGCGCGGGTCCGGGAGGCGGCCCTGCTCCTTTCCGGGTCACTGACGCAACCGCTGAACCCTGACCGCGAGCCATGAGCATCGAATCCCTCAAGGAACAGGCGCGCACCCACGAGCAGAAGGAGGAGTGGGGGAAGGCGATCGACGAGCTCGAGAAGGACGACCGGCCCGACATCGGCCTCTACAACCGGGTGGCCGATCTCCAGGTGCGGAAGGGGCAGCTCGAGGATGCCGTCAAGAACTACGAGAAGGCGATCGACCTCTACATCGCGGCTGAGCTCCCGAACAACGCGATCGCGGTCTGCAAGAAGATCGTACGCAACATGCCCATGCGGCACTCGGTCCACCTCCGGATGGGACAGATCCGTGACCGGCAGGGGTTCCTGACCGAAGTCCGCCAGAACTTCCTCACCTCCGCCGAGCGGATGCAGGCGCAGGGGAACATCGACGAGGGTCTGAGCGCCCTCTCCGAGCTGGCCGATCTGGCGCCCGAAGACGTGGACATCCGGCTCGCGCTCGCGGGCCAGATGGAGTCGCACGGCCGTCGCGAAGACGCGATCGAGCAGCTCCAGACTGGATACCACGCCGCACGCCAGCGCGGGGTCCCCACCGCACCCTTCGAGCAGATGCTGGCCAAGCTCGGCGCGGCTCCGTCGGAGGCTCTGGCGGCTGGAACGGCCGGCGAGGAGCTGGGGGGCTTCGGCGAGATCATGCTCGCGGAGGAGGAGTCAGCTGCGGCCGAGCCGGCTCGCCCGGGAGGGCCTGGCGGGCTGGCCCCGCGTCTGCAGCGTCCCGGCGGTCCCGAGTGGGATCCCATGGGGCACGAATCACTGGCCGAGCGCGGCGACGTGGCCGGCGCGATGGCGGCGCTCCGCAAGCTCGTCAAGAACGAGCCGAACAACCTCGTCCTGCGCCAGAAAATGGTGGACTACGCGATGCGCCTCGGCGAGGCCTCGGGGAAGGTCAGCGCGTGGCTCAAGCTCGCCGACACCTTCGGGCGGCTGCACCAGCCCGACAAGGCGCGCCCGCTCTACCAGCAGGCGCTCGACCTCGACCCACAGAACACGCACGCGCTCCAGGGGCTCGGACAGACGCCCAAGGTGACGCCCGCGGGGGGCGATTTCGTCGATCTTGGCTCGCTCATCCTGGGCGACGAGGAGGAGGAGGAGAAGACCACGCGCTTCGTGGTCGCCTACGAGGAGCCGTCCGGCGACGAGCACGCCGACTTCGCCAAGATGCTCAGCCAGTTCAAGGCGAAGGTCGCCGAGAACCTTTCGGCCGACGATTTGAAGGCGCACCAGGATCTGGGCACCGCGTACAAGGAGATGGGGCTGGTGAACGAGGCGATCGCGGAGTTCCAGCAGGCGCTCAGGGCGTCCGCGAACCACCTCCCGTCCTACGAGCTGCTCGGGCAGTGCTTCATGGAGAAGGGCGAGCCGGACGCCGCGGTGCGCACGCTCAAGCGCGCGCTCGACGTGCCGTGCGAGGTCGAGGACGAGCTGCTCGGCATCTATTACTGGCTCGGCCGTGCGCACCAACAGCTGGGGAACAAGGGGGAGGCGGTGGAGTTCTACGACCGCGTGTTCTCCCTGGACATCAACTTCGCGGACGTAACCGAGCGGCTGCGGGCGCTCCGCTAGCGCACCGCTTTCCTCCGGGCTCTGCGATGTCCACGCGTAGCTCTCCCTCTACGACCACGCTTCCCGCGGGCCCCGGCCTCACGTCGATCCAAGCGCCGGTCGCCGATCGGCTGGACCGCGTGGTGGACGAGCTCCGCCGGATCGTGGTCACCGATTTTGCGTTGATCGAGCAGGTCAGCGACTACCTGCTGCTCGTGCGTGGCAAGCTCTTCCGGCCGACTCTGCTCCTGCTCTCGAGCGAGCTCGACGGCGGGGGGGGGCACCGCAGTGAGGAGTCGCGCGCGCGCGCGGTCACTCTCGGCGCGGTGATCGAGCTGGTGCACCTGGCGACGCTGGTGCACGACGACGCGGTCGACCATTCGGTGCTCCGCCGCGGACTCCCCACCCTGAACGCGCTCTGGACGCACCAGATCGCGGTCATCATGGGGGACTACCTGTACAGCCGGGCCGTCAGCGAGCTGGCGGCGCTGGGCGATCTCGAGGCGGTGCGCGTGCTCGCCTGTGCCGCGAACGAGATGAGCGTCGGCGAGATGCGCCAGCTCACCTCCTACGACGCGCTCGATTTTTCGAAGGAGGCATACCTCCGGCTGATCGCCGCGAAGACCGCCTCGCTCATGTCCGCGGCGTGCGAGCTGGGGGCGCTGGCCGGCGCTCCGGGCGCGCGCGCTCCGCTGGCGCGCTTCGGGCACCACCTCGGCATGGCGTTCCAGATCGCGGACGATCTGCTCGATTACACGGGGACCGAGGCGATCACCGGCAAGCCGACCGGGCACGACCTGCGCGAGCGGAAGGTGACCCTGCCGCTCGTGGGGGCGCTGCCCCGGGCCGGGGCCGCTGAGATCGGTGAGATCCGCAGGTTCTTCACCCTGGTGGACCCCTCCGACGAGGACATCGCCCGGATCGTGGGGATCGTCGAGGAGCGAGGCGGGCTGGAGTACGCGCGCGAGCGAGCGGGCGAATACGCGGAGCGGGCCGAGCAGGCGCTCTCTGGCCTGGAGCGGGGGCCCGCCGTCGAGGCGCTGGCCTACTCGGTGGTCTACGTGGTTGGACGGAGCCGATGAGCGGCCGCATGGGGACGCCCTTCGGGAACGAGGAGGGTAGAAACGTGGTATGTTAGTTGATACCCGGCGGCGCGGCGCGACCCGCATGGGGTGGACCCTGGTGCTCGGATTTTTCCTGGGCGGCATGTTCACCCAGCTCTCGGAGATGTTTCTGCCGGACAGCGCGGCGCGAACGTTCATGACGACCTCGGTATCGGCGTCGGCGGGACCGTTCTCGATGGACCTGGTGGCGCTGGCCTTTACCATCGGTCCGCTGGTGATCAACCTGAACGTGCTCACCCTGGTGGGCGTCTTCCTGGTCGCGCTGATCGCGCGCTCTTGGATTTAGACGGCTCGGCGGGACGCGAGCCGAAACTGGCGCGAAGCGCCGAGGAGAAGGTGCAGAAATGCCGTTCAATATCGGCATGGGGGAGATGCTCCTCATCTTCCTCGTCGTGCTACTGCTCTTCGGCGCCAAGCGGCTCCCGGAGATCGGATCTTCCCTGGGCAAGGGCATCCGCGAGTTCAAGAGCTCGGTCCGGGAGGTGGAGAAGGAGATAAAGACGGAAGAGGTGCGCCAGGCACGCAACACGCCGCCCCCGCGCGAGGTGGAACCCCGCCAGCTGAGCGAATCGAGTCCGCCGCCCGCGGCGGAGGTCAAGGCCGAGACGCCGGTCGAGGTGCACGCCCATCCGAAGCCGCCCGAGGGCAAGCCGAGCTGACTGGTGCCCCACGAGGGCGGAGATGCGAGACGAACGAGCGGTCCGGCGCCAGGGTCTTGACCCTGGGTGCCGGACCGCTCGGCACATCTTGCGGAGCTCGTGCACCGAACTCGCGGCTCAGAACGGCAGGTAGGGCGTGAGCGGCGAGTTCGAGTCCGCCGCGGGCTGGAGCACCTCGTCGCGCCGGTCCACGATGCCCGCGGAGGCTCTCAGGCCCTCGATCCATTCCTGCACCCGCTGCTGCTGGACGAGCTGCGTGGCTTGTGCGCGCTGCTCCTCACGCTGGGCCAGCCAGGCTGCGGAGTCCGCCGGGATGTCCGCGATCTTCTCGATCACGAACACGTTCTCCCTGGTGGCCACTGGACCGCTCACCCGGGCGGGCCCGAGCCCGAACGCAGCGCCGATTGCCGGATTCAACTGCCCCAATCCTGGCACGAAATCCTGGCGGGAGAAGGGCTCGGGCTCGCGCAGGGAGAGCCCCCGCTCGGCGGTCGCGCTCGACAGCGTAGCGCCCGCGCGCACGCGCGCGACGAGCTGTTCGGCCTCGGCCTTCCCCTTCTCGATCTTCTTTTGCTGCTGGAGGACCTGACGGATGGTGGGGGCGGCCTCCTCGAGCGGCATCACTCCGCCCGGAGTGCTCGACACCAGCTCCATCGCGTAGTAGGCCTGGTCGTTCTCGAACACCTCGCTCACCTCGCCGGGTGCGCCGTCGTTGATTGCCCAGTCGGCGCCGTCGCCCACCTGTCCGGCGCCGGCGACGAAGGGGAGGACCTCGTTGATCTCCACCGTCCTGACCTGGAGCAGCCCGAGCTGCAGGGCCGCTTCCTCGAGCGAGCGATCCCCCAGTAGGTCGTCGAGCGAATCCGCCAGCTCGAGCAGGCGCAGCTCGGATTCCTCGGTGCGCGTGATCGGCACCAGGATGTGCTTCGCGCTGACGCTGTCCGCGGTGCGCTCCGAGACCTGGATCAGGTGGTATCCGAACGGGGTCGCGACGGGATCGATCGGCCGGCCCACGGGCGCCTGGAACGCGGCCGTATCGAAGGCGGGCACCATCCGGCCGCGCCCGAACGTGCCTAGGTCCTCGAAGATGACCGGTCGCTCCGCCGCGGCCTCGCGCGGCCCGACGGAATCGAAGGGCGCGCCGCCGCGGATCTCCTCGAGCAGGGCCGTGGCGCGATCCAGAGCCGCCGTGCTGTCCGCCGGTGTAACCGGCTTCGGCAGCAGGACCACCTTCACGGTCGCGCGTGCCTGCACCTCGAAATCGTCCCGGTGCTCCCGGTAGTAGCCGTCGATCTCGCGCTGTGTGACCGGAACGGAGTCGTTCGGGACGCGCACGGTGGGGTCGAACGGGACGAACCGGATCCGCACCTGTTCGTTCGCGTCCCGGTAGCGCGACCAGAGCTCGCCGTCGGTCAGGTACACGCCGGTCGTGAGCTGCCGCATCAGCTTGCCCTGCGGGAGGATGTCCCGGTAATAGGCCTCGAGTTGCTGGAAGAGCACCGGGTCCCCCGAGCTGGCCAGGTAGTCCTGATACTTGGCGAGATCGAAGACGCCGTCGGTCAGGAAGGCCGGGCTGGTGCGCAACCATGGGGGCGGCGTGAAGCGCGCGGCCTGGCGGATCTCCTCCTCGGTCACGTCGATGCCGCGCCGCCGCAGCTCCTGCCGGATCAGGATCTGGTCCACGACCTGGTCCCAGGCGGCGTCCTCGATCTCCCGGTTCTGGAGGGTGGTGATGGGCTCGGACTGAGCGCTCTGCACTTGGTCGTACAGGCGCCGGTAGGTCGCGAGATAGACCTCGTACTGGACGGGATCGCGGTTCACCCGGCCGATCTCGCCGAGCGACCCGGACGTGATGCCCGTCACGTCCATTCCCCACTGGAACACCATGAGGCCCACGAAGGCCAGCGCGGTCACCAGCATGATCCACTTCGTGTTTTCCCGCATCTGACGCATGACCATGCGGCGAACTCCCTCCGGGGGCTGCCCTCGATTCAAGCCGCGAAGAATAACCGTCCCGGACTTCCCCCTCAACCAAACGCCCTTCCCCACGGTCGGCCGCGGGGAGGTACGTGCCCGGGGGCGTTTGCCCCCGTCGAAACAGGTGTTTTTCGGCGGGGAGCCGACGGGCCTGTCCCGGCGTTCGCGTTGACACGTTTTCGGGCCCTTGCCTATCTTCCCGCCCGTCCTGCCGGAGCCCTCCGTCCCCCCTAGTTTTTCCCTTTTCCGGGAGCCGCCGTGGTCTATTCCCCCGAGGAGGAGATCCGCGAGCTTCGCGCCCTCTTCTGGTCCGATCGCGATCCGGAGGGGAGGGTATTCGCCCCGCTCGCGGACGCCTATCGCCGAGCTGGGGAGCACGCGCTCGCGATCGAGGTGCTCTCGGAGGGGCTCCGCCGCCAGCCCGACTTCGTGCCGGGGCACGTCGTGTTCGGTTGGGTGCGGCGCGACCGCTGGGAGCCCGCCGAGGCGGCGGCCGCGTTCCGCGCCGCGCTGGCGCTGGACGCGGAGAACGCCGATGCGCTCGAGGGTCTCGCCGAGCTGGGGGGAGCGGCGGAGAGCGCGGACCGGCCCGAGGCAGCCGATGCGGCTCCGGAGCCGCATCGGACGGGCGACGGCCTGCTCACGCGCACGATGGCCGACCTGTACGCCCGCCAGGGGCTCTTCGACCGCGCGCTCGACGTCTATCGCAGGCTCCTCGAGCGCGACCCCGGCGACCGCGCGCTGCGCGACCGGGTGCGGGAGCTTGAGGCGCGGGCTGGCTCGGCGGTGCCCACGCACGACGACGAGGTGGAGGCACTCGCCCGCGACCTGGCCGAGGGACCGGGGCACGTGGGCGAGCTGCGCACGTCCTTCGCCTGGACACCCGCGCCCGCACCCCCGCCCGGCAAGCCGCGGGGGGCGCACCGTGGCGGTCTGCCGGTGCGCGAGTATTTCCGCGCGCTCCTCGGCTGGGAGCCGGCCGCCGAGCACCCGGTGGTCCCTGTCGCGTCGCTCGCCCCGGACGCCGTGCCGATCGCGTCGCTGGCACCCGACGTGGTCCCGATCGCGTCGCTGGCACCCGACGTGGTCCCGATCGCGTCGCTGGCACCCGACGTGGTCCCGATCGCGTCGCTCGCTCCGGACGAGCCCGCTCCGCGCGACGACTTCTCGAGCTGGCTCCAGCGCCTCCGCTAGGCCGAATCACACATGCGTGTCGCCGTCCTGCACGGCCCCAATCTGCGCCTTCTC
>CAUZJY010000018.1:0-24155 GCA_963580305.1 Gemmatimonadales bacterium UBA6960
TCTCGGACCTGGATGCCGCGGGCGTGGTCACCGAGGCGCTCCGCATCGCGGGCGAGATCTGTATCTACTCGAACCAGGAGATCCAGGTCCTGGAGCTCGGGGACGCCCCAAAGGAAGGCAAGTCATGAGCAGCCGACCCGCGCCGGTTGGTCCCACCGCGGCCGTGCCCAACGAGGGCACGCCGCTGGTCTGGCTCGATGAGCTCACGCCCCGGCAGATCGTGGGCGAGCTGAACAAGTACATCGTCGGGCAGGACGAGGCGAAGAAGGCGGTCGCGATCGCGCTCCGCAACCGCTGGCGCAGACAGCGGGTTCCGGACGATCTGCGCGAGGAGATCATGCCCACCAACCTCATCCTGATGGGTCCGACCGGGGTGGGGAAGACGGAGATCGCGCGTCGGCTCGCGCGGCTGGCCGGCGCACCATTCGTCAAGGTGGAAGCGTCCAAGTTCACCGAGGTGGGCTACGTCGGACGCGACGTCGAATCGATGATCCGCGATCTGGTAGACGTCGCTATCAACATGGTCCGTGCGGAGCGCGAGGACGACGTCTCCGACCTGGCCGATGCGCACGTGGAGGAGCGTCTGCTCGACCTGCTCCTTCCCAGCTCTGCGAACGGAGGCGAGCAGGAGGAGAAGGAGGGGCCCGGCCCCCCGCAGGGCGAGCCCCGGCAGCTCTTCGTGGCCGGCCCGTCGGGGGTGGAGCCCATGCCGACACCGGAGTCCGAGTCGGGCGACCTGGCCAGCCGCCGCGCGCGCACGCGCGAGAAACTCCGCAAGCTCCTGCGCGAGGAGAAGCTAGAGGACCGCGAGGTCGAGATCGAGGTAAGCCAGACCCCGAACCTCGAGGGGATGACGATCCCCATGGGCGGCACTGAGGGGATGGACCACAACTTCACCGAGATGCTCCAAGACATGCTGCCGAAGAAGACCAAGCGGCGACAGGTCACCGTAACGGCGGCGCGGCGCATCCTCTTCCAGGACGAGCTGGATCGGCTCGTTGACATGGACGAGGTCGTGAACGAGGCGCTCGAGCGCACCGAGGACATGGGGATGGTCTTCCTGGACGAGATCGACAAGATCGCGGGCGAGCGCAGCGGAATCGGCCCGGACGTGAGCCGCGAGGGGGTGCAGCGCGATCTGCTTCCGATCGTGGAGGGTTCCACCGTCACCACGAAGTACGGGGTGGTGCGCACGGACCACATTCTCTTCATCGCGGCTGGGGCGTTCCACGTGGCGCGCCCGAGCGATCTGATCCCCGAGCTTCAGGGCCGGTTCCCCATCCGGGTGGAGCTAACGAGCCTGGGCGAGAAGGACTTCGTGCGCATCTTGAAGGAGCCTGAGAACGCGCTGCTCAAGCAGTACACCGCACTCGTGGCGACCGAGAACGTGAAGCTCGAGTTCGAGGACGACGCGGTCGAGGAGATCGCCCGGATCGCGACTCTGCTCAACGAGCGTATGGAGAACATCGGAGCACGCCGGCTCCAGACCGTGATGACCACGCTGCTCGAGGAGACCCTCTTCGACCTTCCGGAGGAAGGACCGCGAACCCTCCACGTCGATCGCGCGTTTGTGCGCCGGCATCTCGAGGCGATCGTCGAGGACGAGGACCTCCGCCGCTACATCCTGTGAGGAAGGTGATGAGACCGATCGCGACCGCCGCCGCGCGCAGCTCCACGGAGCCGCTGCGGACGGCCAAGCGTGATTTCCTCGAGATCCCCGATCTCTCACGTGACGAGCTGCTCGCCGTGCTCCAGCGCGCAGCGCGGCTGAAGGGTGGTCTCGAGCGGGACCGTCCGCTCGCGGGCCGGACCCTGGCCATGATCTTCCGGAAGAGCTCGACCCGGACGCGCGTCTCCTTCGAGGTCGGCATGTACCAGCTCGGCGGCCACGCGCTCTTCCTCTCGGACAAGGACATCCAGATTGGCCGCGGCGAGCCGCTGTCCGACACGGCGCGCGTGCTGTCCGGGTTCGTGGACGCGATCATGATCCGAACGTTCGCGCACGAGGAGGTGGTGGAGCTGGCCGGCCACGCGACCGTCCCCGTGATCAACGGGCTCACCGACCTTCAGCACCCGTGCCAGGTGATGGCGGACCTCCAAACCGTGCAGGAGGAGTTCGGCCCCCTGCTGGACGGGCGGCGGGTGGCGTGGATCGGGGACGGCAACAACATGGCGAATTCCTGGATCGACGCCGCGTACTGCCTCGGACTCGCGCTCACCCTGGCCTGTCCCGAGGGGTACGATCCGGACCCGAGCATCCTCGCGCGCGCGCAGGGGGCGGCGGACGTCCGGCTCATGCGCGACCCCGCGGAAGCCGCCGCGGGCGCGCAGGTCGTGACCACCGACGTGTGGGCGTCGATGGGGCAGGAGAGCGAGACCGCCGAGCGCCACCGGGCGTTCGCGGGCTTCGGAGTGGACCGGATGATCATGGCACGCGCCGCCCCGGGCGCGATCTTCCTCCATTGTCTGCCGGCCCACCGGGGTGAGGAGGTCTCGGCCGAGGTCATCGACGGGCCCGCTTCGCGGGTGTTCGTCGAGGCGGAGAACCGGCTGCACGTGCAGAAGGCGCTGCTGATGGAGCTCATCGGAGGAGTGGCGCGGCGCTGATGCAGGAGAGTCTCCGCAGGACCCCGCTCCACGCCGAGCACGTGCGCCTGGGCGGAAAGATGGTCCCGTTCGCCGGCTACGAGATGCCCGTGCAATATCCCACCGGGATCCCGGCCGAGCATCGTGCGGTGCGCGAAGCGGCCGGGCTCTTCGACGTCTCGCACATGGGCGAGTTCGTCCTGCGCGGTCCGGATGCGCTGGCGCTGATCCAGCGCATCGCCGTGAACGACGCGGCCCGCCTCGGGGTCGGCCGGGCCCAGTACAGCGCCATGTGCCGGCCGAACGGCGGGGTGATCGACGATCTCCTGGTGTACCGGTTCGCCGACCGCTGGATGCTCGTAGTGAACGCCTCCAACCAGAAGAAGGACTGGGAGTGGGCGTCGGAGCAGAGTCGGGGGATGAACGTTGAGCTGGACGACCGCTCCGACGCCACCGCACTGCTCGCGCTCCAGGGGCCGCGCGCGCGCAGGGTCCTGACGGAGCTCGCAGACGTCGAGCTGGAGGGGATCGGCTACTACCAGTTCGTGGAGGGACGGGTCGCCGGCCGGGCCGCGGTGATCGCCGGGACCGGCTACACGGGCGAGGACGGGTTCGAGCTGTACCTGGCCGCGGAGGACGCAGCCGTCGTCTGGAACGCGTTGCTCGAGGCCGGCGTGGGGGAGGGGCTCGTTCCCGCGGGGCTCGGCGCGCGCGATTCGCTCCGGCTCGAGATGGGCTACGCCCTCTACGGGAACGACCTCGATGAGGAGCATACCCCGATTGAGTCGGGGCTCGGCTGGATCACGAAGCTCGGCAAGCCCGACTTCATCGGCCGCGACGTGCTCGCCGCGCAGCGCGAGCGCGGGGTCGAGCGCAAGCTCGTGGGGCTGACCCTCACCGAGCGCGGATTCCCGCGCCCGGGATACGACGTGCTCGAGGGCGAGCGGCCGGTGGGGGTGGTCACCTCGGGCACGGTGAGCCCCACGCTCGGAGTGGGGATTGCGCTCGCCTGGGTGCCGGCCCGGCTGGCGACCGTTGGTACCGAGCTGGCGGTGAGCCTGCGCGGCAAGCCTGCGCGCGCGGGGGTTGTGAAGACGCCGTTCTACACCGGCGGCTCGATCCGAGAATGACACGCAGGCGTCGGCCGTGAGCGGTGGAGTCGGCCTGCGGGTCGCCGCGCTGACCGTGAGCGACGCGTGCGCGCGCGGCGAGCGCGCCGACCGGAGCGGGGACGCCGTCGTCGAGTGGTGCGAGGGCGCCGGCCACGTGCTGGCGGAGCGGGCGCTCGTTCCCGATGACGCACACCGGATCACGAGGGCGCTGGTCGCGTGGGCGGATGGGGGGAGTGTGGACCTGGTGCTCACCACGGGCGGGACCGGGTTCGGGCCGCGCGACGTCACCCCCGAGGCGACGCGCGCCGCGCTGGACCGGGAGGCCCCGGGGCTGGCTGAACTGCTGCGCCGCCGGGGCGAGGCCAGCACGCCGTACGCCGTGCTGTCGCGGGGACTGGCGGGGAGTCGCGGGGCCACGCTGGTGGTCAATCTGCCCGGCAGCCCCGGCGGGGTCCGGGACGGGCTCGCGGTGCTCGAGCCGCTCGTCGGTCACGCCGTCCGTCTGCTCCGGGGCGAGGATCCGGCGCACGCCGCTACGCACGCTTCCGGGGGAGGCACCCCGTGAGCGTGCTGATCTCCACGCACAACCTGCCCCTCGCGGGCAGGCTGCGCGACGCCTTCCGCGCGAGTGGCTACCGGGTCGAGCTGGTCACTCCCTCGGAGGATCTCTCGGAGACGTGCGACCCGCTCCTGCTGGTCGCCACCGCCGCGGACGCGCAGGCGCTGCTCGCGCAGGCGGTGCGGCTGGACATCCCCACGGTGATCGTCTCCCCCGACCGGGAGCCGTCACCCGCCGAATCACCGGGCTCGCTCGAGACGTTCGCCCCCGGCGCCTCGCCCGACGAGGTGGCCCTGATCGGACGGCGCATCATCGAGCGGAGGCGCCTCCAGCGCGAGACCGGGATTATCGGCGAGACCGAGGCGATGCGGGAAGTGCTCGAGCGTGTCCTCCAGATCGCGCCCGTGGCGTCCACGGTGCTCATCTCCGGCGAGTCAGGAACCGGAAAGGAGCTGGTTGCCCGCGGCCTGCACGTGCTCTCGCCCAGGCGCCACAAGCGCTTCATCGCAGTGAACGTGGCCGCACTCTCGGACATGCTACTCGAGAGCGAGCTGTTCGGGCACGAGAAAGGTGCCTTCACGGGTGCGATCGCCGTCCGCCGCGGACTGTTCGAGCTCGCGCACGGGGGGACCATCTTTCTCGACGAGATCAGCGAGATGCCGCCCGCCACCCAGACCAAGCTCCTGCGCGTCCTGGAGCAGCGCGAGTTCCTGCGCGTCGGGGGCGAGGAATCCATCAAGGTGGACGTGCGGATCATCACCGCCACGAACCAAGACCTGCGCCAGCTGATCGCGATCAATGAGTTCCGGCGGGACCTCTACTACCGCCTGAACGTCCTGAGCATCCATCTCCCGCCGCTGCGCGAGCGGCGTGATGACATTCCGCTCCTGGTATGCGAGTTCGTGCGCGAGGTGAGCGAGCGGAACGAGCGTCCCTTCCCCGGGATCTCGCCGGCCGCCATGGAGGTCCTCGGGGCCCACTTGTGGCCCGGGAACGTGCGCGAGCTGCGGAACCTGGTGGAGAGCATGGTGGTGCTCGCACCCGGACAGGAGATCCAACCGGCGGACATCCCGCCCGAGGTGCGCGCGGGTGGGCGCGGCCTGCTTCCCGTGCCGATTCCGCGTTCGCTCGAAGAACGCAGCGCGGGCGAGGGGAGCATCTTCAGGCCGCAGCTCGAATTCGTCTTCCGCACGCTGGTGGAGTTGCGGCTCGACGTGGACGATCTCCGCCACGAGTTCGAGGCCTACCGCAAGGGGGCGGAGCTCCGTTCCTTCGGCGGCGCGAGCCCGATGGAAATCCGGATTCCGGCACCCGAGCCGGCGCGGCCGGAAGACGGCCAGCCCGCGCCGCCGCCGCCCGAGCGCGGCGTGGTCGTCTATCGGCCGGGGATGACGATGGACGAGATCGAGCGCGCGGCGATCCTGGCGGCGCTCCAGGAGGAGGGGGGGAACCGGCGCCGGGCCGCGGAGGTGCTGGGAATCGGAGAGCGCACCCTCTACCGCAAGGTCAAGCAGTACGGGTTCGAGGTCTGAGGGGTCAGATCCCGCTCCTCCGGACGACGAGCACCACCTGCAGGACAATGTTGACAGCAGCGGCGGATCGCCGCACCAGCCTGCTTCGTCACCGCCCCAGCCCCGCCCGCGCTCGTGCCCTGCCGAGTTCCGTCTCCAGTCGGCGCAGGATCTCGTCCCATCCGGAGGCCGTCTCGAACCTGTACTCGAGGGTGAGCGGCTGCTCCACGTCCACTTCATCGGGGAAGGCGTAGACGGCGAGCTGCGTCTCCTCGGGCTGTAGCCGCTCGGTTCCCCAGCCGGCGGTGATCGGCCGGATGAGCACCGCGCGCTGGCGACGCCCCCGGTTGACGAGCTGGACCTCATCGGGGCGGAAGCTCACGCCCGGCACCCTGCTGAAGAAGGACACCAGGAAGAGCGCTCCGGGCCGTCCGGTCCGCCGCTCGACCTCCGTACGGTGCGCCCGCGCGAGCGCGGACAGCCGCGACCAGGTGTCCGGCGCGGTCAGCCGGACCACCCACTCCTCCAGGGGCGTCACCTTGAGCTGGAGGTCGCCCGCCTCGAGGGTGAGCGTGATGTCGTCCTGCCGCAGCGTACCGTTCCCCGGCGGAACCAGCAGCTCGGCGGCCCGGCCGGTCGGGCTTCGACCGGCCACGGTGCCGGCCGTCTCCGGGCGGGGCGGGAGCGGGGCCGCGATGCACGCGGTCCCCACCGCGGTCAGTACGGTGGCGGCCATCCCGGCTGGGACGCGGCTCATTCGTCGGCTCCGTCCAGCAGCGCCTCGAGCGCCTCGAGCAGCTCCTCCCGCCCCTCGCCCGTGTCCGACGAGAAGGGCACAAGCTGCTCGTCCTCGAGCACGAGCCCCTGCGCGATGCGCGCCAGGTGTGGTCTGCGCTCGCTCTGTTTAAGCTTGTCCATCTTGGTCGCCACCACCAGCGCAGGGACCCCCAGGCCCGCCAGATACTCCATCATGCGGTGGTCCAGCTCAGTGGGCGCGTGCCGAGCATCCACCAGGTGCACCACGCCCCTGAGCCGCCGGCTTCTGGCCAGGTACCCCTCGATCAGCTCGCGCCACTCGTGCTGCAAGCTTTCCGGCACCCGGGCGTAGCCGAAGCCGGGCAGATCGACCAGGAAGAAGAGTTCGTTCACGCGGTAGAAGTTGAGGGCGCGGGTCTTCCCGGGCGTTTTGGAAACGTAAGCGATCCTTCTCCGCGTGCGCCGCAGCAGCACGTTGATCAGCGAGGACTTACCAACGTTCGAGCGCCCCGAGAACGCGATCTCGGGCAGTTCGCCCGGGGGCGGTTGGGTGGGGGTGGCGACCGTGCCCGCGTACTCCACCGTCCGGATGTCCATCGCCCTGGTGCTCAGCTGATCGCGCCGAGCTCCGCGCTGTCCGCGAGGGTGTCCCGCACCCCCTCGGAGAGGCGCGGCCCGGGGACGTTGGCGAGCGCTGCGGTGAGCACGTCGTCCATCACCTTGACGGGGACGAACTCGACGCCGGCGCGGACCTCGTCGGGCAGCAGCTCCAGCTCCGGAACGTTGGACGCGGGCAGGATCACGTACCGCACGCCGGTACGGAGCGCGGCGACCGCTTTCTCTTTGATTCCGCCCACACCGAGCACGCGGCCGCGCAGTGTGATCTCCCCGGTCATCGCCACGTCCGCGCGGGTGGGCGTTCCGGTGAGCGCGGAGATCAGCGCCACCGCGATCGTGATCCCCGCGGAGGGCCCGTCCTTCGGAGTCGCCCCCTCCGGCAGGTGGATGTGGATGTCGAGGTCGCAGTGGAAGCGGGGGTCAAGCCCGAGCTTGCGCGCCCGGGAGCGCGCGTAGGTTACCGCCGCCAGCGCGGACTCCTTCATCACATCGCCGAGCGTGCCGGTCAGGCGCACCTCGCCGCTCCCCGGCACGACTGCAACCTCGACGTCGAGCACCTCACCTCCCGCGGCCGTCCACGCCAGCCCGCGCGCGATCCCGGAGCGGTCGAGCCCGTCCTCGTGGTCGGCGGGCAGATAGGGCGGCGGCCCGAGCAGGGCCTGCAGATCCCCGGCGCCGATGGAGGCCGCGGGTGTCGTGCCGTCGGCCACCCGGCGTGCGACCTTGCGCGCGATCCGTCCAATCCTGCGCTCCAGCTCCCGCACGCCGGCCTCGCGTGTGTAGTGGTGGATGACGGCGTCCACCGCCGCGTCGTCCAGCCCGACCGCCTCCGCGGAGATGCCGTGCCGCTCGGCCTGCCGCGGCCAGAGATGGCGGCGCGCGATCACGCGCTTCTCGGTGTCCAGGTACCCCGGGAGTCGGATCACCTCCATCCGGTCGCGCAGCGGCTCGGGGATCCCCTGGAGCGTGTTCGCTGTCGTCACGAAGAGCACGTCGGACAGATCGTACTCGAGATCCAGGTAGTGATCGGTGAAGCTCCTGTTCTGCTCCGGGTCCAGCACCTCGAGGAGCGCGGCGCCCGGATCCCCGTGGAAGTCGCGGGCAAGCTTGTCCACCTCGTCTAGCAGGAACACCGGGTTCTTGGTTCCGCTCCGCCGCATCCCCTGGAGCACGCGGCCCGGGAGCGCTCCGACGTAGGTGCGGCGGTGGCCGCGGATCTCGGCCTCGTCACGCAGGCCGCCCAGGCTCACACCCACGAACTCGCGCGCGAGCGCCCGTGCGATGCTCTTTCCGAGCGAGGTCTTTCCGACGCCCGGCGGCCCCGCCAGGCAGAGGATGGGTCCCTTCAGCTCGCCCACCAGCGAGAGCACCGCGATGTGGTCGACGATACGCTCCTTGACCTCACCGAGCCCGAAGTGAGCCTCGTCCAGGATGCGCGCGGCGCGAGCCACGTCCACGTTGTCCCGGCTCCGCGCCGTCCAGGGAAGCGCCAGAATCCAATCCACGTACGTGCGGATCACCGCCGCTTCGGGGGCGACGGGATTCAGCTTGCGCAGCCGGGAGAGCTCGCGCTCCACGCGCTCCCGGGCGTGCTGCGGCAGCTCGCGCGTGCGCAGCAGTTCCTCCAGCTCCTCCCAGTCCTCGGTCCCGCCCGCGCCCAGCTCGTGGTGGATCGCCTTGAGCTGTTCGTTCAGATAGAGCTGCCGGCGGTCGGTGTCGAGCTGCAGGCGGATCTGCTGGTCGAGCTTCTCCTCGATCCGCAGGATCTCCAGCTCTCGCGCCAGGAGGCCCTGGAGCAGCTCGAGCCCGGCCGCGGGGGTCGCGGCCTCGAGCACCGGCTGCTTGTCCAGGGACGGGACGATCAGATGGCCGGCCACCAGGTGGAGCAGCCGCACCCGGTCCCGGATCTCGGCCAAGATGCGGGGCAGCTCCTCCGGCACACGCTCGTTCAGCCGCCCGTACTTCTCGAACATCCGCGCGACTCCACGCGCGAGCGCCTCCAGCTCTGGAGTGCCGGGTCCGGCGTCGGTCTCCGGGGTGAAGGGGGCGACGGTCGCCTCGAGCGCGCCCTCCTCCGTCTCGGTCAGCCGCTCGACGCGTGCGCGGCCGAGCCCTTCGAGTACGACCCGGCAGGTCCCGTCCGGGAGGGCGGTCACCTGCACCGCCCGCGCGACGGTGCCCACCCGGAACACGTCCTCTACGCCGGCGTCGTCCCGCTCCGGGTCCTTCTGGGTGAGCAGCAGCAGGAACCGGTCGGCGGACGCTTCGGTGTCCCGGAGCGCCGCGGTCGAACGCGGCCGTCCGATCAGCAGGGGCAGGACCATGTAGGGGAAGAAGACCAGATCCCTGAGCGCCACGACCGGGAGGCGCTCAGGCAGCGCGACGGCTCCGTCCGAGCGGACTAGCTTAGGCAGGGTGCTTAAGGATTAGGGTGGGATGCGCTAACCCGAAGGGCGAGCGGCGGTTGCGGCCCTGATCCGTCGTCTCTCGTCGTCGCCGATGCGCAGGACATCGACTCCTCCTCGTTCCTAGGCTGAGGGCCGCAAGCGCCACTCGCGCGGCGCACCCTAATCCTTAAGCACCCTGTTAGGGTCAGGCTTCCTTCCGCTCAGGCTCGGGGCGGAGCACCAGCAGCGGCTGGGTGCCGTGCTGCACGCTCTCCGTCGTCACCACGACCTCGCGCACGTCGGCACGCGAGGGGATGTCGAACATGACGTCGCGCATCAGTCCCTCGATCACGGAGCGGAGGCCACGCGCGCCGGTACCGCGATTGAGCGTCTTGTGGGCGATCGCCCGGATGGCGCCCTTGTCGAAGGTGAGCCCGATGCCCTCGAGCTCAAACATCTTGGCATACTGCTTGACCAGCGCGTTCTTCGGCTCCACGAGGATCTGGCACAGCGCGTCCTCGTCGAGGTCGGAGAGCGGCACGCTCACCGGCAGCCGGCCCACCAGCTCGGGGATGAGCCCATAGCGTTGCAGATCCTCGGGCTCGACCCGCGAGAGCAGCTCCTTGCGCTCTTCCTCGGAGCCGCTCCCCGTGGTCTCCCCGGCGAAGCCGATCCGACGCTTGCCGATGCGCGACTCCACGATCTTCTCGAGCCCGTCGAACGCCCCGCCGCAGATGAACAGGATGTTCCGGGTATTGATCTGGATGTATTCCTGCTGCGGGTGCTTGCGCCCACCCTGTGGCGGCACGCTCGCCACCGTCCCTTCCAGGATCTTGAGCAGCGCCTGCTGTACGCCCTCGCCCGACACGTCGCGGGTGATCGAGGGGTTCTCGGACTTGCGCGCGATCTTGTCGATCTCGTCGATGTAGACGATCCCGCGCTCGCACTCCGCGATGTTGAAGTCCGCGGCCTGGAGCAGCCGGACCAGGATGTTCTCGACGTCCTCGCCGACGTAGCCGGCCTCGGTGAGCGTGGTGGCGTCAGCGATCGTAAAGGGGACTTGGAGGATGCGGGCGAGGGTTTGGGCCAGGAGTGTCTTCCCGACGCCGGTGGGCCCCATCAGCAGGATGTTCGCCTTGTCGATCTCGACCTCGTCGAGCACACCCTGATGATTGACGCGCTTGTAGTGGTTGTAGACCGCCACCGACAGCGCCCGTTTGGCGTCCTCCTGTCCGATCACGTACTGGTCGAGGACTTCCTTGAGCTCCACTGGCGTTGGGCTCGGGACTACGGTGTCCGCCTGCTCGCGCTCCTCCTCCTCCGCCAGGATCTCGTTGCAGAGCGAGATGCACTCGTTGCAGATGTAGACCGAAGGACCGCTGATGAACTTCTTCACGCTGTCCTTGGACTTACCGCAGAAGCTGCATCGAAGGTGCTTGTCGCTCGACATGACGGTTCCTCGTTTAGGGAGGCGAGTCCCTTGCCCTTATTCCCTGGTGAGGGTGGCCGAATCGGTCGGCTTCTTGCCGTTCTGCACGGGCCCTTCGAGGACGCGATCCAGCAAGCCGTACTCCACCGCCTCGTACGGGCTCATGAAGCGGTCGCGGTCCGCGTCCTCGGCGATCCGCCCCACGGTCTGGCCAGTGTGCTTGGCCAGGATCTCGTTGAGCTTCTCGCGGATGTGCAGGACCTCCTTGACCGCGATCTCGATGTCCGAGGCTGTGCCCTGCGCACCCGAGGACGGCTGGTGGATCATGATTCGGGAGTTGGGGAGCGCCGCACGCTTCCCCTTGGCTCCCGCGGTGAGGAGCACCGCGCCCATCGAGGCGGCCAAGCCGACGCAGTACGTCGCTACCGGTGCTCGAAGGTGCTGTATCGTGTCGTAGACGGCCAGCCCCGCGTACACGCTCCCGCCGGGAGAGTTGATGTACATGTTGATGTCGCGCTCCGGATCCTCGGCATCGAGAAAGAGGAGTTGGGCGACGATGATGTTGGCCACGTTGTCGTCGATGCCGCTGCCCAGGAACACGATCCGGTCCATCATCAGGCGGCTGAAAATGTCGTAGCTGCGCTCCCCACGGCTGGTCCGCTCAATTACGTAGGGAGGATAGATGGGCATGGCGGTCGATGTCCTTCTCGTCTGATTACGGCCGGGGAGTACGCCCGGTCACGTCTCGTCGTGGATCTCAGATTGCTCACGCAGGAACGCGAACACCTTCCGGTCGGTCAGCTCCCGCTCCAGGCTGGCGAGCCGGTCCGCCTTCTCCAGCTGAGCCCTCGTCTGGGCAGGAGTGACCCCCGCGCGCTCGGCCATCTCGCCGATCCGGGCCGACAGGTCCTCGTTGGTGGCGTGCAGCCCGTGCAGGTCGGCCACCTGGCCGATCAGCATCATCCGCTTCACCCCCAGCTCGGCATCGGGCCGGATCTCGGCGCGCGCCTGCTCGATCTCCTGCGGGTCGGCTTTGCTGGTGTCGCCGAGCACGGACTCGATGTAGCGCTCCACCATTGAGTGCGGCACCTCGAACGGGTTGGCCTCCAGAATCGCGTCGAGCAGCCGCACGGTCGCAACGCTGTCCGCGTGAACCCTCGCCTCCTCTGCGAGGTCGGCGCGCACGCGCGCGCGCAGCGCTTCGAGGCTCTCGAACTCGCCTACCGAGCGCGCGAAGGTGTCGTCGAGGGCCGGGAGCTCCTTGGTGCGTCGGTCGAGCACTCTGATTCGGAGCCGCTGCTCCTCGCCCCGCCGCTCCGGGTTCGGGAAGTCGTCCGGAAAGCGCACGGTGAAGTCTCCCGTGCTGCCAGGATCGAGCGTCTGGATCGCGGCCTCCACGTCCGGAATGGCGTCCCCTTCGCCCACGATGAGCTGATACCCCTGTCCTTCACCCTCGGACTCCCCGTCCGTCTCGAGGCGCACGATTCGGACGGTGACCAGATCCCCATCCAGCGCCGGCCCGGGATCCGCCGCCAGTGTCCAGACGCCGGCCTGATCCCGCAGCCGGGCCATCACCTGGTCTACCTCGGCATCCGCCACGGGAATGCGCGGGCGCTCGATCTTGAATCTCCCCAGCTGCGAGAGATCGATCTCCGGCCGGACGTCGAAGGAGATCCGAAAGATGAGGTCCTGCTCCGGCGTGTAGTCGACCGTCTCGACCTCGGCCTCGCTGATCGGCTGGAGCGAGCGCTCGGTGAGGGCCCTCCGATAGGCCTCGCCGATCACGCGATCGAGCGTCTCCTTCTGCAGCGTGGAGCCGTACTGCTTCTCGACCACGGACGCCGGCACCTTGCCCTTCCGGAAGCCGGGCAGTCGGATCCGTCCCGCGAGCCGTTTGACGGTGCGGTCACGCTCCTGGCGGACGATCTCGGCGGGCACCGTCACCGACAGGGTGCGGCGCCAGCGCTCCCGCTCCTGGACGTCGATCTGGAGCTGTGCCGAGGTGATCGTCATGGCGCGCCGGGACAGGCTCGAAGAGAGGTGCTCGCGTAGAGTGCGAAAGGGGGGACTCGAACCCCCACGGCCGAAGCCACGAGATCCTAAGTCTCGCGCGTCTCCCATTCCGCCACTTTCGCGCGATTTCAGGGATGCGATGGAAAGATAACCGGACGCGCCGGGAGGGATCAACGACCGGGAACGGGAGTGCGGGGGCATGGCACTCTGCGAAAAAAGAGGGCGTGGGAGGCCATATGGCCTCCCACGCCCCTGGTCCCTCCGGGGAGGAGCCGGGCTCAGCGCGCCGGCATGCGCACGTTCACGATCCGCCGGGTGCCGTCCGACTGCTCGACCACGAACGAGACCACCTGGCCGGCGTCCACCGCCTCCAAGGCTCGCTGCACGTCCGCGGGACTGGTCACCGCACGCTGGTTGATCTGGACGATCCGCAGGCACGGCGTGATTCCACGCTCCGCTGCGGCGCTCCCGCGCAGGACGTCGCTGATCACGACTCCCTCGGCCTGCTGGAACTCGCAGTCCCGGGCCGCCTGCGGATTCAGCGACTCCACCCGGATTCCTAGCCGCTCGTGGGCGGTCGTCGTAACCTCGGTCACGCGCGGGACGAGATCGTTAATAGGCGCCTCGCTTAGCCGCAACTCGACCTCGATCGGACGCCGATCGCGGTAGACCGTGAGCGTCACTTCGTCGCCGGGCCGATACTCCACGACCCGCTGCTGGAGCTGTCCGGAGTAGCCGACCGACTTGCCGTCCACCGCCACGATCACGTCGCCCTGCCGGATGCCGGCGCGCTCGGCGGGGCCACCCGGGGTCACTCCCTGGACGAGGGCGCCCGACACCGCGGGCAATCCGTAGAGCTCGGCGTCCTCGGGCGCCACCGTATTCATGACGACGCCGATCATGGCGCGCTTGACGTGCCCGTAATTGATCAGATCCTCCATCACCCGGCGCGCCAGGTTGATCGGGATGGCGAACCCGTATCCTGTGTAGTATCCCGTCGGGCTGGCGATCGCCGAGTTGATGCCGATCACCTGCCCGCTCAGGTTCACCATCGGACCCCCGGAATTGCCGGGATTGATGACCGCATCGGTCTGGATGAAGTCCTCGATCGCATAGCCCGGCAGGTTCTGCCGGTCGGGGTCGCTGCCGAATTGCTGGAAGAGCTCGCGTCCCAGGATGCCGAGACCCCGCCCGCGGGCGCTCACGATACCGGCGGTCACGGTGTAATCGAGTTGGCTTCCCGTACCGAATCCGGGGTTGCCGACCGCCAGCACCCACTCCCCCACCGCGACGTTCTCCGAGTCGCCGAACGGGAGGTGAGGCAAAGTCTCGTCGATGTCGACCTTGATCACGGCGACGTCGGTGAACGGATCGCTCCCGATCACGCGCGCCTGGAAGTAGCGCCGGTCGCGCAGGAACACCCGCACCTGCACCGCGTCGGTGACGACGTGGTGGTTGGTGACGATGTAGCCGTCCGGCGAGACGATGAAGCCGCTCCCGCCCGACATCTCGGGAGGCGGCGTTCCTTCACGCTGCTGCCGCTCGGGCCCGAAGAACCTGAAGAGCGGGTGGTTGCTCACGTCGACCGTGCGGCCCGGCTTGCGCACCTCGATGCGCACGACCGCGGGGGTCACGACGTCCGCGATGTTTACGAACGCCTCGCTCAGGTCGGCAGCGGGCTTGATCGCCTCCAGTGAGAGCGCCGGGCGCTCATCGATGACCGGCATCACGTTCGTGGACTGGGTCCACCCGAGTCCTGAGGCGAGGCCCAGGCCGACGAGGAGGGAGGCGCCCGTATAGAAGGCGATCTTCGCCTTTGCGCGCAGCGGATCGTACATGGTCACCTCTCGGGTACGTCTGAATCTTCCAATGGATGGCGGCACGGGTGCCGCCCGAACACTACCCGCCCGTCGCGCCCGGGGGTCCGAAGCCGCGGGGGCCGCGTCGATTCGACACCGTCGCGAGGTTGGACGTTAAACGGGGGCACCGGGTTGCCCGGCCTCCCCCCGCGGCCGATCGACCCTGGCCAGGACCGGGTCGCTACCTCTCCTCGTCGACGATCTCGTAGTCGGCCTCGACGACCTCCTCCTGCTCGCCTCCGGGAGGTCCGCCCGGCTGCCCGCCCCCGGGCTCTTCGGCTCCGGCCCCGGGCGCACCTCCCGCGGCCTGGGCCTGGCTCTGGTACATCTCCTGGCCGGCCGCGCTGAACGCCTGCATCAGCTCGTCGCGGGCGGAGTTGAGCGCGCCGGTGTCGTCGCCCTTGAGCGTCTCCTTCGCGCGGTCGGTCGCCTGCTTGAGGCGGTCGCGGGTCCCCTCGGAGACCTTGTCCCCCCACTCGGCCGAATCCTTCTCCACCTGGTAGACGAGCGAGTCGAGCTGGTTGCGCGCCTCCACGTTCTGGCGCCGCTGCTCGTCCTCGGCCGCGTGCGACTCGGCGTCCTTGACCATCCGGTCGATCTCGTTCTCGGACAGTCCGCTCGACGCTTCGATCCGGACCTTCTGCTCCTTGGTGGTCGCCCGGTCCTTGGCCGAGACGTGCAGGATGCCGTTCGCGTCGATGTCGAAGGTGACCTCGACCTGCGGCATCCCGCGCGGGGCCGGCGGGATCCCGGTGAGCTGAAACTTGCCGATGGTGCGGTTGTCCATCGCCATCTTCCGCTCGCCCTGGAGCACGTGGATCTCGACTGTGGTCTGACTGTCCTCCGCGGTGGAGAACACCTCCGACTTCTTGGTCGGGATGGTCGTGTTGCGCGGGATCAGCGCGGTCATCACGCCACCCAACGTCTCGATCCCGAGCGAGAGCGGAGTCACGTCGAGTAGCAGGATGTCCTTGACGTCACCCGCGAGCACGCCGCCTTGGATGGCCGCGCCCACCGCCACCACCTCGTCCACGTTGACGCCCTTGTGCGGCTCCTTCCCGAAGAAGTCCTTCGCGACCTGCTGGATCTTCGGGATCCGCGTCGAGCCGCCGACCAGGATCACCTCGTCGATGTCTGCGGGCTTGAGCCCGGCGTCGGCCAGTGCCTTCTCCATGGGCCGGATGGTGCGCTTGATCAGGTCGTCGACCAGCTGCTCGAACTTCGAGCGGGTCAGCGTATAGTTGAGGTGCTTCGGACCCTCCTGCGTCGCCGTGATGAAGGGCAGGTTGATGTCCGTCTGCATGGTCGTGGAGAGCTCCATCTTGGCCTTCTCCGCGGCCTCCTTCAGGCGCTGCAGAGCCATCGGATCCTTGGACAGGTCGATCCCCTGATCGCGCTTGAACTCCCCCGCCAGCCAGTCGATCAGGTGCTGGTCGAAGTCGTCGCCGCCCAGGTGGGTGTCCCCGTTGGTGGCCTTCACCTCGAACACGCCCTCGCCCAGCTCGAGCACCGAGATGTCGTAGGTGCCGCCGCCCAGATCGAACACGGCGATCTTCTCGTCCTTCTTCTTGTCGAGGCCGTACGCGAGCGCCGCGGCGGTGGGCTCGTTGATGATCCGCTTCACCTCGAGACCGGCGATCTTGCCCGCGTCCTTGGTGGCCTGCCTCTGGGCATCGTTGAAGTACGCGGGGACCGTGATCACGGCCTCGATGACGGTCTGGCCGAGGTAGTCCTCCGCGGTCTGCTTCATCTTCTGAAGGATCATCGCTGAGATCTCCGGCGGGGTGAACGTCTTGTCGACGTTCGGCACGGAGATCTGGACACGCCCCTGCGCATCGGCGCGCACCTCGTAGGGGACGAGCTTCTCCTCGCTCTTCACCTCCACCTCGCGGCGACCCATGAAGCGCTTGATCGAGAAGATCGTGTTCTGCGGGTTGGTGATCGCCTGACGGCGGGCCACCTGCCCGACCAGCCGCTCACCATCCTTGGTGAACGCCACCGCGGACGGCGTCGTGCGCCCACCCTCGGCGTTTGGGATGACGACGGGCTCGCCCCCCTCCATGACGGCGACCACGGAATTGGTGGTTCCGAGGTCGATCCCGATGACCTTACCCATGAGGGTCTCCTCAAATCGTTCGGGTCAGCCGGCGCCGGCTCAGTGCCGCGCAGGTTGCTCGGGCGGTCCCGCCCTTGCCAGGGGTGCGGGGTGCAACGTCCGTGCCCTCCAGGAGGCCGCTTTTCGCGCCATTCTGGCATCGAGAAATCCGGGCGCGGCGCCGCATTGGCAGTCGCCCCCTCGACCCACGAGGATCGACTCTTGTTTCCGATCAAGGACGACAACCCGACCGAGATCTTCCCGCTCTTCACGCTGCTCATCATCGGGGTGTGCACAGCCGTCTGGATCATGATTCAGGGGGCTGGCATGTCCGAGCCCGCTCTGGTCGGGTCGGTCTGCGAGCTCGGCGCGATTCCCGCGGAGATCACGGGCCGCGGCGGTCTCGGAGGACAGTGCCGCTTCGGGGGACTCACCTGGAGCGCGCTGTTCACGTCGATGTTCCTGCACGGAAGCTGGATGCACCTGATCGGCAACATGTGGTTCCTCTGGATCTTCGGGAACAACATCGAGGACTCGATGGGGCGCCTCCGGTTCCTGCTCTTCTACGTGCTCACCGGGCTGGCGGCGGCCGTGGCGCACCTGATCTCCGCGCCCGCGTCACTGGTGCCCGTGGTGGGCGCATCCGGGGCGATCAGCGGGATCATGGGGGCCTACCTGGTGCTCTATCCGAAGGCGCGCGTGCTTACTCTGGTGCCGCTCGGCTTCATCCTGCGCGTGTGGCCCATCCCGGCCTGGGTGATGCTCGGCTACTGGTTCCTGCTCCAGGCGCTCTCCGCGGCGGCCACGCCCGCGCAGGCGGATGGGGGAGGGGTAGCCTTCTGGGCGCACGTTGGCGGATTCGTGGCTGGTGTGGTGTTGGTGAAGCCCTTCGAGCGCCGCGAGCTGGTCGAGGCGAAGCGCGCGCACGTCCGCCTCCCGCGCGAGCGGATCCAGCACGGCGGGTGGTACTGAGTTCGGGCCCGCTCGCTGCTTCTTTGCGGCGGCGCGCCCATATTCAGGCTGCCATGACCTCATCCCCCGCGGCCACCCACCCGCCGGATCTCGAGGCCGCCGCTGCGGCGCTCGGAGGGCGGCTCGGAGCCGGCTCCTTCGCGGCCGCGCTCGTGCTGGGCTCGGGGCTCGGGGGGCTCGCCGATGCACTCGCGGCTCCGGTCGTGGTCCGCTTCGATGAGCTGCCCGGCTTTCCTCGCTCGGGGGTGGCCGGGCACGCCGGCCGCTGGATCGCGGGGCGGTTGGAGGGGCGGCGCATCCTGATTCAGGCCGGCCGCTACCACATATATGAAGGATTGCCCCGCGAGCTGGTGACCGCCCCGATCCGGATCGCGGCAGCCCTGGGCGTTCCCGTCCTCGTGCTCACGAACGCGGCTGGCGGGGTGCGCCCCGCCCTCGGGCCGGGCACGCTGGCTGTGCTCGTGGACCACGTCGATCTGATGGAAGGAGGTTTCCCCGAGGCCCCTTCCCGCGCAGGGCGCGCCGCTCATCCCTACGATCCCGAGCTGCGGCGCTTGGCCGTCCGCTGTGCCCGGCAGGTCGGGATCGATCTCCAGGAGAGGACCTACGCCGCGATGCGGGGGCCGTCCTACGAGACGCCCGCGGAGATCCGGATGCTCCGGCGCCTCGGCGTCGATCTGGTGGGCATGTCGACCGTGCCCGAGGCGGTCGCCGGCCACGCCCTCGGGCTCCGCTGCCTCGCGCTCTCGCTGGTCACCAACTGGGCCGCCGGGATCATCCCCGCGCCCCTCGATCACGCGGAGGTGATCGACGTGGCGCGGAAGAGCGCGGCCAACCTGGAGGGGCTGCTCCGCGAGATCGTGCGCGAGCTGCCGGCTGCATGAGGGTGTACCGCTTACTCTGCTGGCGGATCGATCGGGGCGAAGTGATTGATGGGGCCATTGCCACTTCCGAGCCCGGGGGCGGTGGCGATCGCGCGGGCCACGAACGCGATCGCGCGCTCCACCGCGTCCGGCAGCTCCGCGCCCAGGGCGAGGTTGGCGGTGATCGCTGCCGAGAGGGTGCACCCGGTGCCGTGCGTGTGGCGCGTGGAGAGCCGCGGGTGGCGCCAGGTCCGCTCCGCGCTACCGTCCCAGAGCAGGTCGATGGCCTCTCCTCCCGGAAGATGACCTCCCTTCACGAGGGCGGCTCCTGCCCCCATCTCGACCAGCGTACGTGCGGCGGTCCGCATGTCTTCGACGCCCTCGAGCGTGAGGTCGGTGAGAACGCACGCCTCATGGAGATTGGGCGTGACGAGTGCCGCCAGCGGGAGCAGCTCGCGCGCAAGGGCCTCCTCGGCGTTCTCGTCGAGGAGGCGCGCGCCCGAGGTGGCTACCATCACGGGATCGAGCACGTAGCGTGCGAGTGCGTGGTCCGCCAGAGCGCGCGCGACGGTCGCGACGAGGGCCGCGGTTGCGAGCATCCCCGTCTTCAGCGCGGTCGGACGCAGATCCTCAACGACCGCGTCGATCTGCGCGCGCACCACGTCGAGCGGAACGGTGTGAACTGCCGTGACGCCGAGCGTGTTCTGGGCCGTAACGGCGGTGATCGCGCTGGTGCCGAACACGCCGAAGGCATGGAACGTCTTGAGGTCCGCCTGGATCCCCGCGCTCCCGCCGCTGTCGCTCCCGGCGATGGTGAGCGCGATAGCGCGACGCGGCGTCACCACGGGGTCAGGCATGCGCGGGGATCGCACCGAGAAGAGGTCGTGAAGGCACGGGCGAAAGATACATGGCGCTGAGCCGGGAGCGCGCCCGTTTGATCGGCCGGCTGCGCAGCCGGCGCACCCGGGAGCGGGAGGGGCTCCTCCTGGTCGAGGGGATCCGCGCGGCCGCCGAGGCGCTCGCAGCGGGGGCGCCGGTCCGCTTCGCGGTCGTCTCCGATCGGCTCCCCGAGCTCGCGGGAGGCGACGCGCTGCGCGCGCAGCTCGCCGAGACTGGGGTCGACGTGATCGAGGTCCCGCGCGAGGAGCTGCTGGAGCTCTCCGACACGGAGGCGAGTCAGGGCGTGCTACTGGTCTGCCCGGAGCCGGGACGGGGCGCCCAGCTGCCCGCGGCCGGCCCCCTCCTCGTGCTCGACGGCATCCAGGATCCCGGAAACATCGGCACGCTCGTACGGGCCGCGGCCGCGTTCGGGCTCGCCGGCACGGTCGTGCTCGAGGGCACGGTAGATCCGTTCAACCCGAAGGCGGTGCGTGCTGCCGCCGGCGCGATCTTCCGGGCTCCGGTCGTGCGCGAACCGTGGGAGTGCCTCGAGCGGCCGCTGCGGGATCGAGGGCCGATCCTGATCGCCCACATGGGCGGACGCGACGTCGGGACCGTGAGGCCGGGGGAGAGCTGGTCGCTGGTGGTGGGGAGCGAGGCGTCGGGTCCGCGCCCCGCGGTGCGCGCGGCGGCGAGCGAGGTGGTCTCGATTCCGATGCGGGGCGGCGTCGAGTCGCTGAACGCGGCCGTCGCGGGCGCGATTCTCCTCTACGTGCTCACCCGCGGAGCCGGCGGGTGACAGAGCGCTGGGTGACCGCCGCCATGGCCGGTGTGCTCGGCCTCGCGCTGGGCTCGTTCCTCAACGTGTGCAGCCTGCGCTGGCCCATGGACGAGTCGATCGTGCGCCCGGGCTCGCGCTGCCCCGGGTGCGGCACCCCCGTCCGCTGGCGGGACAACGTTCCGGTGCTGAGCTGGCTCGTGCTGCGCGGTCGGTGCCGTGCATGTGGGATGCCGATCAGCGTGCAGTACCCGCTGGTCGAGCTGGCTACCGGGCTGGTGTGGGCGGGGACGGTATGGGCGCAGGGGCCCTCGCCCGAAGCGCTGCGGGGCGCGGTCTTCCTCACCGTCCTGCTCGGCATCGCGCTCTCGGACGCGCGCTTCTACATCATCCCGGACCAGTTCTCCTGGGGAGGGATGGCGCTGGGGCTCGGACTGGCCTTCCTGCCGGCCGGGATCACGCCGCTCCAGTCCGCGCTCGGCCTCGCGATCGGGCTGGGGGTGCTCTGGCTGGTGGGGGTCGGCGGGACCTGGTTGATCGAGCGGCTTCGCCCTGGTCGTCTCGAGGAAGCCGGGGTGAGCAGCGCCCTGGGCGGCGGCGACGTGAAGATGATGGGGATGGTGGGCGCGTTTCTCGGGGTCTGGGGGGTGGCGACTACCCTGTTCCTCGGGTCGGTCGTGGCGCTCTTGGTGTTCGGCCCGATCTCCGCGCTCACCAAGCGACTCATCCCGCTCGGGATCTTCCTCGCCGTCGGCGGCGCGTTCTCGTACGTCTGGGGGGAGGCGCTGCTAGATTGGTATCGGACGAGTGTGCTGAGGTTGTGATCGGCGGTGGCGAGCGAGCTCCTCTCAGGGATCGCCGCAGTCCCGCTGATACCCGCAGTTGAGGCAGAGCACCTTGCAGTGGCGCTCGTAGAGGGGACCGCCGCACAGCTTGCAGCGCCGCTCCGGCGCGGGCGCACTGGACGCATCACGGCTCCGGCGTGGTATCTCGCCCTCCGACGCGTCCTTCCCGCTCACACCCGCTCAAGCACGGCTCGCCGCGCGTCGGCCACGCGTCCGATTCCCTGCTCGAGATAGCGGCGCGACAGCTCCACATAGTGCTCGCCCCCGCGTGCCACCCACCTGGCCGCTGATCTCTCCAGCGGCCCACGCACGCGCGCGGGCACGCCCGCGACCAGACTTCCTAGAGGCACCTCGGTGTGCTCGAGGACGACTGCGCCCGCGGCGACCAGCGAGCCGGCCCCGATCACCGCCTCTTGGAGGATCACCGCGTTCATCCCGACCGTGCAGCGGTCTCCGATCGTGCAGCTCTCGAACTTCGCGCCGTGCCCGATCGTGCAGTCGGCGCCGACCGTGGTCGCGCACCACGAGCCCACGTGGATCACGCACCCGTCCTGCACGCTGGTGCGCGGCCCGATCACGATCGGATTCAGCGGGTTGTCCCCACGCAGCACCGCCCCGAACCAGACGCTCGCCCGGGAGCCGACGCGCAGGTTGCCGACCAGCACGGCGCCAGGCGCCAGGAAGGCGTCGTCCGCGACCTCCGGCCAGATCCCATCGAAGGGGAGCAGGAGCGCGCCGCTCAGCGGACGACTCCGAGGCTGCGGATCACGAGTTCCGCTCCGCCGGCTGCACCTTGCTCTCGGGCTCGGGCGAGACCTTGCGGAGCCGCGCCCGTACGACGTGCGTGTCGGTGACTTCGAGAATTTCGATGTGCACGCCGAGTCGGTCGAAGGTCTCGCCCGCTTCGGGCACCCGACCCAGCTCCTCGAGGATGAGTCCGTTCAGCGAGCGGTGCTCGACCTGCGGGAAGGAGGCCCCGATGGCTTCGTTGATCTCGCGCAGGTCCACGCCCGCGTCTGCGATCAGCTCGTCAGGGGAGATCTTGAGGATGGGCTCCTCCGCCACGTCCCGCTCGTCGACGATTTCGCCGACCAGCTCCTCGAGCACGTCTTCGAGCGTGACGATCCCGTCCGTACCACCGAACTCGTCGGCTACTACGGCCATGTGGATGTGGCGCGTCTGGAAGGCGCGCAACAGGTGGGAGAGCGAGAGTGAGCCCGGCACGAAGAGCGGTTCGCGCGCCACGCGGTCGAGCGGGAGGTCCGCCTGTCCCGAAACGTACGTCGCGTAGGCTTCCCGCACGTACACGATTCCGGTGATCTCGTCCGGCGAGCCGCGGTAGACCGGCACCCGCGAATAGGGGACGGCCTCAAGCTCGTCGATGATGTCCGCGAGCGTCAGCTCGTCCGACCAGGTGAACACGTCCACGCGGGGCGTCATCACGTCCCAGGCGGCCAGCTCGTCCAGGCGGAACGCCCGCTCGACGAGCTGGTGCTCGTCCGGGTCCACGACTCCCTCCTCCCGGCCGAGCCGGGCCATGTCTTGCACGACCCGCTCGTCCGGTTCCTGCGGCACCTCCAGCTTCCTCCGGGAGATCCAGTCGCCCAGACGCACCCAGGGGCCGAAGAAGGCTCGGACCAGCCGCTCGACCGGAAGGAGGAGGGGCGCAGCGGCGAGCGCGACGCGGACCGGGAAACGCGCCGCCAGCCCCAGTGGCACCTGCTTGCCCACCAGCAGCACCGCCGCGATCAGGAACGGGAGCGCGACCAGCCCGGCGAGCTGCCCCCACGCCGCCGCCACCGCGGTGGCGGCGATGCCCAAGGCGGAGAGCCGGAGCACGGTCGCGAGCGGAGCCACCGAGTTGCGCAGCCCCTCGCGCTGCCGCAGGCGCCCCAGCGCGGTCGCGCCCGCGAACCCCTCCTCGACAAGGGTGCGAACGCGCGAGGCACCCAGCGAGAAGACCGCGGTGCTCCCCGCGGTGACTGCCCCGCCGAGCAGGACGAGGGCGAGGGCGACCACGCCCAGGATCAGCGTCAGCCCGTCCACGCCGCGTCCTGCCCCGGCGCCGCCGGGCTCAAATCCACCACCGGCTCTCGTCCAGCAGCTCAGCGATCACGTCGCGCGACCCGCGCCCGTCCGCCTCGGCCTCGAAGCCGAGGACCAGCCGGTGCGCGAGCACCGCTGGCGCGACGGAGCGCACGTCCTCGTACGTTGGGAGTGGGGAACCGCGTGCCGCGGCGAGCGCCTTGGCTCCGAGCACCAGAAACTGGGAGGCGCGTGGGCCCGCACCCCAGCTCACATACCGGCGCGTGACCGCCGGTGCCTCTTCGTCGTCCGGGCGCGTGGCTCGGGCGAGCCGGACGGCGAACGCGACCAGCGCAGGGGGCGCGGGCACGCGCCGTACGAGGTGCTGGAGCTCGATCAGCTCGCTGGCGGCCACGACCGGATGCACCGTAGATGCCTCCTCGGCCGTGGTCCGCATCGCGATCTCCTCCTCCTCCCGCTTGCTCGGATACCCGATCACCAGCTCGAACATGAATCGGTCAAGCTGCGCCTCCGGGAGCGGATAGGTGCCCTCCTGCTCGATCGGATTCTGGGTCGCCAGCACGAAGAACGGAGGGGAAAGCTCGTACGTCGTGCCCGCGGCGGTCACCGCCCGCTCCTGCATCGCCTGGAGGAGCGCGGCCTGGGTCTTCGGAGGCGTGCGGTTGATCTCGTCCGCGAGCACGATGTTCGCAAAGATCGGCCCCCGCACGAAGCGAAAAATCCGATGCCCCGTGGTGCGGTCCTCCTCGATCACCTCGGTGCCCGTGATGTCCGTGGGCATGAGGTCCGGGGTGAACTGGATCCGGCTGAACTCGAGGTCCAGCGCGTCTGCCAGCGTCGAGACGAG
>CAUZJY010000019.1:0-23799 GCA_963580305.1 Gemmatimonadales bacterium UBA6960
GAGCCCGGTAGTCCGTGGGAGAACGGCTACAACGAGAGCTTCAACGGCAAGCTGAGGGACGAGTTCCTGAACGGCGAGATCTTCTACACGCTGTCCGAGGCCGTCGTCCTCGTCGAGCAGTGGAGACAGCTGTACAATACCGTTCGACCCCACAGCGCCTGCGGTGGGCGTCCTCCGGCCCCAGAGACGATCAGACCTTCGCCCTGGTTCCTCAGGATGCCTCAGCTCCAGGGGCCGCCGCTGGCTCTGGGTCTAACATAGGAAGTGGTACCGTACCTTGGGGCACGTCACTCGACCGGCCCGGCCTCCCGTCGGACGCCGCGATGCTCGCGGAGTTGACCGACCTGCCCACGCTGTTTTGCGGGGTGCTCTGGATCACGCTCGCGCTGGCCGCGTGCGGCCTCCTCTTCCGCTGGGCCTGGAGGCGGGCGTAATCTCGGAGATGCGTGCGCGTGCGCGACGACCTGGGCCGCTGGCCGGCCCGATGTTCGCGATGCTCGCTGGGGGACTGGAACGACAGGGGTGGGACTGCGTATCTTGGAGCCACGGGACCAGCGTTCGACACACAGGGTTCGGCCCGGAGGTGCGAGCCGGGTCCCGTCGGTGTTCCGCCCGATGTCCCACCCGAACCAAGGAGGTGATCCCTTGTATAGTCCGAGTAGTCTGTCCGGCCCGGCACGGGCAAGCGATCGCCGCTTCGGCTGCTAGCCGCTCAATTCTGGAGTGAGCTGGTAGCCGATCTCCGATCGGCGCTGTCCCGCCGGACGCGGCCATCGCGCCGGGTTCCGGACAGTCGAAGAACTCGGACGCCACCGGGGCCTCGCCCCGGTGGCGTTCGTCTTTACGACCCCGGCTGGTTGCCCGGCCGCCACTTGATGCTGCACCCGATGCTCGGGATCTGCTCGGCGGCCGGTCTCTGTCCCGCGAGCGCCGCCTCCGCGGCCGCGCGGAGATCCCGGCCCGTGGGCGCGCGCCCGCCGTTGGGGCGCGTCTCGTCGAACTGACCGCAGTACGCCAGCCTGAAATCCCGCTCGAACAGAAAGAAGTCGGGGGTGCACGCCGCGCCGTACGCCTTCGCCACTTCCTGCGTCTCGTCGAAGCAGTACGGGAAGGTGTAGCCGGCCGCGGCCGCCTCCTCCCTCATCCGTTCCGGCGCGTCGTCCGGGTAGGCGGCCGGATCGTTGCTCGAGATCGCCACGATGCCGAGCCCGCGCCCTCCATACTCGTTCCCGAACTCCGCCAGCGCGTCCCGCACGTGCTTCACGTATGGGCAGTGGTTGCAGATGAACATCACGAGCAGCCCTGGGCGGCCGCGGAAGTCGTCCCGGCTCACGACCTCGCCGGTGCGGACGTCGGGGAGCGAGAAGGAGGGAGCTTCCATGCCGAGCGGCGGCATCGTCGATGGCGTGCGGACCATGCGGCGCTCTACCCGCGGAAAGCCCTGTCGTGCCGCCCCGCGCGCTGCCCACACCCACCGCGCGGCGCTGCGCGGCTTGCATGGTGACGCGAGAACGCCGGAGCGGTCCGGCCACACCGCGGAGAACGGATGGACGCGAATCGGGAGTCCTACTGGCGGCACCGGCTGCTCAAGGGCGAGCTGGCGGCGGTCGACAGCTACGAGCACGCGCTGCGCGACGTCGAGGACCACCCGTCGCGCGGCACCACACCGTGGAGGCCGGTGAGCGTCCGGATCGGACGGCGGGCCTGGGGAGCGTTCGCGCGGGCGGTGGAGACCGCGGCGTCCTGGATCGACGACCCCACCACGCTCAAGGCGCTGAAGGAGGGGGAGGTCCACGGTGTGGACGAGTATCGCACCGCGCTCTCCGAGAACCATCTCTCCCCGACGCTCGAGCACATCGTGAGGGAGGAGCTGCTCCCGCTCCAGAGCGAGCACGTCGAGGAGCTCGATCTGTTGATCGTGCGGTTCGAGCGTCCGAGGCTGGACGAGAGCTTGCCGAACCGGATCGAGCACGCGCGGGCGCACTGAGTCCGGCGGCCGCGGCCTTTTGGCCCGAGAGCGCGCAGGTCGGTCCAAGGGGGAGTCGCCGCGGGTGTGGGGTAGCTCAGCGTATGCGCGTCGTCTCGCTTGCCTGCTCCAACACGGAGATCGTGCACGCGCTCGGCTGCGCCGAGCGACTCGTCGGCGTGGACGATCACTCCGATTTTCCCGAGCTGCTCGTCGCGCGGCTGCCGCGGCTCGGGCCCGACCTCGATCCCGACCTCGACCTGGTCGCGGTGCTCGAGCCCGATCTCGTGCTTGCCACGTTGACCGTGCCGGGTCACGAGCGGGTCGTGGAGGCGCTCGCCCGCCGCGGGGTCCCCTTCCTCGCCCCCGAGCCGGTCTCGCTCGAGGACGTCTACCGCGACATCGTGGAGATCGCGGGCCACCTCGGCGTTCCGGAGCGGGCAGGCCCCCTGATCGCGGATATGCGCGCCGAGCTGTCGGCCCCTCCCCCTCCCGCAGACGCGCCCCGCGTGCTGATCGAGTGGTGGCCCAAGCCGGTGATCACCCCCGGCAGGCGGAGCTGGGCCACCGACGTCCTCCACGCGGCCGGCGCCCGCGGCCTGCTCGAGCATGAAGAGGTGAAGAGCCGGCCCCTGGCGGACGACGAGGTGCTCAGGCTCGCACCCGACGCGTTCGTGGTCTCTTGGTGCGGGGTGCAGCCGCAGAAGTACCGGCCGGACGTTGTGCTCCGGAATCCCGCCTGGGCGGAGCTCCCCGCGGTGCGCGAGGGACGGGTCTTCTGCGTCCCGGAGGCCTACCTCGGGCGGCCAGGTCCGCGGCTGGTCGAGGGGGTGCGGGCGCTACGCGGCGTGGTGGCGGGGCTCGCCGCGCCGCGCGGGTGAGCACGAAGTCCATGAGCACGGGCCCGGGGGAGAGACAGACGTGGGCGCAGTCGGGCGGTCTCCCTTGACGGAGTAGTTCGGCGCTCCTGTTCATACAAACGTATGAACTCCGAAGCGCGCCTCCATCGGCGCCCCGCTCCCACCCCGGAGCGTCTGCTCGCCGCGGGGCGCGTCCGCTTCGCCCGCCACGGCTACGACGGAGCCGCCATCCGCGCGATCACCCGAGACGCGCACGCGAACCTGGGCGCAGTCACGTACCACTTCGGATCCAAGCGAGCGCTGTACGAGGCTGTGCTCGAGCAGGTGCTGGCGCCGCTCGCCGAGGGTGCGATGCGCGCGCCGGGAGAGCCCCTCGATCGGGTCGAGGCGACCGTGCACGCGTTCTTCGAGCACCTGCAGGCGAACCCGGACATCCCACTGCTCATGTTCCAAGAGGTGGCGGCCGGCGGGCACGCTCCGCCCCCCGTCGCGCGCGTCCTCGGAGTGGTGAGCGGTCACCTGGCCGCGCTCATCCGCGAGGGCCAGGCGAGCGGGAAGGTGCGTGAAGGCGATCCCCTCCTGCTCGGTCTCTCCGTCATCGCCCAGCTGGTGCACCTCACCTTCGTCCGCCGCGTCGCCCGTAACGTGGTGGGGCTGGACCAGTCGGATGCCGGGACCCGCGCGCGCGTGGTCGAACACGCAGCCCGCTTCGCGAGCGCGGGACTAGCCGCTCGGAAGGAGGATTCCTGATGCGCCGTTTCTCTCGGTGCTGGACCGCCCCAGCACTCGCGCTGCTCTTCGCCGGTCCGCTCGTGGCACAACGCGTCCCTCAGAGCTCCGCCGGCGAGCAGCCGGACGCGCTCACCGCCGCAGTGGAGCGCGACCCCGCACTCGCCGTGGCGCGCGCCGCGGCCGCGTCGACGAGGCGCGCGCGGACGTCCGCTGCGGGCGGGCGGAAGCGGCCGTGTCCGAGGACGCGCTGGCAGGCGCCCTCAGTGGAGCGCGGGCCGCAGTGCGCGACGCCGACGCCCGGGCAGCGGCACTCGCCACGGCCGCGGAGCGGTTCGAGGAGCTAGTGCGCGTGGAGGCCCTGGCGCTCGAGGAGGCCGGAGCGGTGCTGGTCGCGCGCGACTACGAGATCGGGCACTGGATCGCACCCGAGGAAATCGAGGACGCGATGCGCTTCGTGGAGGGGAGGGGGGAAGACCGACGCGAAAGCTAAGGCGCCGGCTGGGTGAGCAGCACGGCCACGGCGGAGCGCAGCTGGTCCACCGTGAAGGGCTTGGCGAGCGATGCGTCCGCGCCCAGAGCTTGGGCATCGCTCAGGGTCGACTCGCCGAGCATCGTGCCCCCGCCGGATACCACCAGGATGCGCACGTCGGGCGCCTCCTCGCGCAGCTCGACGATCGTTTCCATCCCTTCCTTGCCCGGCATCAGGACATCGGTCACGACCACGTCGGCCGGCTCCGCACGGAAGAGGCGAAGCCCCTCCGCCCCGTCCCCGGCCTCGCGCACGTCGTGTCCGTCCCGCTCCAGGATGCGGCGCATGCTGCCGCGCATCGCTGGGTCGTCGTCGATCACCAGGATCCTGCCCACGCTCACTCCCCTGCCACGCCTAGCTGCATCGGCAACGTCCGGAGCTCGAGGACCCGGAAGCGGCGCTCGCCGATCGGCAGCCGGACGACAACCTCATCGCCCTCGCGTGCGCCGAGCAGGCCGCAGCCGATGGGTGAGGCGAGCGAGACCTGCCCGGCGTCCAGGTCCATGAAGTCGCCCGCCACGATGGTGAAGCTCTCCTCCTCCATTACCGACAGGTTGAGGACCTTGACGCTCGACCCGAAGCCGACCCGGTCGTGGGGCATCGACTTCGGATCGATCTTGGAGAGCTCCCCCATCCGCCGGGTCAAGTGGTTGATCCGGGCCTGCACGAACTGCTGGCGCTCGAGGGCGGACTTGTAGTCGGCGTTCTCGCGCAGATCGCCGTGCTCCACCGCGATCTTGATCGCCTTCGGGAGGGCCACGGTGAGCTCGTGGGCGAGACGCTCGATCTCCGCTTCGATGCGCGCGCGGATTTGGTCCAGCATGGCCGTGCGGGGACAGGAGGAGGAAAAGCGCCGCCCCGGAACGGCCGGGGCGGAGGGGAGTCGGTTGGCTCTGGTAACCATAGGCCGGAGGCCCGACCGGGGGAAGCCCCGAGTCCTACCCCAGCAGCGCGTCCACCCGCTCCAGGGTGGCGCGCACCCCGGTCGGATCGTCCGCCAGGACGTTGACATGCCCCAGCTTGCGGCCCGGACGGGGGTCCTTGTTGTACAGGTGGAGCCGGACGCCGGGAATCCGGAGCAACGCGTCGATCGCCGGCAGCCGGCCGATGAGGTTGACCATCCCGGCGTACCCGAGCGACTCGGTGGACCCCAGCGGCAGGCCGCACACGGCGCGCAGGTGGTTCTCAAACTGGCTCGTGCGCGCCCCGTCCTGCGTCCAGTGCCCCGAGTTGTGTACGCGCGGCGCCATCTCGTTGGCGAGCAGCTCGTGGCCCTTCTGGAACAGCTCGAGCGCGAGCACCCCCACGTAGCCCATCGCCTCCATGAGCGCGCGCAGGTATTCCTGAGCGCGCACCGCCAGCGCGTCGGTCACCACCGGAGCCGGCGCCTGCGTGAGGTACAGGATCCCCCCCCGGTGCTCGTTCTCGACCAGCGGATAGAACGCCACCTCGCCCGCGTGGGAGCGGACGCCCACGATCGACAGCTCGCGCGTGAAAGGCACGAACGACTCGAGCAGCAGCGGCTGCTCGGGGCCGCCGCGCAGCGCCTCCCAAGCCGCGTCTACGCGCGCGGGGCTCTCGATCACGACCTGGCCCTTGCCGTCGTAGCCGAAGCGGCGGGTCTTGAGCACCGCGGGGAGGGCCACCCGCCCGATCGCCTCCTCGAGCGCGGGCCGCGAGTCCACTGGATGGAAGGCCGGCGTGGGGATGCCGAGGCTCACGAAGGCCCGTTTCTCGGCGAGCCGGTCCTGGGCCGTGCGGAGAGCCACCGCGGCGGGATACACGGGCAGCAGCTCCTCGAGCAGCCGCGCGGTCGTGTCCGGAACGTTCTCGAACTCGTACGTCACTACATCGAGCCCCTGCGCGAAGCGGCGCACGGAAGGGAGGTCGTCGTAGGACGCGCGGACCACCTCGCCCAGCCCGTCGACAGAGGCGGGCCGGAGCGGCTCGAGGAAGCGGAAGCGGAGACCGAGCGGGTAGCCAGCGAGCGCCAGCATGCTGCCGAGCTGACCGCCGCCGAGAATACCGACCTTCACGAGCTGACGTTCACACGAGTGGCGCGTTCAGGAACGGCGCGCGCGGGGATCGGGATCCTCGAGCACCGCGCGGGTGCGCTCCTCCCGCCAGCGTCTGACCGCCTCGCGCACCTCCGGGCGGGTGGAGCCGACGATCGAGGCCGCGAGCAGGGCGGCGTTGACCGCGCCGGCCGGCCCAATCGCGAGCGTGCCGACCGGGATCCCCCCGGGCATCTGCACGATCGAGAGCAGCGAGTCCATCCCCTTGAGCGCCTTCGACTCCACCGGCACGCCGAGCACGGGCAGCACGGTCTTGGACGCCGCCATCCCGGGCAGGTGGGCGGCCCCCCCCGCCCCCGCGACGATGACCTGGATGCCTCTTCCCTCCGCGCTCGCCGCGTAGTCGAAGAGCAGATCGGGCGTGCGATGGGCGGAGACGACCTTGACTTCGTGGGGAACGCCGAGCGCGTCCAACGTCTCGACCGCGTGGCGCATGGTCTCCCAGTCGGAACGGGAGCCCATGATCACGCCGACCAGCGGCTCGGCCATGCCTGTGCGCGTCCGTTCGAGGAGTCGGGTGAAAGAGGACGGACAAGGAGGACGGATGGTGACGCGGGCCGGGGGAAGGGTCAAGAGTCGGGGCGGGGGCGCCGGAGCGACCGGGGCGCCGACGCGCGCGGGAACCGGGCGCTCCCGCCCGGTTACTGGAGCCGTTCCCTCTCCATCCTTATTCCGCATTCCGCCCTCGCCTTTTCGCCTCGAATGGCGCGCTCCCCCCATTCCGCCCACGCGGCCGGGTCCTCCCCGTCCGAACTGACCTGGCCGAACGATCGGCCCGAGCTGCTCCCCTTCCTCCCGATGGTCTACGCGGCCTGGTCCGACGGCATGCTCTCCACTTCGGAGCTCGCCACGATCCGGAGCTGCGTGGCCGCGCAGGAATGGCTTGACGCGGACGCGCGCGCGGCGCTCGCGGAGTGGCTCGACCCGGAGCGGCCGCCCCCGGTCGCCGCGCTGATGGGGATGCGCGAGCGGCTGCGGGCCCTGGGGAGCCGAGCGGACGCGCAGACACGCCGCTCTCTGGTCGAGCTGGGGTTAGCACTCGCACGAGCCCAGGGGGGCGAAGACGTATGGAGCCAACCCGAGGCCGAGCGCGCGCTGCACGATCTCGAGCGCGAGCTGGGGATCGGCTCGGAGGAGGTGGTCCGCCGCATCCTGGCCGAGGCGCACCCGGAGGCGCGCGCGCCCGCGCGCCCGACCCCTCACTCCGCGGCGCCGCGCGGGGCGGGGATCGACGCGATCGGGGAGCTGCTCACGCGCCCGCACGCCGAGGTGCGACGGCGCGTGCTCGAGCTGCTGGAGGAGGACGCCTTCGTCTTCCCGATGGAGCTGCCGCGCGCGGAGTACCGCGAGCGCGTGCTGGCCGCGGTGAAGAGGTTGGCCGAGGAGGGTCTCGGCGCGCTCGGCTACCCGCGCGAGGTGGGCGGCCAGGGCAATCCCGGCGCCGCGCTCGCCGTGTTCGAGACGCTCGCGTTCGGTGACAGCAGCGTGCTGATCAAGTACGGCGTGCAGTTCGGGCTGTTCGGCGGGAGTATCCTGAACCTGGGGACGGAGCGCCATCATCGCCGCTACCTGCCCGATGTGGGCTCGCTCGCCCTGCCCGGCTGCTACGCGATGACGGAGATGGGGCACGGCTCGAACGTTCGGGATCTGGAGACCCTCGCGCGTTACGATCCGGCCTCCGGCGCGTTCGTGGTCGACACCCCCACCGATGCGGCCCGCAAGGACTGGATCGGCAACGCGGCCCTCCACGGGCACATGGCGACCGTGTTCGTGCGGCTGCTGGTCGGCGGCGAGGACCACGGCGTGCATGCGCTCCTGGTCCCGATCCGCGACGCGCACGGTCGTCCCCTGCCCGGCGTCGAGATCGCGGACCGCGGCGGCAAGGTGGGGCTGGAAGGCATCGACAACGGGCTCCTGCGCTTCACCGGCGTCCGGGTGCCGCGCGCGAACCTGCTCGATCGCTTCGCGTCCGTGGACGAGCAGGGGCGCTACACGAGCCCGATCCCGAGCGCGGATCGCCGCTTCTTCACGATGCTCGGCACCCTGGTCTCCGGCCGGATCAGCATCGCGGCCGCCTCGGTGAGCTCGGCCAAGATCGGGCTCATCGTAGCGGTGCGCTGGTCCGCGCGCCGCCGGCAGTTCGGACCGGCCGGCGGCGAGGAGCTCCCGCTTCTCGGCTACCTCTCGCATCAACGCCGCCTGCTGGTTCCCCTCAGCGCCACGTACGGGCTGCATTTCGCGGTGCGCGCGCTGGCCGAGCGCTGCACCGATCGCCAGCTCGCCGACGCCCGCGAGCACCGCTCTCCGCTCCCCCTCCCCGACGGGTCGAGTGCGGCTCACCCGGCACCCGGGGACGAGGAGGGGCGGCGGCTCGAGGTGGAGGCGGCGGGGCTCAAGGCCTACGCGTCGGCGCACTGCGCCGCGACCATCCAGGCGTGCCGCGAGGCGTGCGGGGGCCAGGGCTATCTCGCCGCGAACCGGCTCGGCCGGCTGCGCGCCGACACCGACGTCTTCACGACCTTCGAGGGCGCGAACGCCGTGCTCCTCCAGCTCGTCGCCAAGGGGCTCCTGTCCCAGTACAAGGAGGAGATGGGGGATCTGCGCCTCTGGGGGCTGGTCCGCCACCTCGCTGACCGCGCAGAAACGCGGCTCACCGACATGAACCCGCTCGCAGTCCGGCGCACCGACCGCGACCATCTGTGCGATTCCGACTTCCACGCTGCGGCCTTCGCCTACCGCGAGGAGCGTCTGCTCGCGTCGGCGGGACGGCGGCTCCGCGCCCTCATCCAGGAGGGGGTGGACTCCTTCGACGCGATGAACCGCGTGCAGGACCATCTGCTCACGCTCGCCCACGCGCACGTGGAGCGCGTCGTGCTCGAAGCGTTCCGGGAGGGGGTGGCGCGGGCCCCCTCCCCTGCGGCCTCCGAGCGACTGGCCTCGCTGGCTGCCCTCTGGGCGCTGGCCCGCCTGGAAGCCGACCGCGGCTGGTTTCTGGAGTGCGGCTACTTCGAGGGCGCCAAGGCGCGGGCGATCCGCGCCCAGGTGAACGCGCTCTGCCGCGAGGTGGCCGAGCAGGCCGAGGGGCTGGTCGACGCGTTCGGCATTCCCGACGCCGTGCTCCAGGCCCCCGCAGGTCTGGCGAGCTGAGGCGGCAGGCGAGAGCGGTGGGTGCGCCGCAGGAGCGGGTATCCGGCATCGGAAACACTTGGTTTTCCAGGCGCGCCCGTCCCATCTCGGACCGGCCTTCCGCCACCTGGTGGGGCCGGTCAACCAGACTTTTTTCGGAGGACCAGGCATGCGCGGCATCACCTTGCTCGTGGCGGCCCTCGCCCTCGTCGCCCCCGCCGGGGCCCAGGAGTACACCTGGACTGCTGACCGCCCGGACGGGGTCGCGTACCGGTTCGCCCGCATGGAAGCGATCGGGCTCAAGTTCGGAAACCAGCCCTTTTCCGAAGGCGACGCGCTCGACCTCTTCACCTTCGTCCCGCTGGAGCGCGCCTCGGAGGCGCACATCGTGACGGTGGGCCTCAGGCTGACCGACGCGATCACCCTTTCGGGGACCGGCGCCTGGGTCATGAAGACCCGCACCGCGGCCAACGAGGAGGTCTTCTTCTCGAACGAGTCTTCGGGATTCTCCGACGCCGAGGTGGACGCGCTCTGGCAGGTGCACGAATCCGGACCTTGGCGCGGACAGCTGCAGGTGGGCGTGGTCATCCCGACCGGATCGATCGAGCAGGAGGGGGACTTCCCCGCCTTCGACGAGGTGGTGGCCATGACCGACGCGCAGCTCCCGTACGACATGCAGATCGGCAGCGGGGCGTGGGCACTCGTGCCGGGATTGGGTGCCCAGGTGATGAACCAGTTCGGCTCGGTCGGCGCCCAGGTGCGCGCGTACTTCCCGCTCGCGGACAACGACCGGGGATGGCGCCCCGGAAATCGCGTGGATGGGCGGGCGTGGCTGGCCTACCGCTTCAACGACTTTGTGAGCGCCTCGGGCGGCGTGCGCGCGACGGCCTTCAACTCGATCCAGGGCGCCGATCCCGACCTCGAGACCCTGCGCGATCCCGGGGATCTCGCCCTCTCCTTCGCGGGCGAGCGAGTGGACCTCCCCCTCGGCCTCAACCTGCGCATCACCGAGGGTCCGCTGGCCGGGCACCGGCTCGGGATCGAAGCCGTCTGGACCGTGCACGAGGAGTTCGACGGCCCCTCGGTCACCTCCGACTGAGGCTTCATCATCGGCTGGCAGAAGGAGTTCGGGCTGGACTTCGGCTCGCTGGGAGGGATCTCGCCGTTCTGACCGGCGGCGCACGCGCGCCCCGCACGCTCGCATGAAGGGGCGCCGCCCGGCCGGGCGGCGCCCCTTCGCGCTTCGAGTGCACAGTCAGCCCACGAGCTTCAGCAGTGCGTAGTTCTTCTTCCCCCTCCTGAGCACGAGAAAGCGCCCGTCGATCGCGTCGGCGGCGGCGGCGCGTGCCTCCACCTGCTCGACGCGGTGTCCGTTCATGTAGATGCCGCCCCCTTCGATGGCGCGGCGCGCCTCGCCCTTGGAGAGCGTGAGCGCGGAGCGGACGAGCAGATCGACCAACGGAGTCCCCTCTGCGCCCAGCTCCGAGCGCGGCACCTCGCTCGAGGGGACATCCGCGAAGACGTCGGCGATCTCGTCCCCGCTAAGCTTCTCCAGCGCGCCGCCGAAGAGCGCGGCCGTGGCCTGGCGCGCGTGCGCGAGCCCGGATTCGCCGTGCACGCGGCGGGTCACGTCCTCTGCGACGGCACGCTGCGCATGGCGGGCGGCCGGCTCCGCGCGCGCGGCCTCCGTCACGCGCTCGACCTCGGCGTGGTCGAGCAGAGTGAACAGCCCCACGTAGCGGAGCGCGTCCTCGTCGGCCGTGTTGATCCAGTACTGGTAGAAGCGGTAGGGAGAGGTGCGCGCGGCATCGAGCCAGACGGCGCCCGCCTCGCTCTTGCCGAACTTGGCGCCACTCGTGGTGGTGAGCAGCGGGAAGACGACCGCGTGCGCCTGTCCGCCGGTCACGCGGCGTATCAGATCGATGCCGGCGGTGAGGTTGCCCCACTGATCGCTCCCTCCCAGTTGCACCGTGCACCCCTCGCGCCGGTACAGCTCGAGGAAGTCGTACGCCTGGAGCAAGAGGTAGCTGAACTCCGTGTAGCTGATCCCGGTCTCCTCCTTCTCCAGGCGGGTCCGCACGGCTTCCTTGCGCAACATGTCATTGACGCGGAAGTGCTTGCCCGTGTCGCGCAGGAAGTCGACCACCCGAATCTCGCCGAGCCAATCGTAGTTGTTGCGCATGCGCGCTGGGTTGGTGCGCGTCTCGAAGTCGAGGAAGCGCTCGAGCTGCGCGCGGATTACCTCCGCATTGGCGAACGCCACGTCCGCGGTGAGCAGCTGCCGCTCCTCGGTTCGCCCCGACGGGTCGCCGATCAGCCCGGTCCCCCCGCCCACCAGCGGGATCAGGTGATGGCCGTGCCGCTGCGCGTGCACGAGGCCCATGATCGGGAGCAGGTGCCCCACATGCAGGCTGGGGGCCGTCGGATCGAAGCCGGCGTAGCAGGTGCGCACGCCGGCCGCGAGGTGCGCGGCGGCGCCCTCGGAGAGGTTGTGCAGGAGCCCGCGCCAGCGGAATTCCTGGATCAGGTCGGTCATGGGGCGGGAAGGCTACCGGAAGGTCGGGGCCGGGTCCAGCGTCCACGCCGGGCGCATGGGGCTCACGCCTCGGCAAAGGTCAGGCGCGCGCGAACCCCTGCCGGACGGCGTCCCGATCCACCTTGCCGCTCGCGTTGCGGGGCAGCTCGGTGAGGAAGAGCCAGCGGCGCGGCACCTTGGCGGTGGTGAGCCGCGTGCGGGTGAGCTCCTCGAGCTCTCCCGGATCCGGATAGGCGCCCACCGAGCGCACCACCGCGGCGGCGACCACCTCACCCCACCGCTCGTCCGGCACGCCGACCACCACCGCCTCGGATACGCCCGCGTGAAGCCGGAGCACGTCCTCGATCTCGATGGGGTCGACGTTGACACCCCCGGTCACGATGCGATCGGAGCGCCGCCCGGTGATCCAGAGATGCCCGTCCTCGTCCAGCTCGCCGAGATCACCCGTCGGCAACCATCCCGCCGCGTCTAGCAAGGGGAGCTCGGAGCCGACGTAGCCGGCGGCGACCGTGGGACCCCGCAGGTACACCTCTCCGGTCTCGTCCACCTTAAGCTCGACTCCTTCGAGCGGAGTGCCCACGGTGCCGGGTTTGCGCCGGATCAGCTCGGGCTCGGCGGTGGCTGCCTGGGAGGTGGACTCGGTCATCCCGTAGGTGAGCGCGAGCGGCAGCCGCGCGTCGAGCGCCGCGTCCAGGAGCGGGCGCGGACACACGGCGCCGCCCACGAGCAAGCAGCGGAGCGCGGGGACCGGATGGTCGCCGATCAGGTCGAGCAGCTGCTTGAGCATCGTGGGCACGAGCGATGCGTGCGAGACCGCCCCGCCCTCGATTAACGCCGCGGCCTCGTCCGCGAGAAAGCGCCCGCGCGCCACCAGCAGCGCCCCGGTCGCGGCCGCGCGGAGCACGAGCACGAGCCCGCCGACGTGCGCGAGCCCGAGCGAGGCCAGCCACCGATCGGTCGCGTCGAGTGCGAGGCGGGCGGATGCGCCCTGGATGCTCGCCGCCAGGTTCGCTTCGGTGAGCGCGACCCCACGCGGCCGTCCGCCGGTCCCCGAGGTCCAGAGGATCACGCGCGCTCGGGCCGGGAGCGTCGGCCAGCCCGCGTGCGGGAAGGCGCGCCGCGAAGGCGCGTCCGAGTCGTCCCCCTCGAGCGCGTCGAGGGGAACGGGACGCACGTCCGCGCGCAGCACCCGATCCCACGCCTCCGGCGCGGCGAGCACCAAGCGGGGGCAGAGCACGTCCAGCGCGGGACGCAGCTCGTCGGCGGTGAGGCGCGGGTTGACCGGCGCGAGCACCGCGCCCGCGCGGAGCACCGCGTGGGCTGCCACCGCGCCCGCTCCGGTCGTCTCCGAAGCGAGCGCAACCACCTGCCCGGCCACGTCCAGCGCGCGCAGGCGCTCGGCCACGGCGCCCACTCGCTGGTCCAGCTCGCGGTAGCTCCAGCTGCGCGCCCCGTCGTCCAGGGCGAGCGCGTCGGGTCGAGCCCGTGCGGTGGTGGCGAGGAGGTCGTACATCTGCGTCAGCCGGGCGGTCGCAGGCCCCAGGCCACGCCCCATGCGAGCGCGGAGGCGAGCACCACGCCGTATGCGGCCACGCCGCGCGCGGTCTGCCCGAGCGCGGGAAGCAGGTCGTGCGGGCGGCGGTGGGTCCACACCGCGCCCAGCGGACGCGCACACAGGAGCGCCGCCGCCGCGCTGGCCGCGGCAGTGGAGACGGGCCAGCCGTATGCGCCGATCCCGGCCAGCGGCGCGAGCGCTGCCGCGGCCACGAGCAGCGTGTACTCGACCGCGCTCGCGGTCCGTCCCAGCCGGACGGCGAGGGTGCGCTTCCCCGCGCGCGCGTCGGTTTCGCGGTCGCGCAGGTTGTTCACCACCAGAACCGCGGTCGAGAGCGCGCCCACGCCGGCACCCGCCAGGAGCGCGTCGGACACGAGCGCGCACGCCTGTACCCAGTAGGTGCCGGACACCGCGACCAGCCCGAAGAACACCAGGACGAACAGATCGCCGAGGCCGTGGTAGGCGAGGGGGAAGGGCCCGCCGGTGTACGCAACCGCGCAGATCAGCGAGAGCACGCCGATCACGAGGATCGGCCACCCCCCCACCGCAACCAGGTAGAGTCCCACCACGACCGCGGCACCGATCACGACCAGCATGCCCCGCTTCACGTCCCCGGGCGCGATCAGCCCCGCCTGCGTCACGCGCACGGGCCCCACGCGCTCCCAGGTATCGGTGCCGCGCACGAAATCGTAGTAGTCGTTCGCCAGGTTGGTGGCGATCTGGATCAGGAGCGCGCCGAGGAGCGCGGCGAGAGCGGGAAGCACGCGGAAGCGGTCGTGAAAGGCGGCCAGCCCCGCTCCGATCAGCACGGGGGCGGTGGCCGCGGCGAGCGTCTTCGGCCGCGCGGCCAGCGCCCACAGCGCGAGGCGGCTCCGCGGGACCGCGACGGCGGTCTCGGCCATCAACGCGCCGGCGTGGAACCCATCGTCAGAACGGCCCCGCGTACGCCGTCCCGTACGGGACCGCCCAGCACTCGAGCCAGCGGTAGTGGAGGCGCGTGAGCTGGCGGATGTGGATGAGATCGTGCGCGAGCCAGGACGCGAGTAGATCGCCCGCGCGCAGCCGCCCGAGCGAGGGGTGCTCGTGGACGCGGTCGAGGCCGGCGTCGGAGAGCCCGAGCAGCCAGGCGACCGACCACGCGCGCGCGCCGAGGAAGCGCTCGATCGACTCGCCCAGGTCCCGCTCCAGGTAGCCGCGCGCCGCGGGCCACCCCTGCGGGTCGATCGACGGCCACGGGACCGAAGGATCGACCAGCGTCAGCTCGAGCCGGTGGCGGAAGTCATCGACCTCCTCGTCGGCCAGGTGGTTCACGACCTCGATGATCGACCACTGGGAGCGCTTGGGCTTCCAGACGGCCTGCTCGGGGGAGACTTCCGCGACCAGGTTGTCGAAGACCGGCGCGTTGGCGGCCAGCCGCTGTGCCGCCTCCTCGGGGGTGAGAGCGCTCATGTCGGCCTCACCAGGGGAGCCACGGGTACTTCCGGAAGTCGGGATCGCGCTTCTCCAGGAACGCCCGCTTGGCCTCCTGCGCCTGCTCCGTCATGTAGAAGAGCAGCGTCGCGTTCCCGGCGAGCTCCTGGAGCCCCGCCTGCCCGTCCACCGCGGCGTTGAAGGCGCTCTTGAGCAGCCGGATCGCGAGCGGGCTCTTGTCCAGAATCTCCTGCGCCCAGCGCCACCCCTCGTTCTCCAGCTCGGCGACCGGGACCACCTCGTTGACCAGTCCCATCGCGAGCGCCTCCTCGGCCGAGTACTGGCGGCACAGGTACCAGATCTCGCGCGCCCTCTTCTGTCCGACGATGGAGGCGAGATAGGAGGTACCGAACCCGCCATCGAAGCTGCCAACCTTGGGGCCGGTCTGCCCGAATACCGCATTGTCAGCGGCGATCGTGAGGTCGCAGAGCACGTGCAGGACGTGCCCGCCCCCGATCGCGTAACCTGCCACCAGCGCGATCACGGGCTTGGGCATGCTCCGCATGTAGCGCTGCAGCTCGAGCACGTTGAGCCGCGGGAGCCCGTCCCCGCCCACGTAGCCCGCGTCGCCGCGCACCCGCTGGTCCCCGCCCGCGCAGAAGGCGTACTTCCCGTCGGACGCGGGCCCCTCGCCAGTGAAGAGGACCACCCCGATCGACGGGTCCTCGCCGGCGTCACGGAACGCATCCTGGAGCTCGAGCAGCGTCTCTGGACGGAACGAGTTGCGCACCTCGGGGCGGTTGAACGCGATGCGCGCCACGCCGTCGGATTTGCGGTACGTGATGTCCGCGTATTCCTTCACGCTGCGCCAGTCCGGACGCTCGCTCATGTTCGCTCGCTCTCGTGCTCGGGTTCAATCCGCGTCCAGCGCGGCGAGGGCCGCCGCGCGCGCCCTCTCGATCGCCGCGTCGCGGCACCGCCGGTTCGTCTCGCGATCCGTGCGCACCTCGATGAGCCGCGTCCCACCCGCTGCGACGGCCTCGCGCACCCGCTCGGCCAGCGTCTCAGGCTCCGCACGCTCGTAGGATAGCCCGTAGAGCGCGGCCACGCGCTCCGGCTCGATCCCGTGGGGCGTGGCGAACAGGCGGGTGAAGTGCGGCTCGTGCGCACGCACGGGCAGGAAGTGAAAGATCCCCCCGCCATCGTTGTTGACAACCACGAACACGACCTGTGCGTCGGGCTCGCGGGCGGCGAGCAGACCGTTCGCGTCGTGCAGCAGCGCGATGTCGCCCACGAGCGCGACCACCGGCTCGCCCGCGCCGACCGCGACGCCGAGCGCGGTCGAAACGATCCCGTCGATCCCGCTCGCACCGCGGTTGCCCAGGACCCGCAGGGGCACCGCGTGCCGGCCACCGAAGGCGTCCAGATCGCGGATCGGCATGCTGCTCGAGACGAAGAGCGTGCCCGGGACGTTCATCGCGCGCAGGGTCTGCTGCGCAACCATTCCCTCGAACCGCTCGCCCTCCTCCCGGGACTGGAGCAGATCCGTGAGCGCGACCGAGGCGGCCCGCTCGAGGCGGGTCCAGAGCGCGCACCAGTCGGAGTCCAGCCGCGCGGGGCAACCGCACTCCGCCAGACGCGTCAGCGTGTCGGCCGCATCCGCCCGGACGACGTCGCTGGCGACCGCGAGGTGATCCTTCCACCGGAACGACGGGTCGATCAGGAGGTGCGCCTCGTGGGCCGCGTTGGCCAGGTAATCGAGCAGCGCCGCGGAGGTGGGGCTCCGTCCGACACGCAGCACCAGATCGGGTGCGAGCGCGGAGCGCGCGCGGGGCTCGCGCAGGAAGAGGTCGTATGCGCCGTAAATGCACGCTCCCCCATCCGGTCCATAGCGTACCCCCGACAGTGGGTCGGCGAGCACCGGTAGTCCGACGGCGGAGGCGAAGGAGACGACGGCCGTCCGAAGTCGGTCAGGCTCGGGGGTCGGGCCGACGACCAGGAGCGGTCGCCGGCTCGCGGCCAAACGCTCGGCTAGGGCGTCGATCTCGCCTTTGTCCAACCGGGGGCGCCGGGGACGCACCCGGATGTACGGGCGCTCGCCCGCGCGCCCGCGCGCCGCGCGCGGGCGCGCTTCGACGAGCGCGCCATCCGGTGCGCCGTCCGGTGTGTCGTCCTGCGGCTCGAGCGGCACGTCGAAGGGGAAGTTGAGGTGGACCGGCCCGGCCGGCAGACCCACCGCGCTCGCCACCGCCCGCGCCGCGAGCGTGCGCAGGTGCCGGAGCGCGGGGCCGCCCACCTCGGCGGGGGCGACCTCGAAGAACTCGCGCACGAAGAGCCCGAAGAGCCGGAGCTGGTCGATCGCCTGGTTGGCGTCAGAGTCGCGCAGCCGGTGCGGACGGTCGGCGGTGAGCACGAGGAGCGGGCTCTCGGACTGGCTCGCCTCGACGACCGCCGGGAACAGGTTGGCTGCCGCGGTGCCGGAGGTCGTGATCACTGCGGCGGGTGTGCCGGTGGCCTTGCCCACGCCCAGCGCGAAGAAGCCGGCCGAGCGCTCGTCCAGATGCACGCGCATGCGGAACGCGCCGAGCCGCGCGCACGCGAGCACCAGGGGAGTGGAGCGCGAGCCGGGGGCCACGCACACGTCCCGCACGCCGGCATAGGCCAGCTCCTCCGCGAACGCGCCCGTCCAGACGGCGTTCCGGTCCGGCTCGCTTACCGAAGGCATCGACCGCGGCTCAACGCCCTCCGGGGTCGCCCGCGGCGGCCCGGAGCGCGCGCAGCACCGGCTCGAGTTTGATTCCGCTCTCGATCCACTCGGCGTCCGCGCTGGAGCCTGCCACGATCCCGGCGCCCGCATACAGGCGCCAGCCGCTCTCGGACAGCACCGCGGTGCGGAGTGCAGGCGCGAACACGCCGGTCCCATCCAGGTCGAACCAGCCGACCGGGCCCGCGTACCACCCCCGCTCGAACGGCTCCTCGCGCCCGAGCAGCTCGAGCGCGGCGTCGCGAGGCTCCCCACAGACCGCAGGGGTGGGGTGGAGCGCGGCGAGCGCGTCCACCACCGTCGTGCCCTCCTCCAGCCGCGCCCGGATCTCGGTCTCCAGGTGCTGGATGGCGGGAAGCACGAGCACGTGCGGCTCCTCCTCCGCCCACACGCTGGTGGCGAAGCGCTCCAGCCGCTCGACCATATCCTCCACGGAGATCCGATGCTCGGCCAGGTCCTTCTCGCTGGCGAGCAGCCGGGCGGCCAGCTCCGTACGTTCCCCCTCGCTCGCGCCGCGGCGGATCGAGCCGGCCACGGCGGTGGCATGGAAGACGCCGCGCCGCACGGTTGCGATGGTCTCGGGGGTGGCGCCCAGCATTACCCGTCCGGGTCGCGGCTCGAAGTAGAAGACGTGGCTGTGCGCGTCCCGGTTCGCCCACCACAGCTGCGCGAGCACCTCGAGCGGATCGAGCTCGGGATGCGGAACGTCGACGGTGCGCGCGAGCACGACCTTGCGCACCCATCCCCGCCGGATCGCATCGAGGGTGCGCTCGACGGCCACGTCCCACGCCCCGCGGTCACTCTGGTTCGAGCGGAGCTCCGACCCGTGGGCCCCGGTCGAGCCGGCCTCGGGCGCTTCGTCCTCGGGGGCGCGGAGCCGCGCGGCTAGCTCGCGCATGCGCTCCTCGAGCCGCTCGCGCAGCGCGGCCTCCGGCTCGCCGTCACGCGCCAGCGCGCGCACGTGGAGCCGTGCGATCCCCTCGGCGTCGCCCTCGAGCTCGATCGCTGGGAGATGGAAGAGCGCCGGGGGGAAGCCTACCCACAGGTGCGAGGGACCAGGCTCGTCCTGGAAGGAGAAGCCCCCGAAGAAGCGCGGGCGTCCGGTCAGCCGCGAGTCGGCCCCAGCCGGCCAGCTGGGGCCGGGCTCAGGGGTGGCGATTGCGGTCGCGCGGCGCACCTCCGCGAAGCGGTCCGGACCCGGCTCGGCCTCGACCGAGGCCACCACCCCCGCGTGCGCGACCCAGCGCTTGCCGCGGGCCCAGAACCCGCGTGCGCCCGGGGCGCTGCGCAGCAGGCCCAGGGGCGAGGCGCCGGCCAGCTCCATGGACATGCTGGAGAGGCGGCCGGGCGGCCGCCTCTCCAGCACGGGGACGGCTTCGTGCCGCGCGGTCGAGCTGGTGCGAACGTTGATGATGGCGCCGGTCCTTCCCGAGGAGTGGATGCGGGAAGGGAATATAGGAAGGCCCCTCTGCGGGTCTACGCCAGGGCGCCACCCTCGAGGGTGTCGCGCTCGGCCCCGCGCTGCGCCTCGTCCAGCACCTGCTGCATGCGCCGGATCTCGTCCGGATCGACCTGCGACGAGAGCAGCAGATGGCTCACGATCTGGGAGGGTTTCCCCTCGAACAGGTTGTCCGCCAGCTCACGCACCATGTTACGACGCACCTCGCTGCGGGTGACCTTCGGGCGGAAGACGTGGGCCCTCCCCTGGCGGCGGTGGTCGAGCACCCCCTTGCGCTCGAGCCGGGACAGCAGAGTCGCCACCGTGGTGAGGGCGAGCGAACGGGAGGGGAGCAGCGCCTCGCGGACTTCACGGCTCGTCGCTTCGCCGCGCTCCCAGAGCACGTGCAGAATTGCGAGCTGGAGCGCGGTGAGACCGAAGGTTTCGTTCACGGGACCCCCGCGGGTCGACCCGGCAGCCGTCGGCGTGGGAAGCCGACCGGACCGGACCAGGGACAGATGTAGGAACACTATCCCGCCAGCCGGACGGCGACAAGCACCGCGTGCGGGATCCCTTCCGGCGTCGGAATCTCCTCGACGTCCGTGTCGCCGGCCTCGCGCCCGCATGCCCCGGTCGCGCCGATGAGCAGCACGGCACCACTGGGGCGGCGGCTCGATCGTGGGCGCGCGCTCCTGAGCGGTCAGCGAGGGCGGGGACCCGTTCCTGCGCGAGCGGCCGCCGGGCTGCTTCGGGGGCTTGCTGGCCATGCCGCCGCCGAGGGCAGAATCTGTGCCGATCGTGCCCCGGATCCCCCTCGCTAGCCAGCGGCCCAGCGCCGCCAGTTCGCTTCGTCCAGCCCCACCGTGAGATCCTTGCCGCGCCGCACCAGCGGCGTCTTCAGGATGAGCGGGTCCTGCTCGAGAACCTGGAGCCAGCGTGCCTCGCCGTAGCTCGCCTGGCAAAGGCCGAGCGCCTGGAAGCGCTTGGACTCACGGTCGATCAGCGCCTCCACGCCGAACTTCTGCGCGAAGCGCTTCAGCTCCCCCCGTGAGGCCGCGCGCTCGTTGAGGTCGACGAAGTGGGTCGGGATGCGGCGCTCGCTGAAGAACCGGAGGGCCTTGCGGGTATCGGCGCTGCTCTTGGTGCCGAAAATCTGGACGTCCATGGCCAGCCCAAGCGGTGGGCGGAGCACGGCACGGCCGGAAGCGACGAGCTACCGGTAGTTGCCGAAGTTCAACTGCACGCCGAAGTCCTTCGACTTCAGGAACGTGATCACATCCTGTAGCGTGTCCTTGGAGGGGCTCGACACGCGGAGCTCATCCCCCTGGATCTGCACCTGGACCTTTTTGAAGCCCTGGTCCCGGACCTCCTTCGAGATCTTCTTCGCGGTCTCCTGGTCGATCCCCTGCTTGAGACCGATCCGCTGCCGCGCCCGGCCCATGCTGCCCAGCTCGACCGTGCCCTCGTCCAGGTTCTTGAGCGGCACGCCGCGTTTGGAGAGCTTCTCGCGCAGCACCTGGAGCACGGCCTTCGCCTTGTACTCGTCATCTGCGTCCAGCTTGATCGCACCCTCCTTCCGGTCCAACTCGAGCGTGCACTTCGTGCCCTTGAAGTCGTAGCGCTGCTGGATCTCCTTGGTCACCTGGTTCACCGCGTTGTCGACCTCCTGGAGGTCGACCCCGGTGCTCACGTCGAACGCGCTGTTCTGCGCCATGGTCGTGTCCGCTCAGGCTCAGGGGACGGCCGGAAGGATGCCCTCGACCTCGACCCGCTCGACCACGTCGATCATGTCGCCGACGAAGAGACGTCCGACGCGGCGGAAGCGGAGTGGAAGGTCGCTCACGGTGAACTCCCGGATCGGCTGCTGATCGGAGGGGGCGAGCAGATCACGCTCCCGCAGGACGCGAGGCACGTCGAGTACGGTCTCCTCGGCGGAGTCAATCAGACGCACGGCGGGGCCCATCACCTCCCCGATCAGCCCGCGCAGCGCGGGATAGTGCGTGCACCCGAGCACCAGCGTGTCGATGTCCAGCTCGCACAGGGGCGCGAGGTATTCGTGCGCGATCAGCCGTGCGGCCTCGTGGTCCGCCATCCCTTCCTCGACCAGCGGCACGAACATCGGGCACGCCTGCGTATACACCTCGACGGCAGGCCGGAGAGCGCGCACGGCGCGGTCGTAGGCGCCCGACGCGATCGTGCCGGTGGTCCCGATCACCCCGATCCGTCCGGTCTCGCTCGCGTGGTGGGCCGCACGCGCGCCCGCCTCGATCACCCCGAGGACGGGCACGGGGGTCTCGCTCCCGAGCACCTCGAGGGCGTGTGCGCTGGCCGTGTTGCACGCCACCACGATCATCTTGACGTCACGGCCGAGCAGGAAATGTACGGCCTCGCGCGAGAAGCGGCAGATCGTTTCCGGGGATTTGGTCCCGTAAGGAACGCGCGCGGTGTCGCCGAAATAGAGGATCGACTCGTGCGGCAGTCGGTCGACGAGCTCCTTGACCACAGTGAGCCCGCCCAGGCCCGAGTCGAAGACCCCCATCGGACGGCGGCGGCGGTCGGAGGAGCGCGGGTGGGAAGTCGCCCCCGCGGTGTCCGAACCTGCCTCGGCTGCCGGTGGGACGACGGTGGACTCGTCCAAAGGAGCTTGCCTTCCTGTGATGTGGCGCTCTTGTCGGGTTGGATTCTGTCGCAGGAAGGGTAAGGCTCCGCGCGACGCGACGGGACCGTGCTACCAGGGGAAGGGACCTTCGGTTCCGAATCCTCGACCGCTGTAGCCGGGACGCCCGGAGCCGGATCTCCACCGCCGCCAGCCGGGCGCTCGACGCCGACTTCGGGGCCCGTGTCGCGCGCCCCGGACGGCGCCGGCCCACCGGAGGCCGGGCGTCAGGAGAGCGCCTCAGCCGGTCCTGCAGGACTCGTGTAAAAACGCCTCGCCCACTGGCGCGGATCTCGCCTACCAAGAGGAGTGCACGTGCCCGGTCGAGACGGGTCGGACGGCTGAAGGCGTGCCTGAAGGCATGGATGGAGGAGATGAGAACAGGATGATTCCCGAGGACAGACGGAGAGCTCTGGCGAGGACGCGCGCCGCCCGGGAGGCATGGCGGTTGGCGGCGGGGCAGATGCTGGTGCTGTTGGGTGGAGCCGCCGCGCTCCTCCTGTTTCCGGTGGTCTGAGCCGGGAGACTAGCCGGGAGACTCCTGTCCGCGGGTGGGCCTCGAGTCAGCCGTCGGCGGTTCAAACAGGCAGACTATAACGGACTCTCAACGAAGCTTCCCGTCCCTTGACAGGGACGGTCCCCTGGATGAATTTAGGCAAGCCTAATAATTGGGTAGCCAGAATCTTCCGGGGGGAGCCGTGTCGAAAGGCGCCGAGGTCACGCTGAGCCGCCGCGACTTGCTCAAGGCGGGAGCCGCCGGCGCCGTGGGAATCGCCACGGTCGGCGGCGCGACCGCCATCGTCCGCCCGGCGGTCGCAGGGGCGCAGGACCCCCACGTGGTGCGCGGGGGGCGCGAGCACATCCATGCGATGGGTGCCGGGGGCGACGTGGACACGTCGCTCTTCGATCCCACGACCTTCCTCGAGCGCTTCGACTGGGGCACCGTCTCGATTCTCCCCGACGGCCGAACGCTCCGGCACTACCAGATCACGGCGCTCGATCGCCCGATCGAGGTCGTGCCCGGCGTGCACTTCGAGGCGTGGACATACAACGGCACCGTGCCGGGCCCCACGCTGCGCTGCACCGAGGGAGACCGGCTGCGCATCGACTTCACGAACGCGGGCAGCCACCCGCACACGATCCACTTCCACGGCATCCATCCGGCCAACATGGACGGCGTGTTCGAAATCGTGAAGCCGGACGAGAGCTTTACCTACGAGTTCGATGCCAAGCCGGCGGGCGTGCAGCTCTACCACTGCCACGCGGCGCCCCTCAAACGCCACCTCCACAAGGGGCTCTACGGCGCATTCATCATCGACCCCAAGGACCCGCCGCTCGCACCTGCGCGCGAGCTGGTGATGGTGATGAACGGGTTCGACACGAACTTCGACGGGGAGAACGAGGTCTACGCGGTCAACTCGGTCGCCTTCCACTACCAGCGCCATCCCATCCGGCTCGAGGTGGGCGAGGCGGTGCGGCTATACCTGGTGAACATGACCGAGTTCGACCTGATCAACTCGTTCCACCTGCACGGCAACTTTTTCAAGTACTGGCGGACCGGCACGCGTCCCGATCACTACGACTACACGGACAACGTGATGCTCTGCCAGGGCGAGCGTGGGATGATGGAGTTCTCCTTCGAGCACCCGGGACTGTTCATGTTCCACGCCCACCAGAGCGAGTTCGCGGAGCTCGGGTGGATGGGGCTGTTCGAGGTGACGGGAGGCGTCGTTGTCTGAGGCGACCGTGGCCGCGCTCGCCGAGGAGCGCACGCGGGACGGGCCAGCGGAGGCCGCGACGCGTACTCCGCTCTGGCTCAAGGGCGTGCTGCCCCTGCTGCTACTCGTCGTCCTGCTCCTGCTCTTCCTGAGCGCGGGCCCGCTCGGGGTCTTCCGCACAGCCTTCCCCCCGGTCGAGGAGTTGACCCTCGAGCGCATCTCCTTCCCCGAGCCCGGGCGGATGCGCATCCACGTAGTGAACGGCGGTCCCGAGCCCGTCACAATCTCCCAGGTGATGGTCGATGACGCCTATTGGGCGTTCACGCTGGCGGGGAACGCCACCCTCCAGCGGTTGGACGACACCACGATCGAGGTGCCCTATCCCTGGGTCCGTGGCGAGCCGGTGACGGTGACACTGATCTCCTCAAGCGGGG
>CAUZJY010000020.1:0-23071 GCA_963580305.1 Gemmatimonadales bacterium UBA6960
TTCGATGATCGCGAGCGGCCGGAAGTCGAAGGTCTCGGAGACGGCCCTGGTGATCCTCTGCTCCTCGACCGCGGCCGTGCCGAACGTGTCGACGTGGACGGAGACGGGCTCGCGCACGCCGATCGCGTAGGCGAGCTGGATCTCGCACCGGCGGGCGGCGCCGCTCGCCACCACGTTCTTGGCGGCCCACCGGGCAGTGTACGCCCCGGAGCGGTCCACCTTCGTCGCGTCCTTGCCCGAGAACGCGCCGCCACCGTGCCGCCCGGCCCCGCCGTAGCTGTCCACGATGATCTTCCGGCCTGTGAGCCCGGCGTCGCCGTGCGGTCCGCCGATCTCGAACATCCCCGTCGGGTTGACGTGGAAGACGCAGTCGTCGCCGAGCAGCTCCGCGGGGAGCACGGGCTTCACCACCTTCTCGATCAGGTCCGCACGGATCCGCTCCTGGGTCACGTCGGGTCCGTGCTGCGCGCTCACCACGACCGTGTCGACGCGGACCGGGCGATCCCCATGATACTCGACGGTGACCTGACTCTTGCCGTCGGGCCGCAGGTAGACGAGCTCCCCGCTCTTGCGCGCCTCGGCGAGCCGCTTCGTGATCCGGTGCGCGAACTGGATCGGAGCCGGCATCAACTCCTCGGTCTCGTCCGACGCGTAGCCGAACATCATCCCCTGATCACCCGCGCCCCCGCGGTCCACCCCCATCGCGATGTGGGCCGACTGGCGGCCGAGCGTGGTCACCACCGCGCAGGTCTCCGCGTCGATGCCGTAGGCCGAGTTGGTGTAGCCGATGCGGCGCAGGCTGCCGCGCACGATATCGGGAACGTCCACGTAGGTGCTGGTCGTGATCTCTCCCGCAACGACGACCAGACCGGTCGTGACCAGCGTCTCGCAGGCGACCCGAGCGGTGGGATCGTCGGTGAGAATCCGGTCCAGCACGGCGTCTGAGATCTGATCCGCGATCTTGTCGGGATGGCCTTCGGTGACGGACTCGGACGTGAAAAGCCTGCGAACCACGGGTGCCCCGGCGTGCGTGTGAAGAGCGCTAGAATGACGAGAATGAAGAGCGTTGAAAGCTACCCGGTCACCTCTCGGGCGACAAGTTCCAGCGGCCCGAGAATGCAGCGAGGTCCACGGAGTCGCCGATGCCCTCGACCAGGGCGCGCACGACGGCGGACGCCGTGGAGGCGGCGAGCGCCTTGCGCGCGGCGGTGCGCGCGTCCTCCATTCGGAAGCTCCGCACGACGTGCTTGACTTCGGGAAGAGCCGGCCACGCGACCGAGAGCGACGTGATGTCGAGGCCGAGCAAGAGGAAGGTACCGAGCGGATTCGCGGCCATATCGCCGCAGATGCTCACCTCGATGCCCGCGGCCCGGCCGGCTCGCGCGACCTGGTGGAGCAGGCGCACGACCGCCGGATGGAAGGGATTGTACAGCGGCGCCAAGCGCGCGTTGGTGCGGTCCACCGCGAGCGTGTACTGGACCAGATCGTTAGTGCCAAGGGAGAAGAAGTCCGAGTGACGCGCGAGCTCGACCGCCTCGAGCGCGGCCGCCGGGGTCTCGATCATGATGCCTAGCTTGTAACTCGAGTTGAACGGGATCCCGGCCTTCTCGAGTGCGTTCTGCTCCTCCTCCAGCATGTGGCGCGTGCGCTCGATCTCGAGCACGTCGTTGACGAGCGGCAGCATGACCCGCACGTCCCCGTGGGCGGTCGAGCGCAGAATCGCGCGCAGCTGAGTGCGGAACAGCTCCGGCTCGTCGAGGCAGACGCGGATGGCGCGCCAGCCGAGGAAGGGATTCTCCTCGGCTGGCATGTGCAGGAACATCGGGAACTTGTCGCCCCCCAGGTCGAAGGTGCGGAGGTAAACCGCGCCCTCCTTGAACGCCTCGGCCACATGGCTATAGGCGGTGTACTGCTCCTCCTCTCCCGGCATCGCAGCGCGGCCCACCACTAGGAACTCGGTCCGGTAGAGCCCGATACCCTCCGCGCCGTGGCGGCGAGCGTCCTCGGCCTCCTCGGGTAGGTCCAGGTTCGCGCGTAGCGCCACCGGCTGGCCGTCGCGGGTGACCGCCTCGAGCCCGGCTAGCACCAGGATCTCCTCCTCCATCTCAAGGAGCTGCAACTTGCGCTCCTCGAACACCTCGCGCTCGCGCGGATCGGGATCCAGCACCACCCGCCCGATGCGTCCGTCCAGGATTGCCTCCTGACCGTCCCGCGTGCGCGCGGTGATCTCGCTGAGCCCCACGACCACGGGGATCTCCAGCGAGCGCGCCAGGATGGCCCAGTGCGAGGTGCGCGTGCCCCCGTCCGTCGCGATCCCCACGACCCGTTCGCGATCGAGCTGCACCGCCATGCTAGGAGTGATGTTGGGCGCCACCAGGATCACCGGATCGCCGTCCAGGGGCACGGTTGTGGGGTCCGACAGCCCCAGCAGCCGATGGAGCATGCGGATCTGCAGATCCTCCAGGTCGTTCAGCCTGTCCAACACCATTGGGTTGGCGCGCCGCGTCCACATGGTGTGCAGCTCGAGCATCCGCCACTCGAAGGCGCGCGGCGCGGTGAGCTGATTCTCGCGAATGTAGCGAACCGTGCCGTCCGCAATCTCGACGTCATCGAGCATGACAATCTGCGGGTCGAAGATCCTTGCCTCGACCGGCCCGAGCCGCTCCTCCGCGCGCGCCTTGAGAGCAAGCAGTTGTCCCCGCGCCCACTCCCGCGCCTCGTGGAAGCGCTTGACCTCGCTCTCGACGAGCTTCTTGGGGACGGTCTCGTGCGGCACCTGGGGAGCCCCCCAGGCCAGCAATCGTACCGGTCCCAGCCCGATCCCCTCGGAGGCCCCAAACCCGTCCAGGACGATCGACATCAGACCGCTCCTCCACGTCGCGCGCGCGCCCGGGTCACGTCTCCTCCTCGAACCCGCTCGCGATCAGCGCCGCGAGCGCCTCTACCGCCTCGTCCGCGTTGGCACCCTGGCAGCGGATCTTGAGCTCGCTGCCGTGCTCGGCCGCGAGCATGAGGACGCCCATGATGCTCTTGGCGTTCACCATCAGCCCGTCCCTCCCGACCACGATGTCGCAGTCGAACCCGCTCGCGAGCTTGACCAGCTGCGCGGCCGGGCGGGCGTGCAGCCCGGCGCGGTTCACGATGCGAACGCTCCGCTCGACGGCCCAGGTGCTCACGGCGCCGCCACCGTCAGGATGCTCACCACCGTTCCCACCGCGACCATCGCAGCCGGGCGCCAGGCGCGCGCGCCGCCCAGCAGCCCCAGGGCGAACGCGCCTGCCGAGAGCACGATCCAGAGCGGCTCGAGCGCGCCCCCGCGCAGCGCCACCATCGCGCGCGCGGGATCGATCGTGAGCAATAGCCCGGCGAGCACGCCGAGCAGGAGCACGCCCGCCCGGCTCACCCATTCGGCCCGGTGGCCGAGCGCGGCGTCGCGCAGCACGTGCGCGACATCGTGCCCCCACGTCAGTCCCGCGCGAAAGCCCCACATACGGAGCGTCAGATGGCCCAGATTGTAAGGCACGAGGAAGAGCGCGACGGCCAGCCAGGGGGCGGCTCCCACGAGGTACGCGACCAGCCCCAACAGCACCGTCGTAGGGAGCCACGCCGCCCATACCAGCGCGTCGCCCAAGCCCCCGAGCGGGCCCTTGATCGCCAGCTTGAAGCGCCGCACCACCTCGGGGTCACTCCCCTCCGATTCGAGCTTGGCGGCGGCTCCGAGCGCGAGCCCGGCGAGGTACGGGTGGGCGTTGAAATGCTCGACGTGGCGCCGCACCGCATCCATCAGCTTCGGTCCCGCGAAGACCTGCCGCAGCACCGGGAGCAGCGCGAACCCGAAGCCGCCGCCGAGCATGGTGCGGTAGTTCCAGGAGCCCTGAATCGTGAAGGAGAGCAGGAACGCCGACAGGCGGCTGGCACGGGAGAGCGGACTCACGGAAGGAGCACCCCGCCGAGCATTCCCAGGGCGAGCCCAGTGACAAACAGGACGCGGCGGCGCCGGAAGCCGCCGAAGCTCTGCAGCAGGATCCCCACGGACACGGCCGCACCGACCAGGAGCAGCCCGGTCGTGTCCGGGAGTCCCAGGGGCCAGCGCCCCGCCAGACGCTCGACCGCGAGCCTGGCGAACCAGACTCCGCTCCCCGTCATCAGCGCTCCCCGCACGAAGTCGAGTAGCACGGCGAGCAGATGTGCGCTCACCACGCGCGCGGGGGGCACCGCCGGTCGGACGGGATCGGGCGCGATCAGGCCGTTCAGCGTGCGCATGGCACTGATGCTCCAGCCTCCGAGCTGTCCCCAGACCAGCCCCAGCCCCACCGCGAGTGCGAGCGAGCCGGGCTCGGGGTAGGTCGCGGCGGTCACCGCCGCGACCACCGTCGCGGTCGCACCCTCGGGAAAGCGAGCGCCGCCCACCGGAAACGCCACCAGCAGGTAGATCTCCAGGATCACCCCGGCCATGAAGCCGGCGCGAGGATCACCCGCTAACGAGCCCGCGATCAGCCCGGCCACCAGGGGGCGGGACACCATGAGCTGACCGACCGACGTGGCGTCGAGCGCGAGGGCGCCCCCCAGGAGGGAAGCGCCGAGAATAGTCACGTCTCACTCCTCCAGCAGATCGTCAAGGCCGACCTTGAGGGAGCTTGGTAGATCCCGCCCCGAGACCTTCGCACCCTCCTTCTCGAGAGCGCGCACGCGCGCGCGGTCCTCCTCGTTCAGGTAGAGGTAGGAGCGTACCCGAGTGCGGCCCTCCGCGTGGTGGATCCCGCCGAGATTGACGCTCTCCCCCTCCAGGACGCGCGCGCGCGCGAGCCGCAGCATCGAGTCGAGATCGCGGGTGAGTAGCATGATCCGACTGCCCGCCTCCCTCCATTCCTGGAGGCGTGCGCGCGCATCCTCCACGTTATAGAAGGAGACCTCCGCTCCGTTGCAGACCGCCAACCGGTACAGCTCCTGCTCCCAGGCGCTGGTCGCGAGCTCGTCGTCGATCACGACGTATCGGTCGGGGCAGAGCTGGCTGCCCCAACCGATCACCACCTGCCCGTGGATCAACCGCTCGTCAACCCGAAATAGCAGAATCGACATGCGGCATGTGGCCGGTGACGGCGGCCCGCCCGTGCTCGACGAGACGCGGCACCAAGCGATCGAAGGGCAGTTCGCGGTTGAAGACGAAATCCAGCAGCATGGCAAGGTTGACGCCGCACACGACGGCGCGCGACTCGGCGACCAGCCCTTGGCCGAGCCGCCCGCCACAGACGACCCGCGCGGCCATCGCACAGCTTCCGGCCTGCATGTCCGTGAAGACGACCACCCGGTAGGCGCCCATGATCCGCGCCAGCTCCTCGCACAGCGCGTCGGGCCCTTTACCCTCGTTCGAGAGCGGAACGAGCACGTCCTCGTCCACGCCGGCGATGCGGCGCACCGCGTCGACCAGGCCGGTCGCCATCCCGCCGTGGCCGACCACCACGCCCCGCGCGGGTCCGGCGCCTTCCCCCGCCGTCTGCTTCGTGCCGCCCTCCTTCCCGAGCTCACTCATAGTCCTGCTCCAGATATTCCTGCACACCCGGCATCGCTTCGCGCAGCCGCTGATCGAACGTCGCGGCGGAGTCGACTCCGGCGTAGCGCAGCAGATGGTTCATCGCGATCACTTCCGAGATCACCGTGATGTTCTTACCCGGGTTCACCGGCACGGTGAGCCGCGGCACGTCGACGCCCAGGATATCCGTGCTGTCCTCCTCGAGCCCTGTGCGCACGTACTCGCGCGTCGCGTCCCAGTGCTCGAGGTGGACGATCACCTCGAGGCGCTTCTGCAACCTTCTCGCTCGGATCCCGAACAGGTTCGCGATGTCGATGATCCCGATGCCACGGATCTCCATGTGGTGCCGCTGCAGCTCGTGCCCCTTGCCGATCAGGATCTCGTTCCCGTGCCGGGACACCATGACCAGGTCGTCGGCCACCAGGCGGTGCCCGCGCTCGACCAGGTCGAGCACGCACTCACTCTTTCCTACCCCGCTCTTACCTACGAAGAGCAGCCCGACCCCGTACACGTCCGCCAGGGAGCCGTGCACCGTGGTCTGGGGCGCCAGCGCCGCCTCCAGGTAGGGCTTGAGCAGCCGGTAGAAGTCCCTGGTGCTGAGCCCACTCCGCAGGACGGCGATCCCGGCGGCGCCGGCCAGCTCGAGGAACCACTCCGGCACCGCCTGCCCCTTGGTGATGAAGACGGCGGGGATCTGGAACGCGAACAGCGTTGTCACGCGGTCGCGCGCGCTGGGCCGCTCTAACCGGGCGAGGTACGTCATTTCGGTCTCGCCGAACACCTGGAGCCGTCCCTCGGCGAAGCGATCGGTGAAGCCGGCGAGCGCGAGACCGGGACTCGACACGTCCGGGTCGGCGACTAGGCGGTCGAGGGCCGCCTGCGGGGTGAGCACCTCGAGCTGGAGCGACTCCTGCTTCGCCTCAAGCACCTCGCGGACCGTGAGCGGACGGCGCGTTCCCACTCTCGTGTCGTCGTTCTCGGCGCTCAGCGTCACTCCTCGGTCACGGTCACCACGGGCCGATCCCACCCGGTCAGGGGCCGGCGCGGCTGGATTGTACACCGGCCTGCCGCGACGCCACCACCCTCCGGAGCACCTCGAGCACGCCGCGCGCGGAAGCGTCCCAAGAGAAGCCCTCCGCGATGCGGCGCGCCTGCGCCCCAAGTCGCTCGCACTCCGCCGGGTCGGTGAAGAGCGCCCCCAGGCGGTCGGCCAGCGCGCCGACGTCCCCGTGCGGAACCAGCCAGCCGGTCTGGCCGTGCACGACCGAGTCGCGCAGACCCGGAGCGTCGCTGGCGACGGTCGCAGTTCCGCAGGCCGCCGCCTCCATCGCCGCGATCCCCCACCCTTCCTTGGGCGAGGTGAGCACGTGCACCCAGGCGCTGCGGAAGAGGCGCACCTTTTCGTCCTCGGACACGAAGCCGAGAAAGTGGATCCGGTCCTCGCCCAGCCCGAGTGAGGAGGCGAGGCGCCGGAGGGCGTCGGCGTGGTCGCCCCGACCCGCGACCACGAGCCGTCCCGGGACGCCCCGATCGCGCAGCCGCGCGAGCGCACGAATCGGTAGGTCCACCCGCTTGTAGCGCTTGAGCCGCCCGAGGTAGAGCGCGGTGGGCTCGAGGTCGCGCGCCGTCCCCGGGTCCGGCGCGTAGGTCTCCAGGTCGATCCCATTCGGCACTACCGCGATGCGCGTGGGATCGAGCCCGCGGGCCGCGAGGTCCGCGCGCGTGCTCTCGGACACGGCGATCGCGCGGGCGTCGCGGAATACGCGCCCGACCGGCCGCTCGAGCAGCCAGGTGACGGCAGCGACCGGGAGGCTCGCCTCCTGGAAGGCGGTTGCACCGAACAGGTGGTGCACCAGCAGCACGACCGGAAGGTCGGTCCAGCGCGGCGTGAAGAGCGGCACCTTGTTCAGGTCCTCGACGACGAGGTCGAATGAGCGGTGGGCCAGGTGACGCCGGAAGTGGCCGCGCGCGCGGAGCGCGAAGGAATGGCGGCCGCCCACGCGGTGCGCTTCGATCCCGTCCAGCACCGCACGCGGAGGAGCACCATCGAACCCGGAGCACAGGAGCGTGATCCGGTGCCCCCCCGCGGCCAGCCTGCCGAACACCTCGTGCAGATGCGCTTCGGCGCCCCCGGCCTGCGGGTTCTCGCGGTCCTGCCAGTTGACCACGAGGACGTCGAGCGCCGGCGGGGAGACGGGGCTCGTACCCCGCGCCTTCCCGTGGCTCTCAGCGTTCGGGGAGGGCACGCTTGTACAGGGCGTCGAGCACCCCGTTGACGAACCGCGGTGAGTCGGGCCCCCCGTACTGCTCTGCCAGCCGGATCCCCTCCTGGATGGTGACCTTGGGCGGAACCTCCTCCACGTACAGCAGCTCGGCGGCAGCCAGTCGGAGGACGCCGCGGTCGATCGCCGAGAGGCGCTCCAGCCGCCAGTTCTCCAGAGCCTCGTGCAGCAGCCCGTCGATCTCGGCCCGGTGCTCGTCGACCAGAGCGAGCAGACGCCGCACGTACGGCAGGCGGCGCGGGGAGACGCGGCGGTTGCCAAGCACCAGGGCGAGCGCGTCGCGCAGCGTACCGGTCCCGCCCGAGCTCTCCCATCCGTAGTGCACCTGGAGCGCCCATGCACGGGCTCGCGTGCGGTCGATGCGCTCGCGGCCTCCGAGCGGGAGCGTCATGATCAGTCGTTAACGAGCCGCACGTGGAGCTCGGCCATCTCGAGCGCGGCGAGCGCGGCCTCCCGCCCCTTGTTGCCGCACGCCGGGTCGGCGCGCTCCAGCGCCTGCGCCTCGCTCTCGGTCGTGAGCACTCCGAACACGACCGGCATGCGGCTCGCCCGGGCAGCGGCGGCGAGTCCCCGCGCCGTCTCGGCCGCGATCAGATCGAAGTGCGCGGTCTCCCCACGGATCAGACAGCCCAGCGCGATGATCGCGGAATGCCGGGGGGGACGGGTGAGCCACCCGACGACCTGCGGCAGCTCCCACGCGCCCGGCACCCGGAACACGTCGATCGCGTCGCGGGAGGTGCCGTGCTCGACGAGGCACGCCACGGCGCTCTCGAGCAGCAGCTCCGTCACCTGGGAGTTGAAGCGCGAAGCAACGATGGCGAAGCGCCGGTCTGCGCCCGACACCTTGCCCTCAAGCGCGGACGCGTAGGAGGCGTCGCCGGTGCTCAACGGTGGGTCTCGCTCCGGCTACAGGATGTGGCCGAGCTTGGAGCGCTTCGTCTCCAGGTAGCGCTCGTTGTGGCGACCCGGCTGGATCTGGAGCGGCTCGCGCCCGACGATCTCGAGGTCGTAGCCGTCCAGCCCGACCACCTTCCGGGGGTTGTTGGTGAGCAGACGGATCGAGTGCAGCCCCAGGTCCAGCAGGATCTGCGCCCCGATGCCGTAGTCGCGGAGGTCCGGCTTGAACCCGAGCGCGGCGTTGGCCTCGACCGTGTCCTGTCCCTCGTCCTGGAGCGCGTAGGCCCGGAGCTTGTTGCCGAGCCCGATCCCGCGCCCTTCCTGGCGCAGGTAGACGATCGCCCCCTGCCCCTCCTGCTGGATCCGCTGCATCGCGGTGGCGAGCTGCTCGCCGCAGTCGCAGCGCTGCGACCCGAACACGTCGCCGGTCAGGCACTCCGAGTGCATGCGCACCAGCACACCCGGCTGGCCCCCGATCTCCCCCTTCACCAGCACCAAGTGCTCCCGGTCGTCCACCAGGCTGCGGTAGCCGATCACGCGGAAGTCGCCGTGTTCGGTGGGGAGATTCGCCTCGGCGATGCGCTGGACGAGCCGCTCCTTCTGGAGCCGGTAGGCGACGAGCTGCGCGACCGTGATGAAGTGAAGCCCGTGCTCCTTGGCAAAGGCCTCGAGCTCGGGCCGGCGCGCCATCGTGCCGTCCTCCTTGAGGATCTCGCAGATCACGCCGGCGGGGCGGAACCCGGCCAGGCGGGCGAGATCGACCGCCGCCTCCGTCTGTCCCACACGCCGGAGCACGCCGCCGACGCGCGCGCGCAGCGGGAAGAGGTGACCGGGGCGGCGCAGGTCCGCGGGACGGGTCGCGGGATCCACCAGGAGCTTGATCGTGGTCGCGCGGTCGTGCGCGCTGATCCCCGTGGTCACGCCGAAGCGCCGGTGGCCGTCCACCGAGACGGTGAAGGCAGTGCCCTGCGGATCCGTGTTGTGATCCGTCATGGGCGGGAGGTCGAGCTCGTCCGCACGCTCCTCGGTGAGCGCGACGCAGATGAGTCCGCGCCCGAAGCGGGCCATGAAGTTGATCAGGTCGGGGGTGACCGCGTCGGCGGCACACACCAGATCGCCCTCGTTCTCCCGATCCTCGTCGTCGGCGACGATGACCAGCCGCCCACGCCGGACGTCCTCGATGGCGTCCTCCACCGGGTCGAAGGGCGGGTTCGGGGTGCGGTCCAGAGTCAGGTGGGTCACGGGGCGGAGTGGGGTGGTGAGGGAGCGGCCGCGATCCGCGCGGTGTGGATCCTACCCACGTATTTCCCGATCAGGTCCCCCTCCAGGTTGACCGGATCCCCGGGCCGGAGGCGCTCCAGGGTCGTGATCGCCAGGGTGTGCGGGATGAGCGCGACCTGACAGAGCCCCGGCGCGGGGAGCGCGTTCACCGTGAGGCTCACTCCGTTCACCGCGATCGACCCGTGCAGCACGGTCACCGCGTCCACCTCCGGCGGCAGGGTGACGTCCACGAGCCGGATGTCCCCTTCCGCGCTCACCGCCACCACCTCGCCCACCCCGTCCACGTGGCCCTGCACCAGATGGCCGTCCAGGCGGTCCCCCAGGCGAAGCGCGCGCTCGAGGTTGACGAGGGAGCCCTCCCGGTACCGACCGGCCACGGTACGCTCGAGGGTAGGGCCGATCACCTCCACCGAGAATCCCTCGGGATGGAGCTCCGCGGCCGTCAGGCAGGCGCCGTCCACCGCGATCGAGCCGCCGACCGAGAGGCCGGTGCGCACCGTGGGGGCGCGCAGCCGCACGCGGTGGCCCGGCCCGGTCTCCCGGACCGCGACCACCGTTCCCGTCTCCTCCACGATACCGGTGAACACGCGCTCGAATTTCTCCTTAACCGCGGTCTCTTGGGGCCGTCCTAATGATAGTCGGCGCGCCCGTAGACGATCAGAACGTCCCGCCCCACCAGCTCGGGCTGGAAGGCCGGCCGCCACCCCTCCCAGATACCCGGCGGAAAGAGCCCGGGAAAGCCCGGCACCCCTCCCGGACCGAGCACCCGTGGGGCGAACAAGAGGTAGAGCCGTCCGGCCAGCCGGTCCGCGAGGAACGAGGTGGCCAGGCGGCCGCCTCCCTCGCATAAGAGCGAGTGGATCCCGGTCTCCGCGGCCACGTCGAGCACCGAGCCCAGATCGAGCCCCTGGCGGCTGCGCGGCACCGGGTGCACATGCGCCCCCGCGCGCTCCAACCGCTCCAGCCGCGCCTCGTCCGCGTCGGCGGCCACGAACAGGTCCACCCGCCCGTCGCGCTCCCGCAGGAGCGAGCAGCCCGGGTCAAGCTCCCCGTCCGGGTCGAGCACGATGCGCGCGGACGGAACGCGTGGCGATGCGCCACCCCCGCGCACGGTGAGGCACGGGTCGTCCACGCGTGCGGTGCGGCCTCCCACCATCACCCCGGCGAACCCGGCGCGCAGCCGATGGGTCATGGCATCCGCGTCGGCACCAGTGAGCCTGGTGCGGCGCCCCGGGGCTTCCGCGATCATCCCGTCCAGCGAGAGCGCGAGCTTCACCGCGACGAAGGGACGCGCCGTGCGGGCGCCATGGAAGAAGGCCGGGTTCTCCCGCCGCCCCGCCTCCTCCGGCCAGACCGGCCCGTCGACCGCGAGCCCCCCAGCCCGGAGCGCCGCCCCTCCCCCGCCCGCCTCCGGATGCGGATCTGCAACCGCGTACACCACGCGCGCGACCTCCGCGCGCACAAGCGCATCCGTACATGCCGGTGTCTTCCCCTGGTGGCGGCACGGTTCGAGGCTCACGTACGCGGTCGCGCCCGCGGGATCATGGCCGGCGTGCTCGAGCGCCTCCGCTTCGGCGTGCCGGCCGCCGAACTCGCGGTGCCACCCCTCGGCGAGGACGCGGCCCCCGCGCACGAGCACGCACCCGACCATCGGATTCGGATGCACGCGCCCCCAGCCGCGCCGACCCACCAGGATCGAGCGGTCGAGCCAGGCGAGGTCCTCCTCGGAGAGCGGGATCAGGGGCGGTTCCGGGGGACGGGGGGAACCGTGCCCCGGAGGGCCCTGCGGCGGAGCGGACATGGGGGGGGCGCTCAGCGGCCTCTAAAAGGTGAGGCGCCCAGAGACCGAGCCAAAGATCGTCCCCCCGGTCGGATCATATCCCGCCGTGCTCCGGCCCGGCACGTCGTCCCACCCCGTGGCGAAGCCGCCCTCGGCCGCGAGCTGCAGCACGAGGAAGGTGTAGGAGATCCCGCCGAAGAAGAGCACGCGATCGGACTCGAAGTCGTCCGACTCCGCGCTGCCGGTGACGGTCTCGATCGGGAGGACGCCGCTCGACCGTTCCACCGCCACGGCGCTCCGGCCCCCGTACCACTCCCATCCCCACCCTCCCAGGATCCCGAAGGCGAGGAAATCCTTCCCGACGGTCGCACGGAGCGAGGTCACCGTGGGGTCGAAGACCGCGCGCGCTCGATCGGCCGGTGTGCCCCACTGGATGTCGGTCAGGTGGCGCCTCTGCGCGGAGACGCTCACCCCCGGCAGGGTGAAGGACTCCCGGAGCAGGCCGAGGCGCGCGCCGTACCCGAACCACTGGGTCGAGCCGTCGAAGCCCTCGTCCTCGGAGAGCGGGGCCACCCCGACCGATCCGAGCAGATCGAGCGAGAGGATCCCGCCCACCGTCGGGAGCACCGAGAAGCCGTCGAGCACGCCGAGGGTGAACCCTCCCTCGACGGCCGGCACCCAGAATGAGCGTTCGCGCGCAGGCGCCTCGCCGGAGCGCGGGTCCAGCATGCTCGCTCGGGTGAGAGCGCCCCGCAGGGAGAGGGCGAAACGGGGAGAGGTACCGAGGCGGCGCCCCAGCGTGCTGGTGCTTCCCGGGACCGGAGTACCCTGCGCGGCGGCGAGGCCGACCGTGCCGCGCGCGGCCTCCAGGGCGAGCACGCTCTCGAGGCACAGCGGCGCCAGCACCGCGTTTGCCCCGGTACATTCGGCTGCCATCGCCTCGCGCGTCTCCTGGGCGGCCGCGGGCAGGACCATGAGGCCCGCGGCGAGCAGGGCCGCCCCCCTCGCAACCCGCACGCCGCCGAGCGGGTCAGGCATATCGTACCCCGCTCCCCGGTTCGACCTGCCCCAGCACCCACGCGGTCTCGCCCGAAGCCGCGAGCGCCGCGAGGACCGCGTCGCCTTCGGAGCGCGAGACGATCGCAATCATCCCGACGCCCATGTTGAAGACGCGGTCCATTTCGTCCCGGGGGACGCCGCCCGCGCGCTGGAGCGCGCGGAAGACGTCCGGGAGCCGCCAGGAGGTGCGCTCGATCACCGCCCCCATCCCCTCCGGGAGCACGCGCGGCAGATTGCCGGGAATTCCTCCTCCGGTCACGTGCGCGAGCGCGTGCACGCGTCCCTGCGCGAGCAGCGGGAGCAGCAGCTCCAGATAGCTCCGGTGCGGAGCCAGTAGCTCCTCCGCGACGCTGCGCCCGGTCTCGGGGAACGGATCGTCCGGCCCGAGCCCGAGCTGGTCGAACACGATGCGGCGCGCGAGCGTGTAGCCGTTCGTGTGGAGACCGGTGGAGGCGAGGGCGATCAGGTGATCGCCCTCGCGCACGGCGCTCCCGTCCAGCACGCGGTCGCGCTCGACTACCCCGACCACGAAGCCCGCCAGATCGTACTCGCCCAGGGCGTAGAAGTCCGGCATCTGCGCGGTCTCGCCGCCGAGCAGCGCGCACCCGTTCTCGCGGCAGCCGCAGGCGACCCCCGCGACGACCTCGGTCACGACGCGCTCGTCCAGCTCGCCCACGGCGAGATAGTCGAGGAAGAAGAGCGGCCGCGCACCATGGACGAGGATGTCGTTGACGCAGTGGTTCACCAGGTCGCGGCCGACCGTGTCGCACCGCCCCGCCCGGATCGCCACCTTGAGCTTGGTGCCGACGCCGTCCGCGCTGGCCACCAGCACAGGCGCGCGCAGCCCTTCCGGCACCGCGTACAGTCCCCCGAAGGAGCCCAGCTCGGAGAGCGTGTTCGTGTCGCGCGTCGCGTCGACCAGCTTCTTGAGCCTTGCCTTGGCGCGGTCGGCCGCGTCCAGGTCGACCCCCGCCTCCCGGTAGGAGATCCCCTCAGCCATCGCGCGCCGCCCCCACCTCCAGCTCGAACACGGTCATCTCGCGGAACTGACGGATCCGGTCCTGCACCTCGTTAGGCTCGAGCCCGATCAGCCGGTCCACGCTGAAGGCCTCGACCGCGAACGAGCCCAGCGCGGAACCGTACACCATCGCGCGCCGGAAGTCGTCGTCCGTGCGCCCGCCGGTCCAGTCGAGATACCCCACGAAGCCGCCCGCGAAGGAGTCCCCCGCCCCGGTCGGATCGAACACCTGCTCGAGCGGATAGCCCGGCACGAAGAACACCGAGTCCGGTCCGAACAGGATTGCGCCGTGCTCGCCCTTCTTCACGACCACCCAGCGGGGCCCGCGCGCCTGGATCCAGCGCGCCGCCCTGAGCAGGTTCGGGTCATCGGCGAGTTGCCGCGCCTCGGCATCGTTCACGAGCAGGATGTGAACGCGCTCGAGCAGCTCGAGCAGCGCCTCGCGGCTCCCGTCGATCCAGAAGTTCATGGTGTCGCACGCGATCAGCTCGGGGCTCCGTACCTGCTCGAGCACATCGAGCTGGAGGCGCGGATCGATGTTGCCGAGGAAGACGGTACGGGCGTCGCGAAAGGCGTCGGGGATGCGCGGACGGAAGTGCGCGAACACGCCGAGCTGCGTCCAGATCGTGTCGCGCTCGTTCAGGTCGTAGCTGTAGCGCCCCTTCCAGCGGAAGCTCTCGCCCTCGGCGGTCTCGATCCCGGAGAGGTCCACCCCCTGCTGCTCGAGAAAGCGGAGCTTCTCCATCGGATAGTCGGATCCGATTACCCCCACGATCTGCGCCGGAGTCAGCAGCGAGGCGGCCGCACCGAAGAAGACTGCGGAGCCGCCGAGCACCTCCTCCGCGCTCCCGAAGGGCGTCTCCACGTGGTCCAGCGCGACGCTCCCGACGACAAGAATGGACATCGGGCTTCCGGTTTGAGGGTGGTTGCGGGGATTCGGATCAGCCGGGCTGCGGAGCCACGGCCTCGTCGACCGCCCGCTCCATCCGCACGGGAGCGGACACGTTGAGGATGCGCAGCCCGTTGCGCAGCACCACCCGCACCGCACGCGCGAGCACCAGCCGGGCGGCGCGAAGCGCGGGATCCGGCACCAACACGGCCAGCTCCGGATTCCGGCTCGGGTTGCCCGCGTGGTACCAGGAGTTGACCTCCCCGGCGGTCTGCTCGAGGTACTCGCACACCAGATGGGGCGCGCGCAGCGCGGCGGCGCGCTCCCCGACGTCTGGGAACTCCGTGAGCGCACGAATCAACTCGAGCTCACTCGGCTGCGCTAGCAACGACAGGTCCGCCCCGCCGGGCGCGAGGGCGGCCTCGGCCTCCGCGCCCCCCGCCTTGACGAAGATGCTGCACATGCGCGCGTGCGCGTACTGGATCTTGTACACCGGGTTCTTCTCCGACTGGTCGAGCGCCATGTCGATGTCGAACACGAGCTGCGCCTCGGGCTTCCGCATCAGGAAGAAGTAGCGCGCCACGTCCACGCCCACCATCTCGAACAGCTCGCGCAACGTCGTGTACGATCCGGCGCGCTTCGAGAACTTGACTTCCTTCCCGCCATGCTCGAACCGCACCATCTGGTGCAGCACCCACTCGGGAAAGCCCTCGGGATAGTCGAGCGCGCGCAGCCCGGCACGCACGCGGGCGATCGTGCCGTGGTGGTCCGAGCCCTGGACGTTGATCGCCCGCTGGAAACCGCGCTCCCACTTGGTCACGTGGTACGCGACGTCGGGAAGGAAGTAGGTGGGCTCGCCGGTGCCGCGCACCATCACGCGGTCCTTGTCGTCGCCGAAGGCGGTCGTGCGCAGCCAGATTGCGCCCTCCTGCTCGAACACGTGCCCGGTCGCGCGCAGCGCCTCGATGGTGCGTGTGACCAGGCCATCCGCGTACAGCGACGACTCCAGGTAGAAGCTGTCGAAGTGCAGGCGGAATTCCTTCAGGTCCCGGTCCTGCTCGGCGCGCAGCATCCTGACCGCGAAGCGCCGGAATGCGTCCAGCCCCTCGGGGGTGTCGTCGCCCTCGTAGCGGCTACCCACCTCGGTCCGGAACTCGCGCGCCAGCTCGACGATATACTCGCCCTGGTATCCGCCCTCGGGGATCTCGGCGGGGAGCCCGAGCAGCTGCTGGTAGCGCGCGCGCACGCTCCGGGCGAGCAGGTCCATCTGCTTGCCCGCGTCGTTGTAGTAGAACTCGCGGTGCACGGACCAGCCGGTCCACTGGAGCAGCGTGCTGATCGCGTCGCCGAGCGCCGCCTGACGGCCGTGCCCGAAGTGGAGGGGACCGGTCGGGTTCGCGGACACCCATTCCACGAGGATCCGCTCCCCCGCGCCGGTGGCGCTCCGTCCCCAGGCGTCGTCGTCGGTCACGATGCGCGCCAGCACATCGGTGAGGGCTGCCGCCGCCAGGCGGAAGTTGAGGAACCCCGGCCCCGCGACCTGGAGGTCCTCCACGCCTGTCCTGCTCAGGTCGATGCGGGACCGGATCTCCTCGGCGATCTCCCTGGGCGGCCGACGCAGCGGCTTGGCCAGCGCCATCGCGACGTTGCTCGCCCAGTCCCCGTGTGTCGGGTCCCGAGGACGCTCCAGGCGGACCTCGACGTCGCGCGCGGCCTCCGAGCCTTGCCTGATCTCGAGCACGACGCGGTGGAGCTCCTCCTCGATCGCGATCTGGGGATCCCTGCTCATTCGCCCCCGCCCGTGGGTGGCTTGGCCGGCTTCTTCTCCGGCTTGCCCTCCGGCTGCCCATGCTTCTCTCGCTTTACGTCCGGCTTCTCGCCCCGCTCCCCGGCCGCGGCCGGCTTCGCCTCCCCTCCCGGCGACTCGCTCCGCGCCTTCTTCTTGTAGTCCTCCGAGCGGTAGTCGGTGATGTAGAAGCCCTCGCCCTTGAAGAGGAAGCCCGCCCCGGCCGAAATGACACGCTCTCCGGCGCTCCCGCATTCGGGGCAGGTCGCGCCCGGCGGATCGGACATCTTCTGGAAGACGTCGAAGCTGTGGCCCCTGGGGCAGCGGTACTCGTAGGTCGGCATGGGATCGTGTCAGCCTCTATTCTGAGCTGGAATCGCCTAAGGTAATGCCTCCGAGACAGATCGCGGATGGCGGCTCAGGGATGAGTCACCCCGCCCCGACTGCGTCGAACGTCCCCCACGCCCGGCGCAACGCGTCGCTGATCTCCCCCACCGTCGCCATCGCCTTGACCGCGTCGATAATCGGCGGTATCAGGTTCTCCCGCTCTCCACGGGCCGCCGCCCCGATCCGCGCGAGCGCAGCCGTGACGGCCGCCGGGTCGCGCTCGCTCCGGAGTCGCCCGAGCCGCTCGCACTGCCCGGCCTCGAGCGCGGGAAAGTCCGGCTGCTCCATGCCCGGCTCCCCCTCCTCCTCCTCGCGGAACGCGTTCACCCCGACCACGACGCGCTCGCTGGCCTCGATGGCCTGCTGGTGCGCGTACGCAGAGCGATGGATCTCCTCGGCCATGAAGTCGATCGCGCGAGCAGCGCCTCCCAGCTCGGCAATCCGGTCCAGGTACGCGCGTGCCCGCGCCTCGATCTCGTCGGTGAGCTGCTCCAGGTACCAGCTCCCGGCCAGCGGATCAGCGGTGCGGGCCACTCCCGACTCGTGCGCCAGGATCTGCTGCGTGCGGAGCGCGATGCGTGCGGCTTCTTCCGTGGGAAGGGCGAGCGCCTCGTCGTACCCGTTGGTGTGGAGCGACTGCGTTCCGCCCAGCACGGCGGCAAGCGCCTGCACGGTCACCCGCACGATGTTGTTAAGGGGCTGCTGGGCGGTGAGCGTCGAGCCGCCGGTCTGCGTGTGGAAGCGCAGCCGGGCCGCGTCGTCCGAGGCTCCGTAGCGCTCCCGCATCAGCCGGGCCCAGAGCCGGCGCGCGGCGCGGAACTTGGCCACCTCCTCGAGGAAGTCGTTGTGCGCGGCGAAGAAGAACGAGAGCCGTGGCGCGAACTCCTCGAGCTGAGCGCCCGCCGCGCGCGCCCGGGCCACGTACTCGAGCCCGTTCGCGAAGGTGAAGGCCAGCTCCTGGGGCGCGGTCGCACCGGCCTCTCGGATGTGGTATCCGGAGATCGAGATCGGATTCCAGCGCGGCACCTCGCGCGCGCAGAACGCGATCACGTCGGCGACCAGCCGGAGGCTCGCCTCCACCGGATAGATGTACGTGCCGCGCGCGATGTACTCCTTCAGGATGTCGTTCTGGAGGGTGCCGGCCAGCCGCGCGCGCGGCACTCCCTGTTCGTCCCCCACCGCCACGTAGAGCGCGAGCAGGATCGCCGCAGTCGCATTGATGGTCATCGAGGTGGAGACCTGGTCCAACCGGATCCCCTGGAAGAGCGCGCGCATGTCCGCAAGCGAGTCGATCGCCACTCCCACCCGCCCCACCTCGCCCCCCGCCATCGGGACGTCCGAATCGTAGCCCATCTGGGTGGGCAGATCGAACGCCACCGAGAGCCCGGTTTGTCCGCGCGCCAGCAGGTAGTGGTAGCGCCGGTTCGTCTCGGCAGCGGTGCCGAAGCCGGCGTACTGGCGCATCGTCCAGATGCGGCCCCGGTACATGGTCGGGTAGGGGCCACGCGTGAACGGGTAGACCCCGGGATCCCCCAACTGGCGGTCATAGTCGCGCGCCGGGTCGCGCGGGGGATCGGGCCGGTACACGGGCTCGACCGGGATGCCGCTGTCGGTCGCCACCGGCGGTAGCTCGGTGCGTGAATCACGGCCCTCCGCGACGAAGTCGCGCGGAGCGTCCGGCCGAACATCGGGTCGCGCGGCGCTCATATTTCACGCTTCCAAAGGAGGATCAAGGTCGATCAACACCTGGTCCTTTTCGACCGCTTGGCCTGCCTGGACGTGTACGGCCCGCACGCGCCCGGCCGAGTCGGCGCGGAGCTCGTTCTCCATCTTCATCGCCTCCACGATCACGAGCCCCTGTCCGGGCCGCACGTCGTCACCCTCCTTCACCTCCACGCGCACGACCAGCCCCGGCATGGGTGCACGCACCGCCTTGGGCCCGGCCTGGACCGCGCCCGCGCCCGCGAGCTCGCGAATCCGGAGCGTGCGCTCGTCCACGACCTCGGCCCGCAGGCGCCACCCGCGGACCTGGAGCTCCCAATCGCCCGGTGCCCTCCTGTGCGCGACCAGGCGGTGCGACTCGCACTCCATCCGGAGCGAGCGGACCGGCCCGTCCGGTATGGCCCGCAGCTCGGCCGCCACCGGCTCGCCACCTACGCTGACTCCCTCGGAGCCGAGCTCGACCTCGAAGGTGCGGCCGGCGATGGTGACGCGATAGCGCATCAGTCCAGCGCGCGTTCGAGCACTGCGAGCGTCTCGACGTGCGCGGTCTGCGGGAATAGATCGAACGCGCGCACCTCGACCAGATCGTAGCTCGCCATCCGGCCGAGATCGCGCGCGAGCGTGGCCGGATCGCAGCTCACGTATGCGATCCGCGCTACCCCGGACGCGGAGAGCCGTGCGGCCACGCGCTCGTCCAACCCGGTGCGGGGCGGGTTCAGGATCGCAACGTCCGCAGGCAGCGCCTCCACCAAGCGGTCCTCGACCGCGCCCTCGAGCACCCGGAAGCCCTCCGGCGCCCCCTGCCGCGCCGCCGCGGCCGCCTCCGGGTCCAGCTCGATCCCGGTGACCCGCGCCCCCGCACGCGCGAGCACGCGCCCATACACCCCGACCCCGCAGTACGCATCGACGAGAGTGCGCCTGCCGGCCCCGCCGACGGCGGCCAGCACCGCGGCGTGGAGGCGCTCGGCGGCCGCGCGGTTCACCTGGAGGAAGGCGCGCGCGCCCGGACGGACCGGCTCGCCCAGCCAGATCTCGTGACTACCGCGGTCGCCTGCCACCAGGACCGGCATGCGCGCGCCGCTTTCCTGGTGCCAGATCGCGACCAGCCCGGGGGCGGCACGGAGGAGTGTATCCGGCGCCCAGCTCCCCGACCCGCCGTCTACGATCAGGATGACCCCCTCGGCGACCGCGCGGAGGGTGAGCCTGAGCCGCGGGCCCCCGGGGAGCCGCTCGGCGCCCACCCCCCAAGCGGCACGCAGCGCGTCCCAGGCGCGTGCGATCGGCTCCTCCGGGAGCAGGCAGTCCCCCGTGAGATCGAGAACGCGTGTGGAGACACCGATCTCGTGGAAGCCCGCCACCACGCGGGTGCCGCTCAGGCGCCGGAGGGTGAAGGTGACACGGTTGCGGTAGCGCAGCTCTCGCGGCGACGGCTCGACGACGGAGGACTCGACCTCCCGCTTGCCGATCCGGCCGAGCGCGTCCGCCACGATCCGCCCCTTCCAGCGAAGCTGCTCCGCGTAGTCCAAGTGCTGGAGCGTGCAGCCGCCGCAGCGCGCGTAGAAGCGGCACGGTGGGGGGCGCCGCCCCGGTCCCGCCTCCTCGAGCGCCACCAGCTCGGCCCTCGCCCAGCTCCGCTTGGTGCCCGTGATCCGCACGCGCGCACGGTCGCCCGGCGCGGTTCGGTGCACGAACGCGACCCGCCCGTCCGGGAGATCGCCCACCCCGGCCCCGCCGGCCGCGATCGCCCGCACGGTGACGGTGAGGAGGTCGCCGCCCTCGCCCGCTGCGGGTCCGCTCAACGCCCGACGCCACCAGGGGGTCGCGGCAGCCCCAGCGCGGCCCGCCACGGGGGGAGGCCCGCCCCCGCCCCTCCCTCCCCATGCGGAGCGCCCGGACACGGAGCACGGCTTCGGCTCCCGTCCTCCTCCTCGAGCAGCGCTGCCGCGACGGCCGCGGCGCGGAGCAGCGCCTCATCGGGGAGGGCCTCGGCCAGCTCCGGATGCTCCTCCACGTAGCGGATCGAGAGCCGGCCCGCGCGGAAGTCCGGCTCCTCCATCACGCGGCGGAGCCACGGGGTGCTCGTGTCGAGTCCGTCGATGACCAGCTCGTCGAGGGCACGCGCCATGCGCGCGACCGCGGCGTCCCGATCCGGAGCGTGCGCGATCAGCTTGCCGATCAGCGGATCGTAGGAGAGCCCCACCTCGAACCCCTCCGCGACCCCGCCGTCCCAGCGGACGCCGGGGCCCTGCGGGAGCTCGAGCCGGCGCACGCGTCCGGTCGCGGGAAGGAATCCACGGGCGGGATCCTCGGCGGTGATCCGGCACTCGATCGCGTGCCCGACGAGCGTCACGTCGCCTTGCGCGAAGGGGAGCTTCTCCCCCGCGGCGATCCGGAGCTGCCACTGGACCAGGTCCACCCCGGTGACCAGCTCGGTGACGGGGTGCTCGACCTGGATGCGCGTGTTCATCTCGAGGAAGAAGAACTCCCCGTCCTCCCAGAGGAACTCGCACGTCCCCGCGCCGCGGTAGTGCACCGCCTCGGCGGCCCGCACCGAGGCCGCGCCCATCGCCTCCCGCTGCTCGGCCGTGAGCGCTGGAGAAGGCGATTCCTCGATCAGCTTCTGGTGGCGCCGCTGCACGCTGCACTCGCGCTCCCCCAGATGGAGCACGGTGCCGTGGGCGTCGCCCAGCACCTGGATCTCGATGTGGCGCGGGTGCTCCAGATAGCGCTCGAGGTAGATGGAGCCGTCCCCGAACGCGGCGAGCGCTTCGCGTGCGGCCGCCTCGAAAGCGCGCTCGAGCTCGGCGGGCCCCTCCACAACGCGCATCCCCTTCCCCCCGCCTCCGGCGGCCGCTTTCAGCAGGACCGGATAGCCGATCTCTTCGGCGGCGCGGCATGCAGCCGCCGGATCCGCGACCGACTCGGTCAGCCCCGGCACGATGGGGACGCTTGCCTCGGCCATGCGCCGCCGTGCCTCGATCTTGTCCCCCATCGCAGCGATCGTCTCCGGACGGGGCCCGACGAACACGAGCCCAGCCTCCTCCACCGCGCGTGCAAAGGAGGCGCGCTCGGCGAGGAAGCCGTAGCCGGGATGGATCGCCTCCGCTCCCGCGGCGTGCGCCGCCTCGAGCAGGCGGTCGGCGCGGAGATAGCTCTCGGACGCTGCCGCGGGTCCGATCGGGTAGGCCGCGTCGGCCTCGAGCACGTGTGGGGAGAGCCGGTCCGGCTCCGAGTAGACCGCCACGGCGCGCACGCCGAGCTCCCGGCAGGCCCGGATCACGCGGAGCGCGATCTCCCCACGGTTGGCGACGAGGAGGGTGCGGAACACGCCTGAGCCGCCTTGCCCGAAGTCGTTGCTGGAGCGCCGCTTGCGACCGTGCGGATCACGCGGCGCGGAGGCGTCAGTCTAGGGGAGACGCCGGCCCAAAGCGAGGGGCACGTCTCAGTGACGCGCCCCGACTCGAAGGCACCCTCTCAGCCGAGCGTGCCTTCGACCTCCCGCGTCTCGCCGCGGCGCAGCACCCGGACCCGGATCGGCTCGCCCCTCTCGTAGCTGCGGAGCATGCGGAGCGCGTGGTCCAGCCCACGCACCTCGCGCCCGTCGATCGCGAGGAGCACGTCGCCCGGCTCGAGCCCGAACGGATGGTCCGGGGAGACCTCGGTCACCAGGACGTCTCCGGCCTCGGCCTCGAAGTACTCGGCCAGCCCTTCATTCAGCTCGACCAGCTCCGCGCCCGCCGCGCAATTCCGCCCGAAGGCGGGGAGGAGGGCCCGGTGCGGCTCCCGCCCATCAGGCGACACCGCCGGGCAGTCGCCCGCCCTGAGCCCCAGGGCCAGCATCTGCCGGGGGGGCGGGCCGGCGCGCGCTCCGGGCGGGAGCTTGACTGCCAGGGGATGGCGGAAGCTGAGCGCGAGGGCGCCGAAACGTGGTCCCCCCAGCGCGACCGTGGCGCTCCGCCGTGCGCCATCGCGCCGATACTCGAGTGTCACCTCGTCCCCCGGCTCGCGCTCCTCGAGCAGCGCCAGCAGCCGCTGGACCGGAAGCGAGCGCTCCTCGTCCAGCTCCGCCTCGGCGTCCGGATCGGGGAGCGGCTCGAGCAGGCTCCGGCCGTCCACGCTCACCAGGACGTCACCCTCCCCGAGTCCCTCCCGCGCGGCCGCGCCGTCGCGATCGACCTCGTACAGACGGGCGCCCTGCGCGTCGTACTCCGCCGGCTGATCGGCTCGGACGCGCACGCCGAGGAGCGCGCGGCGCCCGAAGGGAAGCGCCGCGATGCGCTCGGCCATCCGCTCCAGGCGCCCTCCCATCGCCTCCAGCCGCTCTTCGTCGGGCAGAACGAAGCAGATGCAGCGCTCGAGCTCGCTTCCCTGCGCATCCATGCACCGGCACTCGCGCCCGTCGGCCTCCGCGGACTCCCGCTCCTGCGCCCCGGCCAGCTC
>CAUZJY010000021.1:0-22931 GCA_963580305.1 Gemmatimonadales bacterium UBA6960
CGTGCTGGGCATGCCCCTCTCAGCGGGGCAGACCCAGGTCCTTCTGCTCGGCTTCGGCGACCAACCGGTCGTAGTCCTCCTGGAGAAGGAAGCCCTCTCGCAGAAGCTCGGCAGCGCCTTCCCGGAATGCCTCGACGTATCCCGCGTGGGTTCCGTAGCGCTCCTCGAGCGAGGGCCGGGGATCGTCGCCGCGCCGCTCGGCCGGCGTCGTGGCGAAGGGAAAGTAAGAACCGTCGGCATGGCACGTGAGACCCTCCATGTGTCCCTCGGCGCGCAGGTTCCATCCCGTGTAGGTCGCCGTAGGCGTCCGGAGGCCGGACGAGCGAACGCCCGCGATGTCGTTCCCGTCCTCATCCACCTGAGGAACCATCACGCCGTACTCGGTGCCGGGCACGTGACGTGGCGGCAACACCGAAAAGTCGTTCACGAGCTTGTGATTGTGCCGGGCCGTGTAGCGCACGCCCGGGACGTTCGGAAAGCGGACCTCCTCCGCCGGCACCAGCGTGCCGTCCGCCATCCGGGGATACCGACTCGGCGGGGGCTCCTTCCCCTCGGCGACCCAGTCACGCAAGGCGATGTACAGGGCGCGCAGCGTCTCCTGATTGCGGTTCGGATTTTTGAGATGCTGGCAGATCCCAGGGTCAGTATCGGAGGCGGGGCCGTGCTGTGTGCTCGAGTGTAAGTAGTAGCGAACGTTCTCCGGTGGTGGCACGTCCCGCTTCCCCAGCGGGTCCGTATAGTTCAGTGACGCCCGCGCCTGCCACATCTCGGCGGCGTCGTCGCTCTGCATGATCTTCGGACACGTGTCGGACTGCCGGCACCGGGCCAGCAAGCCGTCGGTCTTGCCGGTGATCGGATCGGTCAGGACCTCGTAGGTGAAGGGGAAGCCGTCATTGGGCTGGAAATGCTCCTCGTTGGCTCGCGACCAGCGGGTGGTCTGGGCGAATTCGTGATTGAAGAACCCGCGGCGCCCTCCCGCGATATGGGGCATCATCCCGTCGAACACGATCCGGCCGTCTATATCCTCGTTGAAGCCCTCGTAGAGTAAGGTCCGGAGGAACCGGCCGCTCTGCGAGTTGCCGACCGCCGTGGTCCAGCGAATCGGATTGCGGCCGCCCGTGACAAGCGGGTTTTCATCCGAGGCGTCGTGGCGCAGGAAGGAAACGACGTCTCGCGTCGCCGCGAACCCCAGCCCCTGCACGTTGGGATCCTGCGCCTCGTAGATCAGATGATAGATGAAGTCCGTGGAGAAGCCGGCGGGCAGGCAGATGTGCTTGTTGCTGGGCGTGCCCTTGCCCCCGTCGGGGCAGTTGGCGAATGACCACTCGTCGCGCGGGATGATCTCGGCCCGTCCATGAGAACCCTGCCGCCGCAACAGCACCGCGCCGGCCATGCTCTCCTCGACGGCGGGATAGAAGTCGTCCAGATCACTGGACGAGCCGGTTCCCCCGCCGCCTGACAACGTATACACGGTCGGGTCGCCGACCCCTCCACCCATCACGAATTCGTTCGGGATCCATTTGCGGATCGGGCTGCCGTCTACGTTCCTCGCCACCGGAAACCTGACCCGGATCGGCCGCTGCGGCGCCACATCGGCATGCCAGCCGCTGATGACGAGGGTGAAGCCGTGTCGCATCAGAAGTCCGTCTGCGTCGGGGGTGGGCACGCCAGCGCGACTCAGATCGGTGTCGAAAGGTTCCCCTCCGCGATTGGTGACGCCGTAGAACAGAGTCTGATTCCCCCGCTCCATGTCGACGGGCTTCACGATGACCAAATCGACATCGTATTCGACGTTCCCGCGCGCGTTCCGAGGGGCTTTATCGATGTAGACGATCCCCGTGTTTCCGCGATGCTCGGGGTTGGCTTCGCCGACGGCGCGTCCACGCAGGATTTCGTACTGACCCACCTCTCCGAAGACCTGGCCTCCGAAGGCCGGTGATTCCCTCGAATCGATCACGATTCTGGTGATGCCACCTTCCTGTGCCTGGGCGTAGCCTGCATCTGCCACGACCGCCAGCACCACCGCCAAGGCCATGCCGGCGCTACGGAACCGTCCCGCAATCCGCACGTTGATCATGATCGCCTCCTAGTCGTTGTTCCCGTGAATCCATTGCTGGGACAGCCTGGCGTCACGTTTCCTGACCATAATCCGTGAGAGAGAAACATATCGCAAGGCGGTACCTCGGCTGGCGCGCCGCATTCGCGGCCAGCTGAACGGCGCATAACAGCGGGTCCTGCGCTGAAGCGCTTCATACGGAGCGCATCTCGAGGGTCGTTGGCAGAAGACCGGCCAGTGGTTAGCGTTGTTCGTGCTTCGGCACCCCGGCGATTTGAAGCGATTGCCTCCGGGTTACCAACCGGCTAAACCGCTCGGGGGTCCTGTGCGGCGATGATCGCGTGGGACCCCTTCGCTATAGAGGGAGGCGTACTCCAGTGACAGAGGACAGTGGAAGCGAACGTGGAAATGACCGGTGCAGGAATGCTCAATGCAGTCACTATCTTTCCCGCTCAAGGCCCATCTCTTTCCGTGGATAGGTGGGGGTTCGACTCCTTGGGAAAAAGAAGTTTCAAGGCCACATACTCCCGGCATGTGGCTATCTTGGGTGATCCATTGCCTTCGCAACAATACGGATTTTGTGTGCCTTGGGAATGACTTATAGAACGACTAGCCCTTCGAGTAAGTGGTGCCCAAAAAGACGGGATTATGGCACAGGGTACCTCCCTAACCCCCCAGGGTTAGGGAGGTATATCACCCCTCTCTGAAATCCTGACGGGTCCTGATAGCTGCCTGATATCAGCCTGGGCGTCCCCTGGTATCAGGATGAGCTAGGGAGGGGAAAGGTGATATCACCTTCTGAACTGTTAGGTCACCCTGATTTTACCCCCTCTTGAAGACCTTCGTTTGAAATTTCCCTGTCATGGTGTGCCCAGGTCATTCAAAATTCGGGTTGTTGTCCCCATTGCAGTAGCCCCCCCGGGATTCGAACCCGGACCTAAAGCTCCAAAGGCTCTTGTGCTGCCATTACACCAGGGGGCTGCCAGAAATGTCGCCCTCCGTGGGGCGGCCGCTCAAGGCTGGACTTCGGCCACCCCCGGCCACGCGGACAGGGTACGGAAGCGGCACGCACGCCCGACCGCCGCCCTCTCGGCGCTGGCCGCCGCGCGCTCCGCCCGGCCGGCGCTGGCGTGGATGGCGAAGCAGGCGGCTCCGCTCCCTGAGAGGAGCGCCAGCAGGGGATCGGTCCGCCGCAGGGCCGCGAGCGCCCGCGCGACCGCCGGCAGTTCCGCCGCGATTACCTCCTCGAAGTCGTTCACGGCGGCGCCGAGCGCACTCCACCCATCCGGCGTGATCGGCTCCCCCCCGCCCGCGGGCCCGCCTCCCTCCCCGCGCCACCGGTCCAGCGCGGCATACGCTGCCGTGGTAGATACTCTCGCCGGAGGCATAACGACCACGCCCGCCGCTACCGGAAGCGGCGGGAGCGGTTCGAGCCGCTCGCCCCGGCAGCGGCCGCGCGCGAGGGGCGAGCTGCCCAGGAAGAAGGGGACGTCCGAGCCGAGCCCCTCAGCGATCTGCGCGAGCCGCTCCCCGTCGAGGACGCCAGGAAAGAGGTGATCGAGCGCACGGAGCGCCGCCGCGGCGTCCGAGGAGCCTCCCCCGAGCCCCGCTCCGACCGGGATCCGCTTGACCAGGCGTAGCCGCACTCCCTGCGCCTGCGGACCCATCCCGGCGGCGGACAAAAAGGCTCGCGCCGCGCGGAGCGCGAGGTTGTCCGCGTCAGGACCCGCCTCCCCCTCGACCTCCAATGCCATGTCCGCACCCGGCACCGCCGCGACCTCGAGCTCGTCCGCCAGGTCGATCGCCTGGAAGAGAGTGTCCAGCTCGTGGTAGCCGTCCGCGCGTCGCGCCCCCACCCGGAGCAGAAGGTTGACCTTGGCCGGGGCAAGCACGCGCACCGCCCGCCGCCCCGCGGCCCGAGCGCTCAGGCCGGACGCTCCTGTTCCACGGCCTCCTCCACGCGCTTCCCGCTCGCGCCCACGTCTCCCAGGCTCAGTCCGATCCGCGCCGCGTAGTAGAGCCCGATCACGGTGACCGGGATGAACCCGCCCAGGTGGTAGCCGAAGGCAAAGGCGAGCGCGCGAGCATCGGGCACGCCGAAGACGGAGAGCGCCCACCCGGCCCCCGCGTGGAAGGTGCCGAAGAAGCCGGGCGCCGCCGGGATCGCGACCGCGAACCCCACGACCGCTTCGGTGAAGTAGGCCGCGACCAGGCCGGCGTCGATGTCGAAGGCCAGCATGCCCAGCCAGAAGGAGAGTCCGTGCCACAGCCAGAAGCCCACGCTCCAGAGCACAGCCAGGGCGAGGAGCCGTGGACTCCGGAGCACCGCCAGGCTGCCGAGAAACGCCTCGAGCGCGTCCACGATCGGGCGCGCGAATCCGGCCGGCAACCGCCGCGCCAGGCGCTCGACGATGCGCACGGTGGCTCGCGGGAAGACGAGCAGGCCTCCGAGCACGAGCGTCAGGCCGAACATCCCAATCAGGATCGCGTCCAGCGCGCTCGCGAGCGGCCCCTCCTGGAAGGCGGCGATCTTCGGAAAGCCAGGGCTCGCCATCGTGCCCAGCAGGATGCCGAGCAGCACCAGGCCGTCCAAGACGCGCTCGACCACGAGCGACCCGAACACGGCGCTCACGCGCACCGGCTCGACCCGTGCGAGCGCGTAGGCGCGCGCGAACTCGCCCACGCGAGCCGGGATCAGGTTGTTCGCCATGAAGCCGATGTTCACCGCGGCGAACCGGTTTCGTAGGGAGCTCTTCGGGAGAATCGGGGCAAGGAGGACCTGCCAGCGCAGGGCCCGGATGAGGAACCCGGCGGTGGCCACGGCGACCGACGCGAGCAGGAGCCCCCAATGGGCATCCCGCAGGTTCGCCCACACCTCCACGAAGGGAACGTCTCTGAGGATGAACCAGAGCAGGAACGCGGTGACGCCGATCCCGATGGTGGCCTTCGCGTCGAGCCTCAATGCGCCCGCGCCCGGCCCAGGATTCCGATCATCTCGCGCACCGCACGCTCCATCCCCACCAGGACCGCGCGGGCGACGATCGAGTGGCCGATGCTGAGCTCCTCCAGCTCCGGAAGCGCGGCGACGGGTGTCACGTTCTCGTAGGTGAGCCCATGCCCGGCGTGCACCGCCAGGCCGACCTCGCGCGCGAGCACCGCCGCGCGCGCCAGCCGCTCAAGCTGCGCGGCGCGCGCCGGTCCGCGGGCGTCCGCATACTCGCCGGTGTGCAGCTCGACCGCGTCCGCGCCCAGCTCGGCGCAGGCGCGGACCGCGGCCTCGTCGGGATCGATGAAAAGCGAGGTGCGGGTACCCGCGGCGTGCAGCTTCCCGAGCGCGTCCTCAATCGTCCTCCGCCCGGCTGGCGCGGTTAAGTCGAGCCCCCCTTCGGTCGTGATCTCGGCTCGCTTCTCCGGCACGAGCGTGGCCTGGAAGGGTGCGAGCTCCAAGGCGATGGCCACGATCTCGCCGCTCGCCGCGAGCTCGAAGTTGAGCACCGTGCGCACCGTCGCCGCGAGCAGCCGGACGTCGCGGTCCTGGATGTGCCGGCGGTCCTCGCGCAGGTGCACGGTGAGGCCATCCGCCCCGGCCAGCTCGACCAGCACGGCAGCGCGCACCGGATCCGGCTCGTCGGTGCGCCGCGCCTGACGGATGGTAGCCACGTGATCGATGTTGACGTAGAGCCGCATCGGCCTCACAGGCATGCCTCCGCACCCGCGTCGAAGAGCTCCCGGAGCATCGCCACCGAGTCGGCCGCAAGTCCCCGCGCCTCCGCCAGGTCGACCGCCTCACGGCCCAGCGCGGTGTACAGGCTGGCCTCCCGTTCCGGCAGCGCGCGCAGGTGGAGCCGCACGGTCTCGGCGTCGCCGCGCGCGATCGGTCCGGTGAGCGCGGTCGCGAGCCCCAGCTCCGCGATGTTCTCGATCGTCCCCCGCACGAGCGGGATCAGCGCCGGCACCGCGTCCTCCTCCCGCACGCCAGCGTGCACGAGCAGCCGCGCGGCCATGGCCAGTAGCACGGGGAGGTAGTTGGAGACGACCACGGCGGACGCGTGGTAGAGGGGGCGCCGCGACACCGGAATCGTGAGCGGCGTGCCGTCCAGCTCCGCCACCAGCCGCCGCGCGACCGCGGCGGCCTCCGGCTCGCCGGAGATCGCGAACCAGGAGCCGACCAGCCGCTCTGCGCTGGACACCGGGTGGCCGAGGGCCTGGAGCGGGTGGAGCGAACCGACGTGATAGCCGAGCGCGTGCAACGGCGCGAGTACGTCGGTGGAGAGCGTCCCGGAGCAGTGGAACGCGGCGCATCCCTCGGGCGCGGCTCCCTGCCCGGAGAGCGCGTGGGCCATGGTCGGCAGCACGTCGTCGGGAACGGTGAGGAACACCGCGGTGGTGTCCGGGGCCGGCCGCTCGAGCCCGAAGCAGTAGCGCGCATATCCCTCGATGAAGAGGGGGTGCGCGGGCCGCTCGGGGCGGCGGCCGTAGTAGGTGAGCGAGTCGAGGGCCCCAGCCTGGTGCATGGCGTAGCCGAGCGCGAGCCCGGTACGGCCGGGACCCACGAACACGACGCGGTCCACCATCAGCGCCCGGCCCGCAGCTGCGCGTCCGGTCGCGGCCCGCGTCTCACGGCCGGCGCCCGCGTTGAGGGAGGAGGCAAGAAGCTCCACGCTGGACCGCCGAAGGCGGCTGCGCAGCGGCCGCAGCTCACGCCACCTCCAGGATGCGGATGCCCGCGCGGAGCCGGAGTTGTCGGAGCATGCGATCGGTGATTCGCACGGTGATGTCGATGCGCGCGCCCTGATCGAGCCGCTCGAGCACCTCACCCTCCCGGTACAGCATGGCCAGGAGCTTGCCGTCGCCGGAGGAGATCTCCAGGTGCACGCGCGGGAGACGCTGGCGCATGCGCGCCTTCAGCGTCGCGCGCAGCGCGGCCAGCGACGCGGGCTCGAGGGCCGACACGAACACCGCGGGGCGCGCCTCGAAGGCGCGCACCCGCTCGTGCAGCACGCGCTCCTCCTCGTGCGTGAGGCGGTCCACCTTGTTGAACAGGAGCACCTGCGGGGGCTCGTCGAGGTCGAGCTCGGCAAGCACCTCCTCCACGATCTCGAACTGCTCCTGCCAGCCCGGATGGGAGGCGTCGATCACGTGCAGCAACAGGTCCGCCTCTCGGGCCTCCTCGAGCGTCGAACGGAAGGACGCGACCAGGTGATGCGGCAGCTTGCGGATGAACCCCACCGTATCGGTGACGAGCGCCACGTAGCTGTCCCCCAGCTCAACCGTGCGGATGGCGGAGTCGAGGGTGGCGAAGAGGCGATCCTCGACGAACAGCTCGCGATCGCCGGAGAGCGCGCGCAGGAGCGACGACTTCCCCGCGTTCGTATATCCGACCAACGCGGCGCGGAACTGGCCGGCCCGGCCGCTCCGCTGGACCGCCCGCGCGCGCGCCACGTCGCGGAGCTTCCGCTTGAGGTCGGCGATCTTCTCCCCGATCAGCCGGCGGTCGGTCTCGAGCTGGGTCTCACCGGGGCCCCGCAGTCCGATCCCGCCCCGGATACGTGAGAGATGGCTCCACATCCGCTTGAGGCGTGGCAGCAGGTACTCGAGCTGGGCGAGCTCCACCTGCATGCGCGCCTCCCGCGAGCGGGCGCGCGTCGCGAAGATGTCGAGAATCAGCTCCGAGCGATCGAGCACGCGAACGCCCACCAGGTCCTCGAGGTTCTTTCCCTGGGCGGGCGAGAGCTCCTCGTCGAAGATCACCAGGTCCGCCCGGGCGTGCGCGACCGTGTCGTGCAGCTCGTGCGCCTTTCCCTCCCCTAGGTAGTAGCGCGGGTACGGGGCCTCGAGCCGCTGTCGAATCACCCCGACGACGCAACCACCGGCGGTTTCGGTGAGACGACCCAGCTCGTTCAGGTGCTCCCCGGCGAGCACGACCGGCACGTCCTTGGTGGGCGCACCCACCAGCAGCGCGCGGTCCACTGGCGGGCGGGTGTCGATCAACTGGCTGGGAATCGTGGCCTCACGGGTTGCTCGGGATCCGGTCGGATCTACCCCTCGGAGGAGCCGCTGCTCCTCGGGGCCTCGCCCGGGCCGGCCGCGCCTGGAGCACCTCCGCCAGAGCCGCCCGGGCGTGCCACTCGGCGCTGCTCGGCCCACCACTGGAGCCGCTCCCGCAGGCGCGGCTCGAAACCCTGCGGGCCAGGCTCGTAGAACCGCTCTCCCGCGAGCCGCTCCGGGAGGTAGCTCTGATCCACGACACCGTGCTCCTCGTCCGGGTCGTAGCGATACCCCTTCCCGTAGCCGAGCTCCTTCATGAGCGGCGTCGGGGCGTTCCGGATGTGCAGGGGCACCGGCTCCCCGGTCGTCTCGCGGGCCCGGCCGAGCGCGGCCCCCCAGGCGAGATACAGCCGGTTGGACTTGGGTGCGGTCGCCAGGTAGACCGCCGCCTCGGCAAGCGCCAGCTCCCCCTCTGGGGTGCCCAGGAAGTGGAACGCGTCGCGCGCCGCGAGCGCGACGCGGAGCGCCGCCGGATCGGCCAGGCCGATGTCCTCCGCCGCCATGCGTACCAAGCGGCGCGCGATGTAGAGCGGATCCTCGCCCCCCTCGAGCATGCGGGCGAGCCAGTACAGCGCGCCATCCGGGTCGCTGCCACGCACCGACTTGTGCAGCGCGGAGATCAGGTTGTAGTGCTCCTCCCCGCCCTTGTCGTAGACGGCGAATCGGTGCTGGAGTCCCTCGCGCGCGGCGGTGCGGTCGACGTGCCCACCCGCTCCCACCAGCACGGCGGCAGCCTCAAGCGCCCCGAGCGCACGCCGGGCATCGCCGTCGGCCGCGTCCGCGAGCAGCTCGAGGGCATCGTCGTCCCAGGTGAGTCGGAGCGTCCCCAGCCCACGCCCCGGATCGCGCAGCGCAGCCTCGAGGATCGCGCGCACGTCGGCTGGTTCGAGCGGCTCCAGCACCCGCACGGGCGCGCGCGACAGGAGCGGCCGCACGATCTCAAAGCTCGGATTCTCGGTGGTGGCCCCGATCAGCACGACCGTCCCCTCCTCCACGTGGGGGAGAAACGCGTCCTGCTGGGCCTTGTTGAAGCGATGGATCTCGTCGCAAAAGAGAATCGTGCGCCGGCCGGTCGCATCCAGCCGGCGCCGCGCCTCAGCGATGATCTCGCGCACGCGCGGGATCCCCTCGGTCACCGCGCTGAACGCGACGAAGGTGGCGGCCGCGGCCTCCGCGATCAGGCGCCCAAGCGTCGTCTTCCCGCTTCCGGGCGGACCCCACAGGATCATGCTGGTCGGGGCACCCGCCTCGATCATGAGGCGGAGCGGCCGACCCGCTCCGAGCAGCTGCTCCTGTCCGCGAAACTCGTCGAGCGTGCGCGGGCGCATGCGCGCCGCTAGCGGGGCGCCCGGATCGACGGGAGCTGGCCGCCGCTCCGGGGCTCCCTCGCGCGCCCCATCGAACAGCTCGAGCTCCTCGCTCACGCTCAGCTCCCCGGCCGCGGGCGCTCGGCGTCCCCTGCCAGGGTGGATGCCAGCTCGAGGAGCGTCTCGCGGCGATTGAGCGCCGGATCCTCGAGCACGCGGTCGAGCAACCCGTCCAGGATGCGGCCGAAGCGCGGTCCCGGCTTGAGCCCCGAGCGGATCAGGTCGTTCCCGGTCACCGCGAGATCGGCCAGCGCGAGCGCAGGGCGGCGGCGGAGCTCGTGCCGGAGCGCCCGCCAGCTCCCCGCCGCGTCCACCGGTACGCCGACGCCGAGCGAGCGCTCCACGCGCTCCTGCGCGCACCAGATGCGCGCGAGGTCGGTGAGGCGCTGGGGACCGACCCGCGCCAGCCAGCGGCGGAGCTCCGCGGGGCGCGCACGCGGGCTCGGCGGACCGGTTCCGGCCGCGACCAGCGCCGCGACCGCGTCGGCCTGCGCGTTTGAGAAGCGCAGCCGCACCAGCAACTGCGCCGCCGCCCGCGCGCCGGCCGCCTGCAGGAGCGCCACCAGCCGCAGCAGGGGCCGGCGCTCGGGAAGCGCCTCGCCCGCGAGCAGCGCGTACGTCCAGTCGTCCACCGGAGCGGCACGCGCGCGCCGGCTGATCAGCGGCTCGAGCTCGGGTAGGAGCGCCGCGAGCACGCCCGAGGCCGCATACAGCGAGAGCGCCCCCCCGGGGCGGGGGTCGAGGGCGAGCACCTTGATCAGCTCCTCGCGGATGCGCTCGGGGGAGAGGATCCCGAGTTGGTCCGTCGCCCTGCACAGCGCGGTCCAGGTCGGCGGATCCACGGTCAGCTCGAAGCGTCCCGCGAAACGAAGCGCGCGCTGCACGCGGAGGTAGTCTTCCGCGAAGCGGTCCGCGGGGCGACCGACCGTCCGGAGCACGCCGCGCTCCAGGTCCTCGACGCCCCCGAACGGGTCGTGCAGCTCGTCCCGAAGCGGGTGCCACGCCACCGCATTGATCGTGAAGTCGCGCCGGGCGAGGTCCTCCTCGAGGCGGTCGGTGAACTCGACCGTGGCGTGGCGACCGCGCGTCTCGACATCGCGCCGGAAGGTCGTCACCTCGTACATCGTCCCGTCGCGTGCGAGCACGCCCACCGTGCCGTGCTCGATCCCGATGGGAACGGTCCGTCGGAAGGCGCGGCGCACCTGTTCTGGCCGCGCGCGGGTGGTGAAGTCCCAGTCCACCGAATCGACCCCGAGGAGAACATCGCGCACAGCCCCGCCGACGGCCCAGGTCTCGAAGCCGGCCTCCTCGAGGGTGCGCGTGATCCAGAGCACCGCGGGTGGCGCGGCCGGGTGGCGCCGGATCACGCGCCGCCCGCCCGCACTCACGCGGACATCCATTTCCCGCCCAGCTCGCGCGCGTGGTGCCGCTCGGCCTCGAGGATCTCCTGCAGCACGGCCACGGTGGCCTCGTCGAGAGCGAGCCCGACGAGCCGCTCGTACCAGCGCACCTCGTCGACCTCCCGCTCGCGGGCGCCCGCCTCCCAGCCGTCGAGCTCGCCCGCCGGAGCGGGGATCGCCGACAGGTCCCGTGGGGCGTGCCCCAGCTCGAGCAGCCGCGCCGTGAGGCGCGAGAGATGGTGCTGCTCGTCCGCGTGCAGCTCGCTTAGCCGCTCGGTCGTGGACACATTCCCCGCAACCGACGCCTGGGCGGCGAGCACGCGGTAGTAGAGGGCTTGCACCTTCTCGCGCGCGCGGCTCGCCTCGAGCACCCCGGCCGCGTCCTGCGGGAGCTGCTCGCGGTCGCTCATGGGGGGTTGCGCTCAGGCATCCCCCGCGTCCGCCAGGGCGCGGTCCACCAGCTCGCACACGACGTGTCCCATCGCGAGGTGCAGCTCCTGCGCGTGCGTGGTGGTGTCGGTGGGGACGACCAGCCCCCGGTCCACCAGCGCCCCCAGGCGCCCTCCCCCCTTGGCCAGCAGCGCGACGGTGACGAGTCCGCGCGCGCGTGCGGCCTCCGCGGCCACCAGGAGGTTCTCAGACGCTCCGCTCGTCGAGTGCAGGAAGAGCACGTCGCCCGGCCGGCCGAGCGCCTCGATCTGGCGCGCGAACACGCGCGCGAACCCGAGGTCGTTTCCGCCGGCGGTGAGCACCGAGCTGTCCGTGGTGAGCGCGAGCGCGGCGAGGGGCCGGCGGTCGCGGCGGAAGCGGACCACGTATTCGGCTGCCAGGTGCTGCGCGTCGGCGGCGGAGCCGCCGTTGCCGCAGAAGAAGAGCGTGCGCCCGGCACGCAGGGCCTCCACCACGAGAGCCGCCACTTCCTCCAGCTCGGCCGCCAGCGGGGACTCGGCCACCGCCTCCGCGAGCCGAGCGAGCTCGCGCAGCTGGGCCTTGGCCCCCGCGCTTCGATCCGTCATCTCAGTCCCGCTCCAGGCCGAGCGCCTCGCGCACCCGCGACCACAAGGTGGGATGGGCAAGCAGCGGCGGCACCGGGAGCGGATCCTCGTCGCGGAAAACGCGCTGGGGATTGGTCACCGATAGCAGCGAAAGCTGCTCGTCACCCTCCAGCTCGACCAGCTTCCTGACCGCCTCACGGCGGTACAGTTTCAGGTGGGCGCGGCCGTGGAAGTCCGTGGACAGATAGTCTGCCCATCCGCGGCGCAGCAGCCGGAACGCCAGCGTCCGGACCTCGGGACCGTAGCGGCCGACGAGGGAGCCGTAGTTGATCTGGAGAAACGCCCCCGCGCTGCGCCACTGATCGACCAGCTCCAGGTCACGGTCGAATCCGACGTAGCGCTCCGGGTGCGCGATGATCGGTCGGATCCCCGCCAAGCGCAGCCGCGCGAGCACTTCCGCGGTCCCCGGCGGGAGCTGGAGCCGAGGCCACTCGAGCAGCACGAAGGAGGAGCCGCCCAGCCGGATGCGGGGATCCCTCAGGTCCGGATCGGGAACGTCCAGCAGCAGCTCGTGCCCGCGCCGGAAGTCGACCTCGGGAAAGCGCTCCGCGACTGCCGCCTCCACGAGTGCCCAGCCGCGGTCGACGTCCTGCATCCGGCTTGTAAACGCCGCGCCGTCGTGTGTGAGGCTGCCGTTAAGGTGGGGGGTCGTGATGATCTTGCGGATTCCAGCCCCCACCATCCACTCGACACCCTGGAGGGCGTCCTCGAGGGTACGTGCACCGTCGTCCACCCCAGGGACGAGATGGGAGTGGAGATCGCCGATCGCAAGCGGGTCCTCCTGCTTCATGCGCCCCGCCGCGCCATCCGCTCCAGGATGCGTAGCAGCTCGTGCTCCGGATCGGCGGCGGCCGCGGCGCTCTCGCATGCATACGTGAGCAGCGCGTCCGCGGCGAGCAGCTCGAAGGCTCCGCTCCGCTCGCCCTCCTCCACGAGCGCGCGCTCAAGCGCGTCCAGCCCGCCCTCCACGAGCCGCTCCGTGACGCTCCCCGCTCCTTCGGGGACCGGCAGCATCAGCGCTTCCGGCGGCTGCGGCGTGCGAGCCGCCAGCCAGGCGCGCGGGTCGGTCACGACCGGGTGCGGCCGGCACCGGAGCGCGCGGCGGTCGGCCTCACGCGGCGCTCGCCTCGGCCAGTCTCCGTACCACCCCCTCCCCCGACACAAGCGCGTCTTCGAGCGCGGTCGGATCCGCCACACCGGCCTGCGCCATGTGTGCCCGTCCCCCGCCCTTGCTGCCGACGCGGCCGGCCAGCTCCCGGATCAGGTGGTCAGCGCGGATGCCGCGCCGGATCAGGTCGTCGGTCACGAACGAGAACAGGCTGTGCTTCCCGTCCGATGATTCCGCGGCGACCACGGCGACTCCGCTCCGCCCCGATCCGAGGAACCCGTCGCCCCAGGCGCGTGCGTCGTCCGGGCCACGCACGCGGAGCCGGACCGCGCGATAGCTGAACGGTCCCCCGCCGGCGTCTACCGTCGCCTCGTGCACGGGCGTCTCCCCGACACCCCCGCCGCTCCTGCGCAGTTCCTCCAGGTCGCGCTCGAGCGCGGTGCGCTCCTCGTGCAGCTGCTGCGCCCGCTGCACCAGGTGCTCGGGCGCCACGCGCAGCACGGCCGCCGCCTCGGCGGCCCGCTCCTCGACCTGCTGGAAGTGGCGAAACGCCCCGGGACCGGTCACCGCCTCTATGCGGCGCACGCCGGCAGCCACGCCACTCTCCGAAAGGATCTTGAAGAGCCCGATCTCGCCCGTGTGGCGGACATGCGTGCCGCCGCACAGCTCCATGCTCACCTGCGGGATCTGGACGGTCCTCACGACGTCGCCGTACTTCTCCCCGAACAGCGCCATCGCCCCTCTCCCAACCGCTTCGGCGTGCGCCATGTGCTCGATGCGCACCGGAAGATCGGCCCAGATCGCCTCGTTCACCCGGAGCTCAACCTCGCGCTTCTCCTCCTCGTTCAGCGGGGCGCCGTGCGCGAAGTCGAAGCGCAGCCGGGCGGGGGCGACCAGCGAGCCGCGCTGCACGACGTGCGGCCCCAGCACGGCGCGGAGCGCCGCGTGGAGCAGGTGGGTCGCCGTGTGGTTGCGCTCGGTGTCGTGCCGCACAGGCGCCACGGTCGCCCGGACCGCGACCGCACCGGCCGCGGGGAGCGCTCCCGTGAACGAGCCACTCACCGCCGTCCAGCCATCGACCCGGCGTGCCCCCTCCACCTGGAGCGTCCACCCGAAGCCCACGACCTCGCCGCAGTCCGAGATCTGGCCGCCGCCCTCGAGGTAGAAGGGGTTCTCCCGGAGCACGACCGAGGCGCGGTCGCCGTGCACGCGCCAGGCGAGCAGGTCGGTCTGGTCGCTGCGGGTTTCGTAACCCACGAAGTGCTGCTCGGCGCCGCTCTCGTGCACGGTCCACCCCTCGAGCCCCTCTCCGCCCGTGACCTCCCGCGCGGTGCGCGCGCGGTCCGCCCGACTCCGCGCGCGCTGCGCCGCGAGCGCCTCCTCGAAGCCCAGCACGTCCAACGCGCAGCCGCGCTCGCGTGCCATCACCTCGGTGAGGTCGAGCGGGAACCCGTGCGTGTCGTAGAGCCGGAACACGTCGGCGCCGCTGATCGTCAACGTCCCCTCCGCCCCCTCGACGCGCACCGGTGCGATCTGGTCGAAGAGCGCCATGCCGCCCTCGATGGTGGCGAGGAAGCGCTCCTCCTCTCCCCGGGTCGTCCGCTCCAGGTGGTCGCGCCGGTCCCTCAGCTCGGGATAGACGCCGCCCATCGTGTCGATCACGGCCGAGACCACGTCCACGAGCGTCGGCTCCCGCCGGCCCAGCAGCCAGGCGTGACGCACCGCACGGCGGAGGATTCGGCGGAGCACGTATCCCCGTCCCTCGTTCGCCGGGAAGACCCCGTCGGCGAGCAGGAACGCCACGGCGCGCGCGTGGTCCGCGAGCACCCGGTAGCTCACTCCCTCGGGGGCCTCCGCTCGGTACGGGCGCCCGATGCGCTCCGCTACCCGATCGAGCAGCGGACGGAAGAGGTCGATGTGGAAGTTCGAATCCACCCCCTGGAGGACCGCCGCGAGCCGCTCCAGCCCCGCGCCCGTATCGATCGAGGGCGCGGGAAGGGGATGCAGGGTCCCCTGCTCGTCCCGGTCGAACTGCATGAAGACCAGGTTCCACAGCTCGAGCACTTGCCCGCGCTCGCCCAGCGCGACGAATTCCGCCGTCGACGGCAGCGCCCCGCCCCGCTCGCCCTCGGGACGCAGGTCGTAATGGATCTCGGAGCACGGACCGCAGGGACCGGTGTCCGCCATCTGCCAGAAGTTGTCCTGGTCTCCGAGCCGGTGGATCCGGCGCTCGTCCACCCCGCCCTCCTCCCGCCAGAGCGCAGCCGCCTCGTCGTCGGAGTGGTGGACGGTCACGTACAGTCGGTCGGGATCCAGCCTCAGCTCGCCTACCAGCAGGTCCCAGGCAAACCGGATCGCGTCGCGCTTGAAGTAGTCCCCGAAGGAGAAGTTGCCCAGCATCTCGAAGAACGTGTGGTGCCGGGCGGTCTTTCCCACCTCCTCCAGGTCGTTGTGCTTCCCGCCCGCGCGCACGCACTTCTGAGAGGTGGCCGCGCGCGTGAAGTCGGTCTTCTCCTGGCCCAGGAAGACCCGCTTGAACTGCACCATCCCCGCATTCGTGAAGAGCAGGGTGGGGTCGTCGGCCGGGACCAGGGACAAGCTGGAACGGACCGCGTGCCCGCGCTCGCGGAAGAACTCGAGGAAGCGCCTGCGGATGTCGTCAGCCTTCATGGTGCCGGATCCGGGTACGGTAGAAGCTCGAGCCTTTCAAGCTAACAGGCTGCCCCTTCACACCATACGCCTCCGGCCAGAAAACAGGGAGGGGGCCGCCCTCGCGGACCGGCCCCCTAGCGGAGAGAGACGGCTTCAGTCGCCCTCCCCGCCCCCTCCTCCCTCGGCGGCACCGGAAGCCAGCTCCCCCGGAAGCTCGAGGGCCGTCCGGATGCGAGCGTCGATCTCCTCCGCCACGTCTGGATTCTCGATCAGGAACTGGCGGGCGTTCTCCTTCCCCTGCCCCAGCCGGAGATCGCCGTACGAATACCAGGCGCCGGACTTGTCCACCACGCGCAGCTCCGCGCCCAGGTCGATGAGCAGGCTCGTGTGGCTGATCCCCTCGTCATAGAGGATGTCGAACTCGGCCTGCTTGAAGGGAGGAGCCACCTTGTTCTTCACGACCTTCACGCGCGTGCGATTGCCGACCACGTCCTGGCCGTCCTTGATCGCGCCGATGCGGCGGATGTCCATCCGACAGGACGCGTAGAACTTGAGCGCCCGCCCCCCCGAGGTGGTCTCGGGATTGCCGAATATGACACCGACCTTCTCGCGGAGCTGGTTGGTGAAGACCAACGCGGTATTGGACCGGCTGACTGCCCCGGTCAGCTTCCGGAGTGCCTGGCTCATGAGCCGGGCCTGGAGCCCCATGTGGGAGTCTCCCATCTCCCCCTCGATCTCGGCCCGGGGCACGAGCGCGGCCACCGAGTCGATCACCACCACGTCCACGGCGTTGCTCCGGATCAGCACCTCGGCGATCTCGAGCGCCTGCTCCCCCGTATCCGGCTGGGAGACCAGCAGGTTGTCGACGTCCACGCCGAGCTTGCGCGCGTAGCCCACGTCGAGCGCGTGCTCCGCGTCGATGAACGCCGCGATGCCGCCCTTCTTCTGGGCATTGGCGATCACGTGGAGGCAGACGGTGGTCTTTCCGGACGACTCCGGGCCGTAGATTTCGGTCATCCGTCCCCGCGGGATCCCGCCGATCCCGGTCGCGGCGTCCAGGTTGAGCGCGCCCGTGGAGATCGCCTCGACGCGGATCTTCATGCCGTCCGTGCCCATCCGCATGATCGCGCCCTTGCCGTACGAGCGCTCGATCAGGCTGATCGCGGTGGTCAGCGCCTTCTGCTTCTGGTCGGCCGTCTTCGCGTCCATCCTGGCGTCCATCTTGGGATCGCTCATTACCACCGTCGCCATCGGCGCTCTCCGTAGGGTTGGCTGGAGCTCAGGGGGTCCCCTCGCGGGACCAAGCTATAATACCCGAAGATAAAGCGAAACCTTCTCGTCGCACTCGTGGCAGCCGGGCGTCCCCGGGTCCGGCGTCGATGGTAGCCTCAGCTCCGGGCGTGTGGAATGCGGGCGTGGGACACCCCTATCTTCTCTTCCAGTCCCGACCTCCCGCAGCCCGTCACGGGCATGGATAAGAACGAGCTCAGCCGCGAGCGCCTCCGCTTCGAGGGATTCGATCACGACACCTCCCCTAGCGGTCGGGCGCGGGTCCGAGTGGTGCTCGCACGCCGGTCCCGAAAGAATCATGCCATTTTTTCGTTATCCTCGCGCCTGGGCAGCCGACCAGTCCCGAAAGCACCCCACCGCGCGGTCGATCCCGGCGTCGTCCACGTCCCGATGCGTCACTGCGCGCAGCCGACCGATCCCGAATTTCAACAACAAAATTCTCTGTATCTCCAGAAACACATATAGTTCAGCCGTTCGCTCCTCCTCCAGATCGATCAAAACAACGTTTGTTTCCGGGGGCACGACTCGGAGGCCCGAGAGCGCGGCCACCCCCTCCGCCAGCCGCCGGGCGCGCCGGTGATCCTGGAGGATCTCCTCTCGATGGTGATCAAGGGCGTACAGACCGGCAGCGGCCAGGATGCCGGATTGGCGCATGGCCCCGCCCAGCCTGCGCCGCACCCGCCAGGCCTCCTCCATCAGATCGGAGGGGCCTGCGAGCACGGAGCCCACCGGACATCCGAGGGCCTTCGAGAGGGCGACCATGACCGTATCGGCGTGGCCAGCATACGTGGCCGGTTCGTGCCCGGTCACCGCGCACGCGTTCCAGAGGCGCGCTCCATCCAGATGCACACGCACTTCGCGCTCGCGGGCGACCGCCGCGATCCCCGCCGCAACCTCCAGGGGCATGGCGCGCCCGCCCGAGACCAGGTGCGTGTTCTCCACCGTGACCGCGCACGTGCGCGGCGCATAGCGGGAGACGGGGTGGATCGCGTCGCGCACGAGATCGGCGGTGAGAAGGCCATCGGGAGCGTGAACCGCGCGGAGTTGGAGACCCGAGAGCGCGGCGGCCGCGCCGTCCTCGTAATTGAGCACGTGGGCACCCGCCTCGACTACGACCTCCCCACCCCAGCGACCCAGCACGGCCAGCGCGGTCTGGTTGGCCATGAGCCCAGTCGGGAAGAAGAGCGCGCGCTCCTTCCCGAGTAGCTCGGCGATCCGCTCCTCCAGCCTCCGGGTGGTAGGGTCGTCCCCCAGGGCGTCGTCGCCGACCTCGGCGGAGGCGATCGCCCGCCGCATGGCGGGGGTGGGACGGGTGACGGTGTCGCTCCGGAGGTCCACGAGCGGCTCCGCGGCGGTGGATCCGCTCACCGCGCCGCCTCCGGGACCGGCGTCATTCGCTGTCCAGACGCCTCTCGACCCGGGTGAGACGCCGCGCGATCGAGACCACCCACCAGCCGATCAGGAGCCATGCGAGCGCATAAGCGATGAAGACGTGCCAGTATGGCCGGCCGAGCGTCTGCCGCCCCAGCTCGGTGGCCTGGGCCGCGGCCGCGCCCGGAGCCAGCACCGACGTCAGGACCGGAGCCAGGAGCGACACCGTCGCGAGGGCGAGGCGCAAGCGTCGAGCCCGGTTCACGGCCGGCGCCTGCGCGACCAAGGAGGCTTCCGGTCCACGCCGGACGGAGCGGCGAGCCCGCGTGCCAGCCGAAGGGCTGGCGGCGAGCCGCCGAAGGCGGGTGCGCAGCGGGCGCAGCTCACGCCGTCCTCCGCGCGAGGCGGATGTCGAGAGTCCGGCGGCTCCGCTCGAGGCCGTAGCGGAAGCCTATCACCCCCAGAAAAAGCACGGTGAACGCGAGCAGTCCGATCATGAGGGTGAGCAGCATGTCCGAGTCGAGGTTCATGGGCTGCCGCGTGTCGAGCACGACCGGCTGGGGGTGCAGCGAGCGGAACCAGAGCACGCTCACGTGGATGAGCGGGATGTCCAGCGCACCGACGATCGCGATCACCGCCGAGAGCCGGCGGCCGCGCTCCGGGTTTTCCGTCGCCGCCCGCACCATGAAGTAGCCAAGGTAGATGAACCAGAGCAGCAGGGTGAGGGTCAGCCTGGGATCCCACTCCCAGTAGGTCCCCCAGGCAATCTTTCCCCACAGCGAGCCGGTGATCAGCCCGACCGTCGTGAAGAGCATGCCCCCCTCGCAGGCCGCTACTGCGGCCATGTCAAGGCGCTCGTCGCGGAGCCAAAGATACACGGCGCTGCTCAGCGCCGCGATCCCGAAGGCGAGGAACGCCACCCACATCGCGGGCACGTGCACGTAGAAGATCCGCTGCACGATCCCCATCGTGGCCTCGGTGTTCACCCAGAAGAACACCATCCAATGCAGCAGCACGATGAGGGCGATTCCGAACAGCGTCGTGACCACCGAGGTCCATCGGATCCCGCTCCCCACCGGGCGCCGCTTCCGGCCGCGCTCCACCGCGATCTCCATCGATCTAGTCCTCCACCACGTAGCGGAAGAGGGTCGCCCCCACGGCCAGCGCGACCAGCGCGAACGCCCCCAGGATGCGCAGGTTTCCCTCGACTTCGTCCAGCGGCCGTCCGACCAGCAGCCGTCCGGTCGCGCTGGTCCCGTAGATAACCACGGGCACCAGCAGGGGGAAGAGGAGGACGGGGAGCAGCGTCTGCCCGATCGCCGTCCCGGAGGAGACCGCGCTGAAGAGCGTCCCCACCGCCACGAAACCGAGCCCGCCGAGGGCGAGCGTGCCCACCAGCACGATCGGGTGGTCCCCCCAGTCCAGCGCGAAGAAGAGCCCGAACAGCCCGAGCACGAGCAGCGTCACCACCAGCACCATCACGTAGTTGGAGAGCACCTTGCCGAGGAAGAGCGCATCGCGCGGGGCGGGGGTGAGGAGCACTCCCTGGAACGCCTCGTCCTGGGCCTCGAGCTCGAAGGTGCGCCCCAGCCCGAGCGTGCCCCCGAAGATGACCGTGACCCAGATGAGGGCGGAGGCGATCTCGTCGGGGCGCACCGCCGTCCAGTCGATCGCGAAGTTGAAGAGCACCCCGACCAGCGCGGTGAAGCCGGCCATCGAGCCGACCCGCTCGCGGCTCCGCAGTTCGATCAGGAGATCCTTCCAGGCGATCGCCCAGAGCTGCCGGAGGTAGATCATCGCGCCCCGGCCCCCGAGGGGGTGGGCACGCCCGTTTCGACGCGCTCGACCGTCTCCTGGTAGAAGGCGTCGAAGTCGCGGAGTGGCATGGCGCCGGCGGCGCCCTCCCATGCGAACCGCCCCCGCACCTGGATCGCGGCCCGGTCGGCGAGCTCGAGCCCCTGGGCGAGGTTGTGCGTGACGAGGACGACGGTGCGGCGGCCGTCGCGCAGGGCCTCGAGCACGCGCCGGAGCACCGCCGAGGCGTGCGCGTCGAGCCCGGTGTACGGTTCGTCGAGCAGCACCAGGTCGGGATCGTGGAGCAGGGTGCGCGCAAGCCCCAACCGCTGGCGCATGCCGCGCGAGAAGGTCTTCACGCGGTCGTCAGCCCGCTCCAGCAGCCCGACCTCGCGCAGCCGCTCGACCACGCGCGCCTGGCCGTCCGCCAGCCCGTACAGGGTGGCGTAGAACCGCAGGTTCTCGCGCGCGGTGAGCTGCTCGTAGAGGAACGTCTGGTGCGAGAGGACGCCGATCCGCTCGCGCCCCGCGGGGCTTCCCGGTACGAGCGTCTCCCCCGCGACCCGCACCTCACCGCGGGTGGGGCGGAGCGATCCCGCGAGCAGCTTGAGCAACGAAGTCTTCCCGGCGCCATTGGGCCCGAAGACCACGAGGAACCCGCCCGGGGGCAGCGTGATGTCGATGCCGTCCACCGCGGCGAGCCCGCCGAACTCGCGGACCAACCCCCGGGCCTCGAGCATGGCCACCTGAGGCACGGATCCCGCCGCAGTCACGCGGGCTCCGGACGCGGAGCCGAGCCGGAGCCGGGCGTGTCGAGCGGGATCCCGCAGTAGGCGCAGGAGCGGCTGCCCGGCTCGTTGGCGCTTCCGCAGGCCACGCAGGTCGTGCCCGCCGCTAGCCCTCCGCGCAGCCGCACGATCTCCCGCTCGAGCCAGGGCACGTCCTGCCTGCTCGCGGACGACTCGCCCTCCGCATCGGTCAGCGCGGCCAGCGCCTCGGCCTCGAGCTCGCGCTTGAGCGCTTGGTAGTCCTCCTCGCCCAGCTTGCCGGTCGCGTAGTCGTATTCGACGTCGCGCAACGCGAGCAGGGTGACACGGCGGCGCGATTCGGCCTCGGTGGGCTCGTCCCGCTCCCGGTGCAGCGAGGCGCGGCGCCCCGACAGGATCGGGTGGAGCAGGAAGAGCACCACCGCCGCGACGAGCAGGACAGCGCCGGCGATGACGGTCATGGACCTGGTGGTGGGATCAGTCGGCGCCGGCGAGAACAGGGCCGCCTGCCCGGGCGGGAGCGCGGACGGGCGTGCGTGCGCGTGTGGCGACTCCGTCCGGCCAGAGCCCGATCAGGCCGCCCAGCGCGATGATCATCCCGCCGTACCAGATCCATCCGACCAGCGGGTTCACCATGAAGGTGAACGTGACGGTCTGGGCGTTCGGGTCGTTCGCGAGCGCGCCGCGCAGATCGGGAACGTCCGAGAGGATCACGTACAGGTCCTCGAGGAACGAGGAGCGCATGGCGACCTCGGTCGTCGGCATGTCCTCCTGGGCGATGAGCGCGCGACGCACGGTGGTGAGCGTGCCCGCCGGCCTGCCCTCCTTCTCGACCCGGAGCAGCGCCGCCACCTGCCAGCGCACGTTCCGTACGGGCGCGGCACCGGCCAGCGTGGTGCTCAGACCCTCGTAGGTGAGCGTATAGCTGTGGCCCAGCGGCGAGGGCATCTCGGCGGTCTCGCCGGGATCGAGCGTCTGGCGGATCTCGGCCTTGAAGGCGTTGCCCGCGAAGCCGGCGAACATGATGACCACGCCGGCGTGCACGATGTAGCCGCCCCAGCGGCGGCGATTGCGCGCCACCAGGTGCAGAAACGCGAACGGCCAACGCTCCTGCTCGATCCGGACGCGCGCCCTCGTCCCCTTGAAGAACTCCACCACGATCACGGTCATCACGAACGCGGCGATCCCGAAGGTGGCCAGCGCGGCGCCGTGGCGCGCTCCGGCCAGCCAGAGTGCCGCCAGCACCGCCACGCCCACCGCCACCGGCAGCGTGAAGTTCTTCTTCAGGTTCTGCTTGGATGCGCGCCGCCAGGCGATCACCGGGCCGATCCCGGTGAGCGCGAGCAGCAAAAGGCCGAACGGGATGTTGACCGCGTTGAAGAAGGGCGGACCGACCGTGATCTTCTCGCCGCCGAACCCCTCCGAGAAGAGCGGCAGCATCGTCCCCCACCAGACCGCGAACAACACCGCCAGAAGGAACAGATTGTTGAAGAGGAACGCCGCTTCGCGGGAGAGGAACGACTCGATCTGGTTCTCACTCCGCAGCTTGGGCAGTCGCCAGAGGATCAGCACCACGCCGACGCCGATGATGGCCGACATGAAGCCGAGGAAGATGTAGGCGATCCTGAGCTCCTGGGCGAACGAGTGCACCGACTCGATTAGCCCGGAGCGCGTCAGAAAGGTCGCGAAGATCGTGAGCAGGAAGGTGAGGATCACGAGACTCATGTTCCACACCTTGAGCATCCCGCGATTCTCCTGGATCTGGATCGAGTGCAGGAGGGCGGTCGCGGACAGCCAGGGCAGCAGCGACGCGTTCTCGACCGGATCCCAGAACCACCACCCGCCCCACCCCAGCTCCTCGTACGCCCACCGCATCCCGAACACGATCCCGTTCGCAAGGAAGAACCAGGAGAGCAGCGTCCACCGCCGCGTGAGTGCGATCCAGCGCGAGTCGAGCCGGCCGGAGAGCAGCGCCGCGATCGCGAACGCGAACGGGATCGTGAAAGCGGTGAAGCCGAGATAC